>VBOR01000060.1 GCA_005893165.1 Candidatus Eiseniibacteriota bacterium | reverse complement strand
ACGGGCTTGATGGCGCCCTTGGACGCCATCATGGTCGCCGTCCCCACCGCGCGCCTTCACGAGCTCCACCGCCGGACTCCGAATCTCCGGGCCATCGTGTTTCGCAGGAACTACGGCAAATCGGCCGCGCTCTCCGTCGGATTCCAAGCCGCGCGCGGACGCGTGGTCATCACGATGGACGGCGATCTACAGGATGACTCCGCGGAGATCGGCCCGCTGATCGAGAAACTCACGGAGGGCTACGACCTGGTCTCGGGATGGAAGCAGAATCGGCAGGACCCGATCACGAAGACGGTCCCGTCGAAGCTCTTCAACGCCGTGACCTCCTCGATGACCGGCGTGAAGCTCCACGACATGAACTGCGGACTCAAGGCGTACCGCGCGGAGGTGGTGCGGACGCTGAACCTCCGCGGCGAGCTTCACCGGTTCATCCCGGTGCTCGCGCACTGGAACGGGTTCCGGGTCGGCGAGATGCGCACCGTGCACCACCCGCGCCTTCACGGGAAGACGAAGTTCGGAGCGGGGCGGTTCCTGAACGGTTTTCTGGATCTCCTCGCGGTCATGTTCCTCACGAGGATCTCGAGGCGGCCGCTCCACCTCTTCGGGAGGATCGGCGTCTTCTTCACGCTCGTGGGCGCCGCGATCACCATCGGCTTCTCCTGGCGCTGGGTGCTCGGGGAAGGATTGAGGCTCCGGCCGGCGCTCCTCTTCGGGGCGGTGCTCGTGATCCTCGGGATCCAGTTCATCTCGATCGGATTCCTCGGCGAGCTCATCGCGAGCACGCGCAGCCACGAGCCGGACTACGCGATCCGGGAGCGGCTTTAGTCTCCCTCCGGAGAAGAGAACCGCGTTGAAGGCCGCGATCCTGGGACCCACGTACCCTCACCGGGGCGGGATCGCGCACTACACGACGCTTCTGGCGCGGGCGCTGGCCAAGCGTCACCGGCTTGCGATCGTGTCCTTTCGCAGGCTCTACCCCGGTCTCCTCTTTCCCGGCACCACCCAGTTCGACAGCAGCAGGGAGGCGATCGAGCCGCCGGTTCCTCCGGAGCCGATCCTGGACAGCGTGAATCCCTTCTCCTGGGTCCGCGCGGGGGCCCGGATCCGGGCGATCGCTCCCGATTTCCTCGTCGTCCCGTGGTGGCACCCCTTTTTCGGGCCGTCCCTCGGAACGGCCTCGCGGGGGGCGCGGGGGAAGGATGGAGGCGAGCGGGGAAGGCGGCCCGCGAGGATTTTCCTCTGCCACAACGTGGCGCCCCACGAAGCCACCCCCCTCGACCGGGCGCTCACCACGTACGGCCTCGGCGCCGCGGATGCCTTCCTGGTGCACGCCCATGCGGAGGCGAAGAAACTCGAGCCCCTGGCGCAGGGCCGTCCCGTGCGCGTCCATCCCCATCCCACCTACGCCATCTTCAGCGAGCGGACGGTGAGCCGCGAGGAAGCGCGGCGCGCGCTCTCGCTCGACGGGCGCGTCCTTCTTTTTTTCGGATACGTTCGCCCCTACAAGGGGCTCGAGGATCTCCTCACGGCGCTCCGGCTCGCGAGACCGGACGCGTGGGACCACCTCGTCATCGTGGGGGAGTTCTACGAGCCGGAAGCGCGATACCGCGCGCTCCTCGAGGATCCCGCCCTGCGCGGCCGCGTTCGCGTCGTGAACCGCTACGTGCCCAACGAAGAGGTCGCCCCCTACTTCGCCGCGGCCGACGTGGTGGCGCTCCCGTACCGGGAGGCGACCGGCTCGGGGATCGCCCAGGTCGCCTTCGGCGCCGGGGTGCCGGTGATCGCCACACGAACCGGCGGCTTGGAGGAGGTGATCGAGGAGGGCGTCTCGGGGCTCCTCGTGCCGCCGCGGGATCCTCCCGCGCTGGCGCGCGCGATCGAGCGCTTCTTCGACGAGAATCTCGGCGCCCGCCTTCGGGAAGGGGTGGCGCGGACGCGCGGGCGGTTCGAGTGGGAGGGGCTGGTACAGGCGATCGAGTCGCTCGCGGAGGAGGTCCCACGGTGAGCGCCCCGCGCGGCGTGAAGCCCACGTGGGCGCTGGTCCTCGCGATGAATCAGCTTCCGCTGACGCGGCAATGCCTCACCTCGGTCCTGGCGCTCGATCCGCCTGCCGACCGCGTGCTCCTCGTGGACAACGGCTCGACCGACGGAACCGCCGAAACGGTGCGCCTTGAATTCCCCGCCGTGGAGGTGATGCGGCTCGAGACGAACCGGTACTTTGCCGGCGGCGTGAACGAGGGGCTGCGGAGGGCGCTCGGGCAGGGGGCGCGCTCGGTGCTTCTTCTCAACAACGACGTCGTGCTGGAGCGCCCCGCGCTCGGGAAGCTCCGGCAGGCGCTGGAAGCCGATCCGCGGCTGGCCGCGGTCTCCCCGAAGATCTACTACTTCGACGTGCCGGACGTGATCTGGTTCGCCGGGGGGGAGGTGGGACGGCGCACGGGACTCATCCGTCACCGCGGCGTGAACGTCAAGGACGAGAAGCTCCGGGACGGGCCTCGCGACGTGGAGTACGTCTCGCTTGCCGCGGCGCTTCTCTCCAGCGCGGCGATCGAATCGGTCGGACTCCTCGACCCCGAGTACGTCATGTACGTGGAGGACGTGGACTGGGGCGCGCGTGCCCGGGCAAGGGGCTTTCGCCTCGGCTACGAGCCCTCCGCCAAGGTCTGGCATCACGTTTCCGCGACGAGCGGAGGAGGACTGACGCCGCTCAAGGCCTACTACCGTCTGCGGAGCGGCGCCCTCTACCTGTCGCGTCACGGCACGCCGTGGCAGCGTCCACTTGCCTGGCTCGCCTACCTGACCTGGACGAAGTGGCTCGTCACGCGCTCACTCATCCGCGGGGATACGCGCAGCGCGAAAGCACTCCTCCTGGGGTTCTTCGATTTCACGTGGATTCTGCTCGGGTTCCGGCCGCCCGCTCGTACGCCCGAATCATTCGCTCCGCCAGCGCCTCGACGCTGAAGCGCGCCGCGCGCTCCTTGCCGCGCCGCGCGAGCGGTGCCAGCGAAGCCGGGTCCTTCGCGGCGTCGGCGAGCCGTGAGGCGAGCGCCCGCGCGTCGCCCGAAGGAAAGAGAACGGCCGCGTCCCCGACCACCTCCCGGATCGCCGGAATGTCGCTCGCGACGCTCGGCGTTCCCACCGCCATCGCGAGAAGCGGCGGGATGCCGAATCCCTCGTGGCGGGACGGATACACGAAGAGCTCCGCGCCTCCCAGAAGCCCCGAGATCTCGGCATCGGGCACGTACCCGGGAAGGCTCACGCGAAGCCCATGACCGGCCGCGGACCGGGCGAGATCGGCCGCGAGCCGGTTCTCCGCTCCGGCGAGCACGAGCGCGGGGGCGCCCCTTCCGCCCGGAAACGCGATCCCCATCGCCTCCACCAGAAGATCGACCCCCTTTCTCGGATCGAATCCGCCCAGATAGAGCCAGTAGCGCCCGCCGAATCGCTCGCGCGCCGATGCGGCGGCCTCCGGAGTCGCGGGCCCGAGCCAGCGCGGCACCGCACAGGGAATCACCTCGATCTTCGATGCGGCCTCGGGGATCCGCTCCACGATGTGGCCCCGGCTCGCCTCGCTCAGCGTCACGATCGCCGCCGCGTTTCGCGCCGATTCGCGGACCTGGCGCCGGTAGAGCCATTGATGGAGCGCCCCCGGCCACGGCCAGGGCACGCGCGCGGGCGCGATCCAGGGGATCACGTCGTGCAGGGATAGGATCGAGGGGAAGGGAAGGCCCGGAGGGACGCCGTGGTTCCAGGTGGCGTGGAAGAGGTCGGGCTGGGGCTGGATCGCGCGCAAGATCCCGGGAAGCTCGCGGGTCTCCCACCGGATCCGCCCGTCTGAGCTTCGCCCGGCGTGCACCTCGATCGATTCGGTGACCGCCGCCGAGGGAACGGGCCGGTCGCTCACGCCGATGAATTCGAAACCGCGGGCCGGGAGCTCTTCCAGGATCTGGCTCAGGATGAGTCCGATTCCGGTCGAGGGCCCGCGACTGAGGGGCCTCAGATCGATCGCGACTCGGGTCGGCCGGGGCACGCGGGGGCACGCTACGGGACGTCCCGGGAAAGGTCAATCGGTCCGCGCATGTGGCGTCTTGACGGTCGATTGCGGCTCCCCGTACTCTGAGGCCGTGTTCGAACCCGGAGGCTCACGTGCGTCCCGGCTGGGACGTCGTCTGGCTCAGTGATATTCCCTGGGGGAGTCTCTGGCAACGACCGCAGCAGCTCGCCACGAGATTTCCGCCCGACGCCCGGATTCTTTTCGTGGAGCCCTGGACCCTGGGGCATCCTGCCGCCTTCCGCCCGGCGCCCGTCTCCGAGAGGATCACCCGCGTCTCGTTTCCCTTCCTTCCTCTCCACGCGCGCTCGCCCGGCCTCCGGCGCTTCTTCTACCGGATGGGTGATTGGCCGCCGGCCGTGGGCGCGCTCTTCACGCTCCAGCGGGCCTGGGCGCGGACCCTTCGCGGATTCGGGAGACGCGGCGCACCCAGGCTCGCGGTGGTCCAGAACTTCCTGGCGCACCCCTTTCTCCCGGTGCTCGGGGCCGACCGCACCGTCTACGACATGATCGACGCTCCGCTCCACTTCGCTCCCGTCCCGCCGCGCCTCGTGCGCCACTGGGAAGGGCTCCTCCGCGAAGCGGACGGCGTCAGCGTGACCTCCGAGCCCCTGGCGCGTCTCGCGCTGGCCGGGGGCGCCCGCAATCCGGAGCTCATTGGAAACGGCGTGGAGGTCGCGCGATTCTCGGGCGCCGCCCCGGCCCGCGACCTCCCCGGCGACCCGCAGGCGCCGATCCTGGGATACGTCGGATCCCTGCACTCCTGGTTCGACCTGCCCCTCGTCTCGGCGCTCGCGCGTGCGCTCCCACGGGCGCGCGTTCTCCTCGTCGGTCCCGCGCCTCCCGCCACGCGCGAGGAGCTGGAGCGGGCGCAGGCCCGGAGCCCCAATCTCTTCTGGCTCGGCCCGAGGCCGTACGAGGAGGTTCCCTCCATCGTGCGGGCGTTCCGGGTCGGACTGATTCCGTTCCGGCGCACGCCCCTCACCGAAGCCGTGAACCCGGTCAAGCTCTACGAATACGCGGCGGCCGGGGTGCCCTGCGTCACCACGCGCTTCACCGGGGAGGCCGGCGCGTGGGGCGAGGCGGCCAGGGTGGCGGATTCGGAGGCGGACTTCATCGCCGCGGCGTCGGCCCTGCTCGCGTCCCCCGCCGATCCCGCCCCGCTCGTCGCCTTTGCCCGGCGGCACGACTGGGACGAGATCGCCGGACGCTTCGTCGCGTTCTGCGCGCGGGAGGCCGCATGAAGAGACCCTCCCGGGAACCGAAAGGGGGCGCGCGGGAGGAACGGTCCCGCGCGCGCGCGGGAACGGCGCGCGACGGTGAAGCGGCCGCGCTCTTCGCGCGCTGGGCGTGGGCGATCGTCGCGCTCCTCGTGCTCGTCTTCTTCTATCCGATCGTGTTCGGGAAGGTCTTTCTCACCCCCGATTCCGTGGCACCCGCGGGGTTCGCGCGCGTCGCGCTGGACGCCTGGCAGCACAGGCACGTCTACGCGCTCTGGAATCCGTACCACTTCCTCGGGATGCCCAGCTTCGGAAGCCTCACCTTCGTGCCCTACGTCTATCCCCTGGACGTCGTCTTCGGATTCCTGAACAAGACGCTCCATTTTCCGGACCTCACGTGGCTCCTCGCCCACTATCTCCTCCTCGCGCTCTCGATGTTCGCGCTCCTGCGCGCGCTGGGCGCTTCGCCGGAAGGGGCGACCCTCGGGGCCGTGGTGCTTGCGCTCACCCCGAATCTCGTGGCGGTGGGCGTCTTCGGCCACGGGAGCCAGATCATGACCGCGGCGTACCTTCCGCTCCTGCTCCTGCTCCTCGACCGGTTCGCGCGCCGTGGCTCGCTCCTGGCGCTTTCCGCCTTCGCGCTCGCGGCGGCCCTGCAGCTCCTGCGCGGGCACGTGCAGATCGTCCCGACGCACGAGTACTCCAAGCTCTCGGTCCGCGGCGGGGGAGAGGGGGGCGGCGCCGGGCTCACCTACGCGACCTCCTGGTCGTTCGATCCGCGCGAGATCCTCACGTTCGTGATCCCGAGCATGTTCGGCTTCGGCGGGAGCACGTACTGGGGAAGCATGCCGTTCACGGATTATCCGAACTACATGGGCATCGTCGCGCTCGCGCTCGCGATCTACGGGGCGCTGAGCTGGCGGGGCAGCGTCCGCTGGTATCTTCTGGCGCTCGCGGGGTTCGCGCTCCTCATGTCGTTCGGAAAGCACTTCCAGCCTCTCTATTCCCTCCTCTACTACCATCTCCCGTTCTTCAACAAGTTCCGCGTCCCCGTCATGGTGCTCGTGCTGGTCCAGTTCGCGACCGCGGCGCTTGCCGCCTTCGGACTGACCCGAGCGCTCGAGCGACCCGCGACGGCAAAGGAGAAGGACCGGGATCCTGGGGCCCCCTGGATCCGGGCCGCATGGATCTCCGCCGCCTCGGGCATCGCGGTGGTCGCGCTCCTCCATGCGGCCTCGGGAGCGCTCGTGAGCGGGGCCACGCGCGCCCGCCCGCACTTCACGGCGGACCTGGCCCGCCAGGCGCTGGACATGGCTTCGCTCGATGCGATCAAGTCGGGTCTCCTCCTCGGGCTGGGGCTCCTCTTCATCGGATTTGCGCGCCGGGGGAAGATCCGCCGCACGGCGGCGGCGATCGCGGTGCTCGCGGTCGTGGCCGTGGACCTCTGGACGGTGGACCGAAAAATCATGGATCCGCAATTAGGATCACCGGAGGACTACGCGGGGTATTTCATGGAAACGCCCGAGGTGACTGTCCTGAAATCGGATTCCACCCTCTTCCGGGTCTATCCCCTCCAGTGGAACGACAGCCGGCTGGCTGCCTACGGCATCGCCTCGGTGCTCGGCTACCATCCGGCCAAGCCGAAGCTCTACCAGGCGCTCGCGGACACGGCCGGAATCATGAGCAGCATGGAGATGCTTCGCTTCCTCAACGTGAAATACGTGCTCCTGGACGGCAAGCTCCCCCCCAGCACGCCGGGCGTCGTCCTGCGCCACGAGGGGGACATCAACGTGTACGAGATTGAGGGCGTGCTGCCCCGGGCCTACGTGGTGCACCGGCTGAAACCGGTGCGGGACGATGCGGTCGCGCTCGCGACGATCCGCACGAACGGATTCAACCCCGCCCGCGAGGCGCTCTGGACCGGGAACGAGCCTCTGCCGCCGATGGCCGAGCCCGCCGAGCGGGATTCGGTCCGGGTCCTGCGCTACGACTTCAACGAGGCGGAGTTCATGGTCGTGACGCAGGCCCCGGGACTCTTCGTGCTCGCGGATCAGTACGACCCCGACTGGCAGGCGGCCGTCGACGGCAAACCCGCGACGATCCATCGCGTGAACTACCTGATGCGCGGCGTGCTGGTGGAGCCCGGAGCGCACGGGATCCAGTTCCGGTACGAGCCGCGGGCGCTCCGGACGGGAATCCGGATCTCGGGCGCGTCGCTCCTCGTGACGGTGCTGATCGCGGGCGCGGGCCTCTTTCAGAGACGCCGGCGTCCGTCCGGACCGGAGCGTACCGAGCCCGCGGGGGCATCCGCATGAAGGCCCTGGTGATCATCCCGACCTACAACGAGCGGGAGAATCTTCCGGAGCTTCTGCGCCGCATCTTCGCCGAGGCCCTCCCGCTCGAGGTCCTGATCATCGACGACAATTCCCCGGACGGGACGGGCGCGGTCGCCGATCAGCTGGCCGCGTCGAATCCGTGCGTCCACGTGATGCATCGTCCGGCCAAGATGGGTCTGGGCTCGGCCTACGTGGCGGGATTCCGCTACGCGCTCGAGCGCCAGTACACCGCGGTGTTCGAGATGGACGCCGATTTCTCCCACAATCCGGACTCGCTCCCGCAATTCCTTCGCGAGCTCGAGACCGCCGATCTCGTCGTGGGCTCGCGCTACCTGCACGGCGTCACCGTCGTGAACTGGCCGCTCAAGCGGCTCATCCTTTCCTACGGCGCCAACGTCTACAGCCGCGTCATCACCGGCATCCCGATCAAGGACCTGACCGGCGGGTTCAAGTGTTTTCGCCGCGAGGTGCTGGAAGCGCTCGACCTGAGCCGCGTCCGCTCGGACGGATACGGGTTCCAGATCGAGATCAACTACAAGGCGTGGAGAAAAGGGTTCCGGATCCGGGAAATTCCAATCCTCTTCGTGGACCGGCGTGCGGGGGAGTCCAAGATGTCGCGGCGGATCGTGTTGGAAGCCGCATGGATGGTGTGGAGGCTCCGCATCCTCGACCTGCTCGGCGCCCTCTAGGCGATCCCCCATGCCCCTGTCCCTCGTGGTCGTCCACTATCACACGCGCCCGGCCCTGGAACGGCTGATCCGGTCGCTCCGCGAGAGCCGTCCTTCGCCGCTCCGGGAGCTTCTCGTCGTGAACAACTCGGCCGAGCCGATCGAGGATCTGGTACGGGACCTGCCCTGGCCGGCCCGGGTGATCGCCCCCGGGCGGAACCTGGGCTACGCGCGCGGGGTGAATGAAGGTATCCGGGCGGCCAAGGAGGACCGGGTTCTCATCCTGAACCCCGACCTTCTGGTCCGGCCCGGCTCCATCGAAGCGCTCGAGCGCTGCGCGGACGAGCATCCCCGGGCGGGCATTCTGGCTCCCAAGCTCCTGAACCCGGACGGAACGCTTCAGCTTTCCGCCCGGCGCTTCTACAATTGGAAGACCCTCCTGTTGCGACGGGCGCCGCTCGGGCCGTACGCCAACCTGAGCCGCACCCTCCGGAACCATCTCATGACCGATTGGGACCACGCCGACACGCGCACGGTGGATTGGGTCCTGGGGGCGGCCATGCTCGCCCGGAAACGCGCGGTGCGCGACGTGGGGCTGATGGATGAGCGCTACTTCCTGTACTTCGAGGACGTGGACTGGTGCCAGAGGATGTGGCGCCACGGCTACGAGGTGCTCTACTGCGCCGAGGCCACGATGGTCCACGAATACGCGCGCGGAAGCGCACAGCTCCGCGCGCGCTCGATCCGCGCGCACGCGGCGGGCCTTCTCCGTTTCGCGGAGAAGTGGAGTGCCGTGGTCTACGCCGTGAGCCGGTTCCGCGGACGCATCCTTTCTCTCGCCGCGCTCGTGACCGACGTCCTGGCCGCCGTGCTGGCGTTCCTCGCGGCGTATGGAATCCGCACGGCGCTGAACGGCCTCTTCGAGAAGCCGGTGTTTCCGCTCCCGAGCTACGGCGGGCTCCTCTTCTTCACCATCGCGGTCACGGTGGCGGCCATGGCCGCGAACGGTCTCTACCGGAGAACGACCTTCGCGGACTCGATCGAGCGCGCGTTCTCCACAGGGTTTCGCGTTCCGCCGCGTCCTGGTGGTCGGCTCGGGTGCGGAATCGGAGCGCGTACGGGAATCGTTCGAGCGCGCGCGCGGGGAAGGGTTCGAGCCGCTGGGGACGCGCGCCCCGGCCGGTCCCCAGGAATCCCCGGAATCGGCGGCGGCGCGCCTCCGCGCGCTCGTCGAGGACGAGCGGATCCAGATCGTGTGCGTCGCGCCCGAGCCCTCCGAGGTGCCGTTCCTCCTCGCCGCGGCCGCCTCCCTCCGCGATTCGGGCGCCGCGATCTACTGGGCAGGCTCCGTCGCGCAGCTGGCGGCCGAGGAGCGGCTGGGCAGCCTGGGCAACGTGCGCGCGGTCCTGCTCCACGCCCCGAGCCGCGGGCTCTCGGTGCGCGCGCGGAAGCGCGCGAGCGATCTCTTGCTCTCGATCTTCGTGGCGCCCTTCCGCTGGGGCGCCCTGCGCGCCTACCTCACGAGCCGCGGAGCGCAGTACGGACCGGGTGAAGCCTGGGGGCGCGTCTGGTCCGGCCGTCTGAGCTGGGTCGGGCGCAGTGCCTACGAGGTGGAGCGGTGGGCCGACGTCCCGGGCTGGGCCCGCCTCGCGCTCGAGTCGATGCGCCCCGGAGTCGTGACGCCCCCGAACGGGAGCTCGGGGGATCCGATGGCGAGGGTGGCGGCGGATCTGGCCTATCTCCGGCGCTTCTCTCTCGCCGAAGATCTGCGCGTCTTCCTGCGCGCGACCGGCCGGAGCGTTCCGTGATCCGTCCGTCGGTGAGAGCCTTCAGCTTCGTCACGCTCCTCTTCGCGGTGCCCGGCGCGGCGAGCGCCCAGACGACGCTCTTCGTGAAGAATTACGTGAACTCGAACGAGATCCAATCGATCACGCCGTGGAGAGGGCTCGTCGCGATGGGAACCCTGGGAGGGGTCGTCACGATCGATCCTTCCTCCGGCGTCATCACCAAGATATTGGGCTCGCCGGGGGGGCTTCCCTCCGACCACGTGCTCTCGGTGGAAGTATCTCCCTCGGGGATGCTCTGGGCGGGTACCGCGGATCGAGGCGTCGCGAGGATCCGCCCCGACGGCACCTTCCGCCGCCCGCTCAGCTCCTTCGACGGACTTCCCTCGGACCGCGTGCAGGCCGTCTACACGCGAGGGGACACGGTGTGGGTCGCCACGAGCGGGGGCGTGGCGCTCTTCACCGAAAATCCCGGGACCGGCCAGATCGGCTTGACCCGCGCCTTCACGAACGCGAGCACCTCGGGCGGGCTCGCGGGCGACGACGTGCGCGCCTTCTTGCAAGTTGCCGACACCCTCTGGGTCGGGACGACCGCGGGTCTTTCGAGCTTCGCGGGGGGCGCGTGGCAGAACCGGACCTTCGCACTCTCCCTTCCCGCGACCTCGCTCGCGCTCCATGCGGACACCCTGTGGGCCGCGACTTCGCTCGGGCCGTACCGGTACGCGGGCGGGGTGTTCCAGCCCGGGAACTCCGGGCACGCCTTTCCGAGCCAGGTTCTGGTCGAGAGCGCGCAGGGATTCTTCTCGGGCTCGGCGGCGCTCGGGGTGTACCAGTACGCGCCGGGAGCCTGGCAATCCACCGGCGCCGGCCTTCCGACGCCGCGCGTCGGCGCGCTCCGGGACGGTCCGGACGGCGCGCTCTGGGCGGGGACCTCGGGAGGCGCGGCGCGCCTTCGCCCGGGATCCTCGGCCTGGGAGCCTCACCTGAGCGACGGTCCCCTCGTGAACGGAACGCAGCGCGCGGTGGTGGACCCACGCGGCGTCTGGTTCACCACCGGGAACGATTTTCCCGCGGGCATCGCGCGAGGGGTCGTGCTCCATTTCGACGGAGTTTCCTGGAGCGCGCTCACGAGCGCCACGACCGGGGGCGCCTTCGAACAGGCGGACGCCTTCGGAATTCTCTCGGACGCGACCGGGCGGATCTGGATCGGACACTGCTGTGCGAACGCGGAGCCGAGGCCGAGGATCGACCGGTACGACCCCGGGACCGGAATCTGGGACCAGCCCCCCGCCTACAACATCCTCACCTTCGCGCAGTCTCCCGTGTCCGGGCAGGTCCTCGCGGGAAGCTCGGAGCACGAGAACGGGGTCTACGTGTTCGATGCCGTGAGCGGCGCGCTCCTGGATTCCCTCACGCCGGCCAATTCCGGAATCCGGAGCAACAACCTCCGGTCGGTGCGATTCGACTCGGCGGGCAAGGGATGGTTCGGGACCGCGTTCAACGGCCTGGACGTCTGGGACGGCCGCGGGACGACCCTCCACGCGGACGACCTCTGGACGCACTACGTGGCGCAGCCCGACAACCAGGTGACCTCGATCGCCGTGATCGATCCGGCCACCGCCTGGATCGGCACGGCGCTGGGCGCGGGCCGCATCCAGAGCGGCACCTTCACTCGCCTGCTGACGGTCGCTCCTCCTTCCGAGGGCGGGCCGGGGCTCCCGAGCGCGCAGGTGAACGATCTCACGCTCGACACGAACGGAAGCGTCTGGATCGGAACCTCCGCCGGGCTCGCGCGCGCGGACGTTTCCGGCTTCGGGCCGATCGAGGTATTCACGACCGCGCAGGGGCTCGTCGATGACGACATCCGGGCCCTTGCGTGGGACGCGGCGCGGGGCGTGCTCTGGGTGGGTACCGTGCACGGAGTCTCCAGAGTGGTTCCGGCCGGAACCGGAGCCCCGGCGATCACCGACCGGGTCTACGTCTACCCGAATCCATCGCGGGCGGGGTCGCTCCGCATCGGCGGAATCCAGAATTCCCTCACGGGCGAGGTGCGCGACGTCTCGGGAAATCTCGTCCACCGCTTCCGCTGCGATCCGGCCCAGAACGAGATCTGGGACCTGCGCGCGGAGAGCGGCGAGCCCGCTCCTGCCGGGGTCTACCTGATCGTCCTCCACGACAAGCGCGGGTCCAAGACCCTACGCGCGGCGGTGGTGCGGTGAAGCTCCAGTCCGCCGTTCAGGTCGAGGCGCCACCCGACCGGGACGCATGGAATGCGCTGGTGGCGGGCGCTCCCGAGGCGACCGTCTTTCATACTTCCGCGTGGGCGGAGCTCTGGACCCGGGAATGGCGCGGCGCGCGGTGGGTCGCGTTCGTGCTCGAGGACGAGGCCGGATACGCGGGAGGGATCCCGGCGATCGTGAGGAACCGCGGCATCGGCCGGACCGTCTTCTCGATGCCGTACGGCACCTACGGCGGTCCGCTCCTCCGGCCGGGGCACCCCGATCCCGCCGCCGCGCGGCTCGAGCTCCTCCTCGCCTTCGCGCGGCGCGCCGGAAGCCGCTGGACGCTGCGCTCCGAGATGACCTGGTATCAGGGATCGGTGCCGGAGATTCCCGCGTCCCTTCAGCCGTCGGAGAGCTTCACGCACGTGCTTCCCCTGTCGGAGGATTTCGAGACCGTGGCCAGGGGATTTCATCCTTCGGCCCGCCGTCTCGTGCGGCAGGCCGAGGAAAGCGGCCTCACCATCCGCGCCGCCTCGGGGGAAGAGGACGTGCGGACCTTCTACGATCTCGCGTCGCGCACGGTGCGGCGGCGCGGCGGGAATCCCAAGCCCTATTCCCTCTACGGGAGAATCCACCGCGAGCTGGTGCCCCAGGGGCTCGCGCGATATCACCTCGTGCACCACGGGGAGAAGCCCATCGCCGGGAGCCTCCATCTCTTCCACGAAGGGGTCGCGACGAACTGGCTTCCGGTCTCGCTCGAATCGAGCTGGCATCTGAGGCCGAACAACTTCCTCATCGCGCGCACCCTCGAGACGCTCTGCGGGGCCGGATACGTCGAGTACAACTTCGGCGCTTCGCCGCACGACGCCCCGGGTCTGATCCGTTTCAAGGAGAGCTGGGGCGCCACGCCCAGGCCGCTCGCCGTGGCCGGACGGAGGAGCTCCGTCCACCGGAAGCTCCGGGGCTGAAGCGCTCCGTGCGCATCCTCCTCCTCGCGCACGGGCCTTCGATCCACACGCGCCGCTGGGCGCGGGCGTATCGTTCCCGGGGCCACGAAGTCCTCCTCCTCACGGCGCACGAAGCAAGCGACACGGGCGTGCCGACGCGCGTGGTCGGACGCGCCTGGCCCGTGAAGGCGCTCCGCTATCTGAGCGCGGTCCCGGACGTCCGCCGTGTGTTCCAGGAGTTCCGTCCCGACGTCACCATCGCGCATTTTCTTCCCAACTACGGGCTTCTCGCGGCGCTCGCGGGCGTGCCCGCCTGGATGCTCGCCTGCTGGGGCTCGGATCTTCTCGTGAACGCGAAGCGCACTCCGCTCCACCGCGCGCGCGCCCGGTACGTGCTGCGCCAAGCGCCGATGATCCACGTCGACGCGGCGGTGCTCGCGGACGCGGCGGTGGAGCTGGGGGCGGATCCCCGGAGCGTCTGGACGCGCGCGTGGGGCGTGGACACGGCGGCATTTTCGCCGGAGGGTCCGGTTCCGGCGCGGGCCGGCCAGGGTCCGGGGCACGCCGGCGCCGGTCCGGTCCGGATCCTCTGGACGCGGCAGCTCGAGCCGGTGTACGACCCCGAGCCCTTCGTGCGCGCGCTCGGGCTCCTCAAGCGGCGCGCGTTTCCGTTCCGCGCCACGATGGCGGGGGACGGTCCGCTTCGCGCGGGCGTCGAAGCGTGGATTCGCGAAGAGGGCGTCGGAGAGGACGTGGTGCTGGAGGGATTCGTCGGCGAGGAGAGACTCCGAGCGCTGTACCGGAGCGCCGATCTCTACGTCTCCCTCTCGCGCTCGGATTCGACCTCGCAATCGCTGCTCGAGGCCATGTCCTCCGGTCTCGTTCCGATCGTGACCGACATCGCGGGGAACCGCGAATGGGTGACCCACCGCCGCGAGGGCTACCTCGTTCCGGTGGGAGACGCGGAGGCGCTCGCGTGCGCGATCCAGGAGAGCGCGGGCGATCCGGAAGCGGGCCCGATGCGCGTGCGGGCCCGCGCCCGGGTTCTGGAGCGCGGCTCCTTCGCCGACACGCTGGAGCATCTGGACGCGCGCCTCGCCACGCTGGCCGCCGCGGGAAGGAGGAGATGAAACGACTCCTGGTGTTCGCCTACTTCTTCCCGCCGCTCGGAGGCGGAGGATGTCAGCGCACGCTCAAGCTCGTGCGCTATCTCGAGCCCTCCGGCTGGCGATCCACCGTGGTCACGACCCGGGATCGAGACTACTGGATCCTCGACCCCACGCTCCTCGAGGAGGTTCCTCAGAGCGCGGAGGTGCTGCGCGTGGGCGGGATGACGGCGGGGAAGGTGCTCCTGGCGCTCGCTCGCGCGGGAGTTCCGGTTCAGGAGGCGCAGGGAAGCCGGCACGCGGGAGCGTTCCGCGCCCTGCGCTCGCTCCAGCGCTGGATGCTGCTTCCGGATGCCTACCGCGGCTGGTCGCACGCCGCGCTCCGCGCGGGGGAGGCCCGCCTCCGGGAGGGAGGGATCGACGCCCTGTGGACCACCTCTTCGCCGGAGAGTGCCCACCTGGCAGGGCTCGCGCTGAAGGAGCGCCATCACCTCCCCTGGGTCGCGGACTTCCGCGACCCGTGGGTGGGACGCGTCACCCACCGCTCGCCGACGCCCTGGCACGAGGCGCGGCACCGCGCGATGGAACGGCGCGTCATCCACGCCGCGGACCGCGTGACCCTGGTGAGCGAGGCGCTGGTCGCCTTGTACCGGAAACGCTATCCCGACCTCGACCCCGCGCGCTTCGTCTATCTCCCGAACGGATTCGATCCGGACGATTGGCGCCGGGCCCGGCAGAACGACGCGGGCGCGCGGGCGCAGGATTCCTCGCGAGAGCGCGCCTTCGTTCTCCTTCACGCCGGCCAGCTGGCGCACCGTCCCACGGTGCACACGCTGCTCGAGGCCGCGCGCCGCGTCGTGGAGCGGGATCCTTCCGCCTCGCGCGATCTGCGCGTCCGGTTCCTGGGGGGGAACGAGGAGATCGGAGCCAAGGAGGAGACCCGCTACGGTCTGGGCCCCGTGCTGGAGATCCTGCCGTCCCGTCCGCACGTCGCGTCGCTCGCCGAGATGGGCCGCGCCGGGGCGCTCCTGCTCCTGGGACACGGAGGCGCGGCGGACGCGCTCCTCTACACCGGGAAGATCTACGAGTATCTCAGCAGCGGACGCCCCGTGCTCGCGATCCTGGACGAGGGGCCGGCCGCGGACCTCATCCGCGCCACGGCTGCCGGAATCGTGCTCCGCCCCGGGGATACCGGCGCCGTGGCCGCCGCGCTCGAAAACCTGCTCCTTGCCTGGAGGGCGGGGGAGGATCAGGCCGTCCACATTCCCCCCGACCGGCTCGCGCCATGGGAGCGCGGAAATCTGGCCTCCCGGGCCTCCGGGATCCTCGCAGAAATCGCTTCCGGGAGCGCACAAAGCTAGTTTTTCCCCACTCCGCCACGCCGCTCGCAACCCCAAGGCTTCCAACGAAATAAATTTTTCGAGGACCAAGAAATCGGCTTGACACCCTTTTCCAGGGGGGATTAGGATCCCGCCGTGGTGATTTGTGGGGAATCGTGGGGAAAGTAAGGCCCGCTGAAGTAACCACCCAGGGACACAACGGAAGGAGCGAATGGCGGCTTTTCGGGGAAGCTATATGCACTCGATCGACCACAAGGGTCGCATCAGCGTTCCCGCGCGCTTTCGGAAGGCGCTCTCCGGGAGGGCCTCCGCCACGTTCGTCATCGTCCGGGGCCTCGAGACGTGCGTCGCGATCTATCCCCAGGACGAGTGGAAGAGGATGGAAGAGCGGCTGCGCTCCCGGTCCTTCTACGATGAAACCAACCGCCGCTTTCTCCGGACCATGACCATCGACTCGGACGACGCCACGCTCGACGCGCAGGGGCGCGTGGCCATTCCGCCGCGGCTTCTCGCGCACGCCCGGCTCACGAAGGAAGCGATGGTGAACGGCGTCATCGATCACCTCGAGATCTGGGATCCGGCACAGTTCGACGAGTACCTCAAGAGCTCGAACCGGACCTACGAGGACATGGCGGGAGAGCTGCTCCTGTGAGCGCCTCGCTCGCGACCGCGCGCCGCTCCTTCACCTCCGATCCTCCCGCATTTCAGTGGGACATGGGGCGGGGGGCGGGACCGCGCGTCGTGCGGCTCTTCGGCCATCTGGGGGAACGCGAGCTTCAGCACGTGATCGCCGCGATCCGGGAGCGCGGGCGATCCCCGCGCGATCTCGTGTGTCTGGACTTCGAGCAGGTCACACACGTGGACTACCGCGCGCTTTCCGGATTCGCGCGCGCGCTGACGCGGCAGGCGAACACGGGCGCCGATATCTGCCTCGTCGGCCTGAGCGCGTACGTCCTGGCGCTCTTCGGCGTCTCGGGGCAGGGGCCCGCGCTGCGCCGTCTGGAATGGAAGCCTGTGGAGGAGACAGAACCATCGCGTCGTCCGTTGCTGGGGATCGCGCGCATCGCGCCACATCACCCGGTGCCTCGCCGCGATCTCTTGCGCTAGGACTCGGATTAGAAATGGAATCGCCGGGTCACGTCCCGGTTCTCAAGGAGGAGGCCGTCCAGTTGCTCCTGGGAGATCCGAGAGGGACCTATGTGGACGCGACGCTGGGAAGCGGCGGTCATGCCGCCGCGATCCTCGGCGCGCTGGGGGTGGAGGGGAGGTTGGTAGGTCTGGATTGTGACCCGGCTGCTGTCACACGCGCGCGCGCCGCAGTGCCCGTACCGGAGCCCCGGTTCGTGGCGCGGCGCGCTCGTTTTTCCGGGATGAGGGCCGCGCTCCAGGACCTCGGCGTAGGTCCCGTGGACGGGATCCTGGCGGATCTCGGGCTTTCCTCCCTCCAGCTCGACGATCCCGCGCGCGGATTCTCCTTCCAGGCGCCGGGGCCGCTCGACATGCGCCTCGACCCTTCGCTCCCGAGGAGCGCCGAGACGCTTCTCCGGAGCATCGAGGACGAGGAGCTGACCCGGATCCTTCGCGACCTGGGGGAAGTTCCCCGGCCGCGCGCCGCCGTGCGGGCGATCCGGAAGGCGCTTTCGTCGGGGACGCCGCTGACCGGGGAAGCGCTCCGCGACGCCCTCGACCCGCTGTTTCGGGGACCCGCGCGTCCCCGCCGTCTCTCTCAGATCTTCCAGGCCCTTCGCATTGCCGTGAACGACGAGCTGTCGGAGCTCCAGGCGCTGCTTCACGAGTCCGCCTCACTCTTGCGGCCGGGCGGGACGCTTTGTGTCATCGCGTATCACTCGCTCGAAGACCGTATCGTAAAAAATGCGTTCCGCCCGCCGCGCCCATCCGATCCCAACGAGCCCCTGACTCCGACCCCCTGGATTCCGATCACGAAGAAGCCGGTCCGGCCCTCCGAGGAGGAGGTGCGCCGGAATCCGCGCGCTCGAAGCGCCAAGCTGAGAGCCGCGCGGCGCAAGGAGGGGTTCGCGTGAGCCTCACTGCGGCGCTCGAGAAGAGAGCGATCGAGGATTCCGAGGAGATCCGCCCCAAGGGTCCGTATCTAAGGCTCCGGATTCAGCCCAGGCGCCGGGTGAGCGCCCGGATCGTCGCGATGTGCATGATCGCCGCCTCGCTCCTCTTCATCAAAGTATGGGAGCGAACCGTGGCGAATTCCCTTTCCATGGAGCGAGACCGCATCGCGCGCGAGGTGAGGTCCGTCGAAAACCGGATCCGGATCACGCGCGATCTCGAGGAACAACAGGCGCTCCGGAGCGGCCTCGATCTCACGAGCCTGAGCGAACTGGGCTTCCAGGCCCCGGACCCCGCGCGCGTCGTGGACGTGACCCTCGCCAGCCCCCGCGCCCGGTGGGCGGGGCCCGGGCTCGGGGCGAGGCTCCTCGGAGCGCTCCGGAGAGCCGTGCCGTCCTTTCTGACCGAACGAGTCGTGGGCTTGCCCGCGGCCCCCGTGGAAGCCGGAGGAACCCGATGAGCCCGCTTCATCTCAGGCGCCTCAAGCTGCTCGCCGTGATCGGAATCTTTTTCTATGCCCTGATCCTCGCCCGCCTCGTATCCATCCAGGTCTTCGGACACCAGAGGCTGGACCGCGAGGCCCGCGGCCAGCAGACCTCGCGCGTCATTCTCGAGCCCGAGCGCGGGCTGATCTACGACCGGCAGCTCCGCCCGCTCGCCAACAACGTGGATCTGAGCGAGATCTCGGTCCGCCCGGCGGAGGTCCAGAACGCCTCGGCGGCCAAGCAGTTCATCCGGACCGCGGCCGGCGCGCGCGGGCTGGACCGGTTCCGGAAGGGACGCCGGAACGCCTACATTCGAATCAGCTCGCAAGTGACGCCGGAGCAGGAGATCGCGCTCCGGAAGACCACGCTGCCCGCCGGGGTTCAAGTGAAGGAGGTCCCCTCCCGCGTCTATCCCCTGGATGAGGTGGCGCGCCCGGTCGTGGGCGTCGTCGGGGTGGACGGGGGCGGGCTCGAGGGAATCGAGCGGGCCTTCGATCGGGACCTGCGCGGCGTGAGCGGGTGGGCTACTCTTTTCAGGGACGGGCGGGGGCTGGAGCACCAGCTGCCGCAGAGCATGGTGAAGCTCCCGGAGCCCGGGCTGAGCCTCGTGACGACGATCGACCGGGACGCGCAGGAGGTCCTGGTCATGGAATTGAAGCGGGCGGTGGCGCGCACCGGCGCGCGCTCCGGCATGGCGGTCTTCGCCGATCCGCACACCGGGGACATCTTCGCGATGGCCACGGTGGACGGCGCGAATCCTCCGCCGGGAGCCCGGGGGCGCAATCGCGTCATCGCGGATCAGTATGAGCCGGGCTCCACGTTCAAGCTCCTCGTCGGATGCGCCGCCCTGGAAGAGCACGTGATGACCCCGGAGGACTCCTTCTTCGTGAATCGCGGAGAGCTGGACATGGGTGGATTCACCATGCACGACGCGCACCCCGAGACGCGCTGGTACACCATGCGCGCCGCGACGGCGCTCTCGAGCAACGTCTGCTATGCCCAGATCGGGACGAAAGTCGGCGCCGCCACCCTGTACCGCTATTCCCGGCTCTTTGGATTCGGGCAGCCGACCCGCATCGCGCTTCCGGGGGAGACTTCGGGCCAGATCCGGAACCCCTCCCGCTGGTCGGCGCGCTCGCTCGCCACGATCTCGATCGGCCAGGAGGTGACCGCGACCCCGCTCCAGATCCTCATGGCCTACTGCGCCGTCGCCAACGGAGGGATCCTCCTCCGGCCGCGCGTCGCTTCGGGGCTCGTGAACGAGAACGGCGAGACGGTGAGGCGCTTCCCGGTCGAGCGCGTCCGGCGCGTGATCTCGCCCGAAACCGCGGACACCTTCCGCTCCTTCCTCCGCGACGCCGTGGTCATGGGGACCGCGAAGGAAGCGGCGCTCCCCTGGTGCGAGGTGGCGGGGAAGACCGGCACGGCCCAGAAGTCGGACGAAGGGCACGGGTACGGCCAGGGCCGCTACATGGCCTCGTTCGTGGGGATGGCGCCGGCGCGAAATCCGCAGATCGCCGGCATCATCATGCTGGACGAGCCTCGCGGGGCCTACTACGGCGGCGCCGTCGCGGCCCCCGTGTTCCGCGACATCGTCGCGACCTGGGCCACGCTGGGGAGAGGCCCGGTCCGGATCCCCGCGCAGACGCTGCTCACCGCGTCCGGAAGGCGCGCCTCCGAGGTGCGCGTTCCCGACGTGAGGATGATGGCCGCCGAGCGGGCGCGCTCCGTGCTTCGCTCCGCGGGCATGGACTGCTCGATGGAGGGAAGCGGCGCGCGCGTGGCGATCCAGTCCCCGGAGCCGGGAACGAACGCGCGGTCGGGTGAAGTGGTCCGGATCGTCCTTTCGACCGATCCCCCTCCCGACACCGGATTTCCGGACCTGCGCGGACTTTCCGTGCGGGAAGCGGTCGCGCGGTTGAGCGCCCTCTGCGTCCCCGTCGCTTCCGTGCTGGGCAGCGGGCAGGTCGTGGAACAGGACCCTCCACCCGGCGCGGCCCTCCGCTCCGGCCTCACCTGCGCGCTTCGCTGCGCGCCCCGGAGTTTGTGATCGGGCTCGTCGCGTTGCGCACGGAGGCGCTCCCCGGACTCGTGGGCGCGTCGGAAACCCGGGGCACGCTGCGCGGCGAATGGGATCGCGTTCGGTACGACTCGCGCGAAGTGAACCCGGGCGACGTGTTCGTCGCGGTCTCGGGGCTTCGACAGGACGGTCACGCCTACGTCGCCGGCGCCGCACGGCAGGGGGCTTCGGCCGCCGTGGTGGAGCGGTTCGTGCCCGAAGCGGATCTTCCGCAGATCCGGGTCCGGGACGCCCGCCGCGCGCTGGCGATCCTGGCGGGGGAAGAGACCGGGCACCCTTCCCGCGAGCTCGTCCTCGTCGGGGTGACCGGAACCAACGGCAAGACCACGACCGCGCACCTCATCCGCTCCATCTTCGAGGACGCGGGAATGAGCGCCGGATTCATCGGCACGGTGGGATACGAATTCGGAGGCCGGAAGGAGAAGGCTCCTCACACGACCCCCGAGGCGCCCGATCTCATGCGGATGCTCCGCGACTGGCGCCAGAGGGGCGCCACCGCGGTGGCGATGGAGATCTCCTCGCACGCCCTGGCGCTCGATCGGACGTACGGCCTGGCCTTCGACGTCGGCGTCTTCACGAACCTGACGCAGGATCATCTCGATTTTCACGGCACCCTCGATGCCTACCGCGACGCCAAGGTGCGCCTCTTCCGCTCCGAGACGCGGGGAGACCGCACGAAGCGATTCACCGGCGCGGTCAACGTGGACGACCCGGTGGGGGGCTGGATCAAGGCGCACGCCGAGGGACCCGTGCTCGGCTTCGGCACGAAGGGGGATGCCGAGATCCGCGCGGCCGACATCGAGCTTCGCCCCGACGGGACCTCCTTCCGGATCCTCGAGGGGAAGGAGACGACGAGCGTCTCGCTGCGCCTGCGCGGGGCCTTCAACGCGATGAACGCGCTCGCCGCATTCGCGGCGGGCCGGGCGCTTGGCATTCCGCGCCCCTCGATCGTGGCGGGCCTCGAGAAGCTCTCCTCGGTTCCGGGACGATTGGAGCCCGTGGACGAGGGACAGCCCTTCCAGGTGCTCGTGGACTACGCCCACACTCCGGACGCGCTCGAGCGCGCGCTGGAAGCGGTTCGGGCCTTCCGGCCCAGGCGCATCCACTGCGTGTTCGGCTGCGGCGGGGACCGCGACAAGGGAAAGCGTCCGCTCATGGGGAAGGTCGCCGCCCGGCTCGCAGACCAGGTGATCCTGACTTCCGACAACCCGAGAAGCGAGGAACCGGAGTCGATCCTGCGCGACATCGAGGCGGGCATTCCGGGGGCCGGGAACGTGCGCACGATCCCGGACCGGAAGGAAGCGATCACCGCCGCGGTGGCCGCGTGCGCGCCTCAGGACGTGCTCCTGATCGCGGGCAAGGGGCACGAGACCCATCAGATCATCGGAGAGAGGATCCTCGATTTCGACGATCGCGAAGTGGCGCGTGAGGCACTCCGCGCGAGAGGGTTCCAGCGTTGAGCCGGAACGAGAGCCCCTGGCTCACGCTCGAGCAGGTCCTCCGCGTGACCGAGGGAACGCTGATCCACCCGTCGCCGGATCGCGCGGCGCGCACGGCGTTCCGCGGCTGCTCCATCGACACGCGGTCGGTCGCGGAGGGGGAGCTCTTCGTTCCGCTCCCCGGGACGCGCGCGGACGGGCACGATTTCGTGACGACGGCGCTCGAGGGAAAGGCTTCGGGCTCCCTCGTCGCGAAGTCCCGGCCCGCCGATCCGGCATGGGGCAGGAGCCGGAAGCCGGTCATCGCGGTCCAGGACCCCCTTCGCGCGCTTCAGGCGCTGGGAAGCCACTGCCGCGGGGAATCCGGGATTCCGGTCACCGCGATCACCGGATCGAACGGCAAGACCACGACCAAGGAGATGATCGCGGCCGTGCTCGGGTCGCGGTACCGCGTGCACAAGAACCGGGGAAACCTGAACAATCACATCGGCGTTCCGCTGACGCTCACCCATCTTTCGCCCGAGCACGAGATGCTGGTGCTGGAGATGGGCATGAGCGCGCGCGGCGAGATCCGGGAGCTCGCGCTCCTTTCCTCCCCCAACGTGGGGGTCCTGACGAACGCGGGCGCCGCCCATCTGGCTTCGCTGGGCACGGTGGATGAGGTGGCTCGCGCGAAGAGCGAGCTCGCCGAGGCGCTCCCGCACGACGGCCTCCTCGTGCTGAACCGGGACGACGAGCGCCTGTGGAAGCTGAACCGCGACCGCCCAATCCAGATCAAGAGCTACTCCCTGGAGCACGGGGACGCCGATCTTGTCCCGGCAGAGGCGACGGTCACCGCCGAGGGGGGTGCCCGGTTCACGCTGCCCGACCGCACCGAGGTGCACCTCCGGGTCCTCGGCCGGCACAACGTCCGGAACGCGCTTGCGTCGATTCTCGTGGGGGACCATTTCGGCGTGGCGCGCGCCCAGGCGGCGCAAGCGCTGGGGGCGCTACGTCCCGAGCATCATCGCCTCGAGCTCCTTTCCTCCGAGGGGATCTTCGTGCTCGACGATGCCTACAACGCCAATCCCGCATCGATGCGGGAGGCGCTGCTCCTCCTGGGCTCGATCGAGACGCGCGGCGAGCGCCGGGCCGTGCTCGGGGACATGCTCGAGCTCGGGCCCGATTCCGAGCGCTTCCACGAGGAGGTGGGCGGAATGGTCCCACGCGGAGCCTGGCTCTACGTCGCGGGAGAATTCTCGCGCGCCATGGAGCGGGGTGCGATGAAGGCGGGCGTCGAGCCGAAGCGGATCCGCGCCTTCCCCTCGGTCCCCGAGATGGCCGCCGCGGTGGCGAAGGACGCGCGGGCGGGCGATCTCGTGCTGGTGAAAGGCTCGCGCGGCATGCGGCTCGAGCAGGTGGTCGAGCGCCTCGTGCCGGGACGCAAGAACGCACCCGATCCGCTCCACGCGGCGGGGAGGAGCTGACCTTTGCTCTATCACCTCCTCGTCCCGCTGCACGAGCACTTTCCGGTCCTGAACGTCTTCCGTTACATCACCTTCCGCTCGGCCTATGCCGCGGCGACCGCGCTCCTGCTCGCGTTCCTGCTCGGACGGCCGGTGATCGAGAGGCTCAAGCGGCTCAAGATCGGGCAGCAGGTGCGCGACGACGGTCCCCAGAGCCACCTTCCCAAGGCGGGCACGCCCACCATGGGGGGCATCCTCATCGTCATCGCGATCGCCATCCCGACGCTCCTCTGGGCGAACCTCGAGAACCGGAGCGTGTGGATCGCGCTCCTCTCCACGCTCTTCATGGGGCTCGTGGGGTTCATCGACGATTACCTGCGCGTGGTGCGCCGCATGCGGAAGGGCCTTCTCGGCCGGTACAAGCTCGCCGGACAGATCCTCCTGGGCATGGCGGTGTTCGCGGCCGTGTATTTCGATCCGACCCAAGGCGCGCTCGATCCGGCCGCGACCAACGTCCCGTTCCTGAAACGGACGGTCGTGGACTTCGGCTGGCTCTACCTCCCGTTCGTGATCCTCGTGATCACGGGGTCCAGCAACGCCGTGAATCTCGCGGACGGGCTGGACGGCCTGGCGGCCGGCATGACCACCTTCGTCGCGTTCGCGCTCGGGGCGATGTGCTACGTGACCGGACACGTGAAGTTCTCCCAGTACCTCCAGATCCCCTACCTCCACGGAGCGGGGGAGCTCACCGTGTTCTGCTCGGCGGTGGTCGGCGCGACGCTGGGATTCTTGTGGTGGAACTGCCATCCCGCGGACGTCTTCATGGGAGATACGGGCTCCCTCTCGCTCGGGGCGGCGCTGGGCACGGTCGCCGTCCTGATCAAGCGGGAGTTTCTCCTCGCGATCGTCGGAGCGGTGTTCGTGGCCGAGGCGCTCTCCGTCATGGCACAGGTGCTGTCCTTCAAGATCTGGGGGAAACGGATTCTCAAGATGGCGCCCCTTCATCATCACTTCGAGCTCAGCGGCTGGCCGGAGCCTCGCGTCGTGGTCCGATTCTGGATCGCGGCGGCGCTCTCTGCCCTTCTCGGCTTGAGCACGATCAAGCTTCAATGAACGGCACCGCCGTGCCCTGGTTTCAGGGATCGCGGGCGCTGGTCGTGGGGCTGGCGCGGAGCGGCATCGCGGCCTCCAAGCTGCTCTTGAAGCACGGCGGGGACGTGCGCGGCGTGGATCGAAGGCGTGCGGAAGAGCTGGAGGGAACCGTCCGGGAGCTGCGCGATCTCGGGGTCGGGATCGCCTTCGGCTCGACCGAGCCCAAGGAGCTGGAGGGCCGGAACCTGGTCGTGGTGAGTCCCGGCGTGCCGCTGGAGCTTCCGATCTTCCGCGAGGCGGAGCGGAGGGGGATTCCGATCGTCTCCGAGATCGAGCTCGGATTCGCGGTCGCTCGCGCGCCGGTCGTGGCCGTGACCGGCACGAACGGAAAGAGCACGACGGTGGAGCTTCTGGGCGCGATCGGAAGGGCGGCGGGACGGAGGACCGAGGTGCTCGGCAACATCGGGACGGCACTCTCGGAGCTGGCCGAGGAGGTTCCCGAGGACGGGCTTCTCGTCGTGGAGATCTCGAGCTTCCAGCTCGAGTCCTGCACGCGGTTCCATCCCCGGGTCGGCGTCCTGCTCAACGTGACGCCGGACCACCTGGACCGGCACGGATCCATGGAACGGTACGCGGGCCTCAAGTCGAGGCTCTTCGAATTTCAGAACGAGGGAGAGTATCGGGTGCAGCCTCTGGGAGACGCGCGGATCGACCTGCTCCTCCGGCCCATGAAGTCCCGTCCGCTCTGGTTCGGATTCGCGGACCCCACCGGGGACGGCGTCTGGCTGGAGGGGAATACGCTCCGGTTCCGGTTCGAGGGAAGGAGCGGCGCCCTGATCCGCCGGGATGAGGCGGCGCTTCCCGGACCGCACAACACGGAGAACATGGCGGCGGCCGCCGCGGCGGCGCTGGCGGTCGGGATTCCCGAGCGGGCGATCGCCAAAGCGCTGCGCGAATTCCGCGGGCTGCCGCACCGGCTCGCGGCCGTGGCGGAGCTCGACGAGGTGCGGTACGTGAACGATTCCAAGGCGACCAACGTCGACGCGCTGAAGCGAGCCCTGGAGTCCTTCACGGAGCCCGTGACGCTCATCGCCGGAGGCCGGGACAAGGACGGCGATTTCGTCTCCATCCGTTCCCTCGTCATGGAGCGCGTGCGGCACCTCGTGACCGTCGGGGAAGCGGCGTTGAAGATCGAGCGCTCCTGGCCCGACGTGCCCCACGACCGTGCGGCGACCCTCGAGGACGCGGTCCAGATCGCGCGGAACCGCACCCAGCCGCGAGGCGTGGTGCTCCTTTCCCCAGGGTGCGCGAGCTACGACATGTTCCGGAACTTCGAGGAGCGCGGCGCCCGGTTCGAGGCCGCGGTGCTCGAGCTCAAGCGCTCGCTCATGAAGGCCCGCCGATGAGCCTCGTGATCGCCGAGCCGCGCAAACTCGACTGGGGCGTACTCCTCCCGGTCCTGGGGCTCCTTTCGTTTGGGCTCATCATGGTCTATTCCTCGAGCGCGGTTCTGGGAGCCGATCGCTATCACTCCGAATTCTTCTTCGTGAAGCGCCAGGCGCTCCGGCTCCTGCTCGGTCTCGCCGTGATGCTCTTCCTCGCGCGTTTCGACTACCACCGGCTGGTCCCGCTCGCGCCCGTGGCGCTCGCGGTGAGCGTGGGACTCCTCACGGTGCTCGTCGTGCTGGGAGGCGCGGGGGTGCGCGGCGCCAACCGCTGGCTCTCCTTCGCGGAGTTCACGCTTCAGCCGACCGAGGTCGCCCGCGTGGCCTGCGTGATCTATCTCGCCAAGCTCCTCGACCGGAAAGGGGACCGGATCCGCTCCTTCCGCGACGGATTGCTCCCCGCGATCGCGGTGCTCGGCGTGATCTCGCTCCTCATCTTGAAACAGCCCAACCTGGGCAGCACGATCGCGCTCCTCGTGACCGGGTTCCTCCTGCTCCATCTCGCGGGAGCGAATCCCCGGCACCTCGGCATGCTGGCGCTCGGGGGCGCCCTCCTCGCGCTGGTCGTGGTGCTCCGCCACTCCTACATGATGGACCGGGTGCAGGGCTGGATCTCGCATTGGTCCACGGGGGCGGACGTGCAGGGGAAGGGCTGGCAGCTCCATCAGTCCATCGTGGCCCTGGGCTCGGGAGGGATCTTCGGCGAAGGTCCCGGAAGCGGGATGCAGAAGTTCTTTTTCCTTCCCGATCCCCATACCGATTTCATCTACGCCGTCATCGGCGAGGAGCTCGGCCTGGTCGGCACCGCGTCTGTGCTCGCCGCCTATGTGTTCCTCTTCCTGCGCGGCCTGAAGATCGCGGGACGCGCTCCGGATCGTTTCGGGTTCCTGCTCGCGGCCGGTCTGACCGTGAGCCTCGGCGTGTACGTCGGGATGAATCTCTCGGTCGTGACCGGGATCATCCCGACCACCGGATTGCCGCTTCCCTTCCTGAGCTACGGGGGGTCGGCGTTGGTCGTGAACTTGGGGGTGGTCGGTGTCCTACTCAACATCGCAAGCCAGATCAAGACCGGCATTCGAACCGGCCCGGCCGAGCGAAAGGCCGCACGGAAACGACCGGGTGGCCGCTAGCGCCGGTGCGATCCGCGTGCTGATCGCCGCCGGGGGAACGGGCGGGCATCTCTATCCGGGGATCGCCATCGCGGAGGAATGGATGCGGCTGCATCCGGACTCGAGGGTGCTGTTCGTCGGAACCACGCGGGGCCCCGAGACAAAGGCAGTCCCACGTGCAGGATACGAGCTTCAGACGATCGCGGCGCGCGGGCTGCCGCGTCGCCCCGGGCTCGGGTGGATCCTCGCCCTGGCCGGCCTCGCGCGCGCGCTGGTGCAGTCGTTCCGGCTGGTCGTGGACTTCAAGCCGCACGTGGTCCTGGGGACCGGGGGCTATGTGAGCGCGCCGGTCGTGCTGGTGGCGAAGCTCTTCGGGATCCCCGTGATCCTCCAGGAGCAGAACTCGATCCCGGGGGCGACGAACCGCTGGCTCAACCTGGTCGCGACCGAGGTTCACATCAGCTTCCTCGAATCGCGGGGGTACTTCCGACGCAAGAACAACCTCCGCGTCTCGGGAAACCCCATCCGGCGCTCGCTGCTCTTACAAGACAAGGGGAGCGCGTACGAGTCGTTCGGGCTCGACCCGGAAAAGCGCACGCTCTTCGTCTTCGGCGGGAGCGGCGGGGCCAAAAGCATCAAACTCGCGACAGAAGGGGCGCTGGAGCGTCTGAAGCCATGGTCCAATTTGCAGGTGATCTGGCAGACCGGAGCGGAGGACTTCGAGGCGATCCAGGCGAAGTTCCGGAGCTTTCCGCTCAAAGTGCGCGTGTTCGCCTATCTGGACGCGATCGAGAAGGCGTACGCGATCGCGGAGATCGCGGTCTGCCGCGCCGGCGCGATGACCATCGCCGAGCTGACCGCCTGCGGCATCGCGGCGATCCTCGTTCCGTATCCGTACGCGACGCGCGACCACCAGACCCACAACGCGCGTGGACTCGTGGAGCGGGACGCGGCGCTCGTGATCCCGGACAAGGAGCTCACGCCCGAGGTGCTGGCCCAGAAGATCGAGTCCCTGCTGCGCGACGAGCCGAGGCTTCGGCGGATCGGGAGAAACGCCCGGGCCTTCGCCCGGATCGACGCCGCCCAGCGCATCGCGCGCTCCATGGAGCAGCTGGTCCATGCGACCACGACTCCGCCCGGGAGCTGAGCTTCCATGTACGGTCGGATCAGGAGGATCCATCTGGTTGGAATCGGCGGGAGCGGAATGAGCGGGATCGCGGAGGTGCTGCTGAACCTCGGCTACCAGGTCTCGGGCTCCGACCTGAAGGAGTCGGAGGCCGTCCAGAGGCTCCGCTCCCTCGGAGCGCGCATCTTCGTCGGCCACCGGGCCGAGCAGGTGGAGGGGGCGGACGTCGTGGTGGTATCGACCGCAATCGCGGAATCCAATCCGGAGATCCTGGCAGCGCACGCGCGCTCGATCCCCGTCATCCCGCGCGCGGAGATGCTCGCGGAGCTGATGCGGATCAAGTACTCGGTGGCGGTCGCGGGCGCGCACGGGAAGACCACGACCACGTCCATGGTGGGGGAGATCCTCTCCCACGGAGGGCTGGATCCCACGGTGATCGTGGGCGGCCGCGTGAAGGCCGTGGGCGCCCACGCGCGCCTGGGGCAGGGCCCCTTCCTGGTCGCGGAGGCGGACGAGAGCGACGGGAGCTTCCTCTATCTCACGCCGACGATCGCCGTGATCACGAACGTCGACGCGGAGCACCTCGACTACTACAAGGATCTCGCCCACGTGCAGGACACGTTCCTCAACTTCGTGAACCGGGTTCCGTTCTACGGCACGGTGGTGCTGCCGCACGACGACGCGAACGTCCTCCCGGTGCGCGCCGGCGTGAAGCGGCGCCTGCTCACGTACGGGTTCACGAAGGGGGCGGACTTCGAGGGCTCGGAGCTCCACGTGGACGCGCGCGGCGTGCGCTACCGGCTCCGGGCGCGCGGCCGGGACGAGGGGCTCTTCGAGCTCCGCGTGAGCGGAACCCACAACGCCCGGAACGCGCTCGCCGCCACCGTCGCCGGATGGGAGCTGGGGATCCCCATGCCCAAGATCCGCGAGGCGCTGAGCGAGTTCACCGGCGTGAGCCGGAGGCTGGAGGTTCGCGGCGAGGTGCGCGGGGCGCTCTGGGTGGACGACTACGGACACCATCCGACGGAGATCGAGGCGGCGATCGCAGCGCTCCGCGACACGTACGGCCGGAGGATCGTCGCGGTCTTCCAGCCGCACCGGTTCACGCGCACGCAGGCACTGCAAGAGAGGTTCGCGACCTGTTTCGCCGGAGTCTCGGAGCTGGTGCTGCTTCCGATCTACGCTGCCGGAGAGCCGCCGATCCCCGGCGTGCGAACGGAGATGCTGGTGGATCGCATCCGGGCGAACGGGACCCCCTCGGTGCGGATGGCCGAGGACTTCGGCCAGGCGGCCAAGATCGCGCGCGAAGTGCTGCGCAAGGGGGACCTTCTGGTCACGATCGGGGCGGGGGACGTGTATCGCGTGGGTGATCTGGCGCGGGGAGGCCCCCGGTGAGGGCGGGCTGCCGCACGGCCGCGCGGCTCAAGCTGCCCGAGCGGCGCCGGAGGAATCGCCGGATCCTGCTCGCGTTTCTCGTCTCGCTCTTCCTCCTC
>VBOR01000041.1 GCA_005893165.1 Candidatus Eiseniibacteriota bacterium | reverse complement strand
CCACCTGCGCTCGGAGGCACGCGCATGCTCTGGTGCGGGAAGAGCGATTCCGGATGGGCCGTGCGATACGGATATCCCAACTTCTCCTACGAGATTCTCTACATTGATACCGGAACTCATGGGGGGCCAAGCTACAACCTGATCTTCGACTACAACTTCAGCACCGAATCGAGCTACGACAACGTCTTCCTCATCGGCGGTGGAGGGGGCGCGGCCGATCCGTTCGGGAACTCGCGAGCGACGCTGGACAACCTCATCGCGGCGGGTGGCTACCTCGTGAACTGGCGGGGGAGCATCAGTCCGTCCGTGGGGAACGCGACCGGTGCGAACACGACGGGGGGACCGGTCGATGTGTCCGGCGCCCCCGGTACGCCGGTCACGGTGACGGGCGCCTCGTTCGTGATCGACGGGGCGAACCGCGCGCTCTATTTCGTGTTCGTGACCGACGACTTCAACTCGAACGAGGACGGGCTCTGGCCGTTCGGCCACGGTCTCATGATCGACAACATTGCCACGAGCGACAACGGATCCATCTACACCGACGAAGCCGCCTCCGGAGGAACGGACTCCTTCGGTGGAGCCGTGCTCAAGGGGACGCCCGGCTCGCCCGTGATCTCGGCGCGCGTGCCGCCCCCCGTCGGGCCGCTCTGGAGGCTCGAGACCGGGAACAATCTCCCGACTCCCGATTTCTGCGCGCCGAAGACGTCCCCCTCCGACCGGATCTTCACCGCGGGAGCACCGCTGAGCTATCACACGGTGCCCGGCATGGCCACGACCATCATGACGTGCACCTTCCCGCTTCCCCCGGGCATCGCGAGCGTTCGCGCCATGTGGAGCCAGTACCTGGATCTGCCTGCGTACTCAGGCTACGTGCAGTTCACCGAGTACCGATGCTTCCGCGGGGGCTCCTGGTCGGGATGGAGGAACACGGAAGGAGGTGGGACCCGGGTTGTCGAGGCGACGCGGGCGTGGGGGGTCAATGGAGCGGAGCTGGCGGAAGCGGTGCAGGCGGACTCGATCCAGCTGCGCTATTCCATCCGCTGCGTGCCTGAGGTTGCCGCGGATCTGCATACGTGCGGCGACGTGCAGTACGGCATCCTCTATGACGACTTTCGCCTGGAAGTGGTGACCGGCGTTCAGGCCCCCACGTTCGGGATCTATCCCGCGTTCCTGGCCCAGTCGACCTTCGTCGACGGCACGATGGGAGGCGTGGGGTGCAACCCGTCGACCACGGCCGCGGGGCAGTGCTGGCCCGGGGTGCGAGGCAGCGACGTGGGAACCGGTGCGATCCACGACAATTTCAACAGCCCGCTGGGAGACTCGGTCGTGATGACGATCGAATCTGGGTACCGGGCGGCCGGCCGAGGCGTGAACTGGCACCAGGGGTTCGACCGCTCCTTGAACGGCGGGCTCGTGATCGCGCATACCAACCCGAATTTCGTCGCCGCATACGACGCTCCCAGGGTCATCTATCGCCTCTTCGATCCGGCGACCAGGACCTGGAGCCCCTTCGATTCCAGCGAGCTCGACGCCAACAGCGTCGCGATCTCCGGCTCCGACACGATCCTCATCGACTCGAGATTCCGCATGAACTGGCCGCCGCGCGACCGGCTAGGCTTCTCGCTGCCCGGCGGATTCAGCGTGAACGGGAAGACGCTCTACAGCCAGCTCCAGTTCCTTCCGAGGGGTACGCGGCTCCAGCACTATCTCAAGGCCGTGGATCTCAACGGCGGGAGGAGCTATCAGTTCAGCTCGGACGTACGAGCGTTCGAAGTCGAGGACCTTCCCACGCTTCCCGGGTCCGCGATCCGCGCGCCCGACATCATCGAATTCGACGTGCTGCCCGGCTCGTACCCGCCGGGACCCGCGGGCACGCAGCTGTTCGGGCGGACGACGACGCCCATCCTCAATATCGACGGCGCCTACAGCCGATGGAATTACGGCAGTGACGCCGTGTCGCAGGGACTCCGCGCGCTCGGAGTGCGGGCGGATCGATTCCGGCTCCTGCAGGGAACCGAGCAGGGCGGAAACATCGGAGGACACGAATTCGCCGGCGTCCGCCCGGGGCGGCTCGCCAACTATTTCCCGAACATGGACGAGTACGGGATCAAGGACTCTCTGGCGATCTGGTACCGGATCGTCATCGCGTCCGCGCACCGGAGCGGCACCTTTTCCGTGCTCGAGGAGTCCGACTCGAAGCTGCTCAAGCAATGGTGGGAGACGAGCACCGGTACCGACGGCGGCGACCGCGGAATGCTCCTCACCGGCGACAATACGTTCAACACGCTCCTCACGGCGGGCGGCGTGCCGCATCCGAACGAGAACGCGCTGGCCACCTCGGTGTTCGGCGTCGCCGTGACGGCCGATGCGTGGAACGGTACGGGCACCGTCTCGTTCCCCAGCATTCGCGATCTCTTCTCGGATCCCACGGCGGGACCGAACCTCGGGACCGGAACCTACACCTATCCGATCGACGGCGGTTGTGCCGGCCCGGACCGTTTCGATGCGTTGACCAGGGTCGGCGGCACGGATGCGGCCGACGCGGCCCTCTATCCGACCGTGGGCGGGGTGACGAACGTGGCCGGCGTCCGCTACATGACCGAGCGCGACGGGATTCCCGATCACGACCGGAACAAGTCGCTCGGCTATGGCTTCACGATCCAGGCCATCCGCACCTATGGACAGAACATGGTCGATACGCGCGCGCAGCTCCTCTACAAGTTCCTGACCAGCTGTCGAGGCCCTCGCAGCGGCGCTCCTGGCGACACGGCCTCCTGCTGGCCCTGCCCGACGGACGCGAACAAGTACTCGAACTGGGCGACTTCCCCGGGATTCCAGACCGGCACCTACGGACCTCTCTACCCCATCCAGGACGCGACGCGCGTGCTGGCCGCGGTCGACGTCACGCCACCGCCTTCCTTCGTGGACGCGCTCCAGCAGAACCGCCCGAACCCCTTCAATCCGGAAACGGTGATTCCCTTCAGCATCTCGGCGCCGGGACGGGTGGCGGTCCGGGTGTTCGACGTGCGCGGCAGGCTGGTCCGGACCCTGGTGGACTCGTGGATGCCGGCCGGGGTGCACGTGGCGCGCTGGAACGGACAGGTCGATGAGGGCGGGAAGTCCGCGAGCGGCGTCTACTTCTACTTGATCACGTATCCGGACGGACACATCTCATCCAAGAAGATGACGATCCTCCGGTAGCGCCCGCGACCCGAATCGATTGATTCCCTCCTGCGAGCCATGAGCGAAGACCGCCTGCCGGTCGTCGTGATCGGCGCCGGCGCGGCCGGTTTTCTGGCCGCGATCTTCGCCGCTCGGCCCGAGACGGGCGGCCCGCGCGGTTCCCGCGAATCCGCACGCGGCGCCTCGCGCGTCCTTTTGCTCGAGCGCACGCGCGACGGCGGCCGGAAGATCCTCATGAGCGGCGGCGGGCGCTGCAACGTGCTGCCTTCCCAGCTCACACCCGCTCGCTTCGTCACGGCCTCCTCTCCGAACACGCTCAAGAAGCTCCTGCTCAGCTGGCCGCTTGGGGAGCAGCGGCGGTTCTTCGAGGAGACCCTGGGCATTCCGCTCCGCCTCGAGGAGGAGACGGGGAAGCTCTTCCCGGTTTCGAACCGGTCCCACGACGTCCGGGACGGATTGAGAGCGCTCGCCGAGCACTGCGGCGTGGAGATGCGCTTCGAGTCCTTCGTCACGGGCCTCTCGCCGGACGCGGAAGGCCAGGTGAAGTCCGGTGCAATGGCCGGTGCCCCGGCATCCGCCTGGCGCGTCGGGCTCGCGGGCGGCTCGACGATCCGGGGGGTCTCCCTTCCCGTGACGATCGAGGCGCCCGGTTCCGGGCGAGCGCGGGTCACGCGCGGAGGATTCCTCTTCACGCACAAGGGGTACAGCGGTCCCGCCGTGCTCGACGTCTCGCACCTCGCGGTCCTCTCGAGACTCCGAGGGGAGCCGCCGCAAGAGTTCTACGTCCGCTGGACCGACCTCGACGCCGCGGCCTGGGACCGGCTCCTGCTTGAGACCGGGAGCACCATGTCCGGGACGCTGCGGGAGCGAATTCCGTCTCGTCTCGCGGAGGCGCTGCTGCAAGACTCGGGCGTGGAAGGAAGCACCACCCGGTCGCGCCTCACGCGCGAGGAGCGGAATCGTCTGGTCTCCGCGTTGACCCGCCACCCGCTCTACTGGACCGGAGACGAGGGATACAAGCGCGCGGAAGTGACCGGGGGCGGCGTGGCGCTCGCGGAGATCGACCCGCGCACCCTGGAAAGCCGTCTTTTGCCCGGCCTCTTTCTCTGCGGCGAGATCCTGGACGCGTTCGGTCCCATCGGCGGATACAACTTCGCCTGGGCCTGGGCCACCGGCCGTGCGGCGGGGCTCGGCGCCGCTGCCCGAGGGTCCGGAGCGGGCGCGGTGCGCTCGGGCGTGAGTTATACTCCTCGCTCCCGTGCCGGAAAGGAGCCGCGATGACGTTGAGCCTTCGTGTTCGAATCGCCGGGACCGTCCTCACGTTTCTCATCCTCGCCGTCGCCGGGACGGGACGGGCGCAGCCCCGATTCGAGTGGCCCGACCGGGCGAAGAACCTCAAGGTGCTGCCGAAGGACACGCCGAAGGAAACACTCCAGGGCACGATGATCGGCTTCACGCGATCGCTCGGCGTCCGCTGTCCTTTCTGCCACGTCGGTCAGGAGGGTCAGCCGCTCACCACGTTCGACTTCGTCTCGGATCAGAAGCCCATGAAGCAGGTCGCGCGCGGAATGATGAAGCTGGTGAAGAAGACCAACGACGAGATCCGGAAGATGAACGTCCCGGAGCCCAAGCACGTGGAGGTCGCGTGCATCACGTGTCATCGCGGGCGCCCGCGGCCCATGACGCTGGCAGACGAGCTGGCGCTCGTGTACGGAAGCGCCGGGATCGACAGCACCGTGGCGCGCTACACGATGCTCCGGGAGCGGTTCTACGGAGCGGGAGCCTACGATTTCACGGAGCGCAGCCTGAATGAGTTCGGAACGAGCCTCCTCCAGCAGGGGCATCCCCAGGACGCGATCCGCATCTTCCAGCTCAACGTCGAGCAGAATCCCAATTCTTCCTTCGCGTACTCCAGCCTCGGGGATGCCTACGCCGCGGCGGGGCAGAAGGACCTCGCGATCCAGAGCTACGAGAAAGCGATTCAGCTCGATCCCAGGAATCGCGACGCGGACCAGAAATTGAAGAGCCTCCGGGGCGAGGGGAAGTAGCGGGCGGCGCCGGAACGGGTCACAATGGAGGCATGAGCCTCCCCGTGGTTTCCTCGAGCGCCCGGGTCCGGATCGCCCGGCTCCTCGCGGTTGCCGCGGACGGAGTCCAGATCGTCGCCGTGCCGGCGTTCTTGAGCGGCGCGGCCTCGCCCCTGAACGATGCGCTCGATCTCGTGGTGGGGGTCACGCTGGTGCTGCTGCTCGGCTGGCACCTCGCGTTCCTCCCCACGTTCGTCACGGAGCTGATTCCGTTCGTCGACATCTTCCCCACCTGGACGGCTGCCGTGCTGTTCGTGACCCGATCCAGGAAGTGAGCAGGAGGCCCACATGATCCCGGCACCTCGTCCCGCATCCTCCGCGCTCCCGGCGTCGCTCCCGCGCGCCGCGGGCACCTTCGCGGCCCTGTTCCTCCTCGCGCTCGCGGCGCCCGAAGCCCGCTCCGAGACGCCGCTCGGCACGGTGCGGGTCGCCCAGGGTCTGAGCCTTCCACTCTTCGTCACGTCCCCGCCCGGCGACACGGCGCGGGTCTTCATCGTGGAGCAGCGCGGGGCGGATCAGCGCGGCCGGATCAAGATCTTGAAGGGCGGCGCGGTGCTCGCCACACCGTTCCTCACCACCGATCCGCTCTCGTCCGGGAACGAGCAGGGGCTCCTGGGGCTGGCGTTCGCGCCGGACTACGCGACGAGCGGGCGCTTCTACATCTACTACACGGACTCGAACGGCATGGTGCAGATCGCGCGTCACACCGTTTCCGCGGATCCGGACGTCGCGAATCCCACCGGAACCGCGATCCTCTCCATCTACCATCCCTTCACGAATCACAACGGCGGATGGCTGGGATTCGGCCCGGATGGATACCTCTACGCCGCGACGGGAGACGGCGGGAGCGCGGGGGATCCGGGAGACCGGGCCCAGAACGTGGACAGCCTGCTCGGGAAGATGCTGCGCCTCGACGTGAGCGGTCCCGCCTACACGATTCCGCCCGGGAATCCCTTCGCCGGAGCGACGCCGGGGCGGGACGAGATCTGGGCGTTCGGGCTCCGGAATCCGTGGCGTCCGAGCTTCGATCGCGGGACCGGGGATCTCGTGATCGCGGACGTGGGCCAGAATCTCCGCGAGGAGATCGATTTCGCGCCCGCCGGGACCGGCGCGGGCGCGAACTACGGATGGCGATGCTTCGAAGGGACGCTCCCGTACGCCTCGAGCGCCACCACGCCGTGCGGCTCCTGCACGGTTCCGGCGTGCACGGTGTTTCCCGTGTACGAATACGATCACACGCTCGGGCGGTGCTCGATCACGGGAGGTTACGTCTACCGCGGTTGCGCGATCCCCGACCTGAACGGGCAGTACTTCTTCGCCGACTACTGCGGCCGGCAGATCTACACAGGGCGCTTCCAGAGCGGCTCGTTCACGGGACTGCGGGAACGCACCGCCGACCTGGCCCCCGGAGGCGGACTGACGATCGGGAACATCACGAGCTTCGGCGAGGACGCGCGCGGGGAGCTCTACTTCTGCGATCAGAACGGCCAGGTGTTCAAGATCGTGCCCGTGGCGCCTCTTCTCGAATCGGACATGCCCGCCCTTCGCGCGCGCACCGCGCTCGGGGACACCCTCGGCTCGACTTCCCCCGGCAACACGCTCGTCACGGGAGTGACGCCGTTCGCGGACCCGGGAAGCCGGATCCGCGGCGTCGGATATCTCAGGAACGCCGTCCTGCGCGACTGCAGCGGGCTCTCGGGCGGCTGCCTCACGGCGCACGCCCGGCTCGATCCCTTCGACATCGAGCTTCGGGCATGCGTGGACTCCGCGGGCGCCACGCTGACGCGCCAATTCGTCTTCACGAACACCGCAGCCTCGTCGCGACCGCTCGCCTACGTCGATGTGGTCACGCCGCGTCTCCGGAACGAGCCCAACAGCTCGGTTGTCGCGTCGCCGGGGAGCCCGGGCCACACCGCCGTGCTCGTCCAGTCCAATTCGATCTCGCCCGACCGGTGGATCGTGCATTCGGGATCGGGGTCGGGGGGGGTGGCGGCGAGCGCGGACGTGGACACGATCTCGGAGCTCACGGCGCGCGTCGCGGCGGATCAGCCGTTCGGCGGGGATGGATCGGCGGGGCCCGCGGACGTGGGCATGGCGCTGGGGTTCGATTTCGGGTCCGTGCCCCCGGCCGTTCCCGAGACCGTCACCGTCGTGACGCGCCTCACGGCGTCCGCGCCGACCGGCGTGCCGGTGGGCGGACCCCTTCCTTCCCGGGGCGAGCTCAGGATCCTGAGCCGGGTTCCCTTCGAAGGAAATCTCCGGCTCGAGCTCTACCTCATGAGCTCGGGACCCGTCTCCCTGGACATTTTCGATCCTGCCGGACGCCGCGTTCGAACCTTGGAGCGCGGCGACATGCCGGCCGGGAGAAGGCTCTACTCGTGGGATGGAAGACTGGAGTCCGGGACGCACGCGCCTTCGGGCGTCTACTTCATCAAGCTCCGGACGGACGGGGGCGCGCTCATGCGGCGCGTCGTCCTCCTGCGCTGAACCAGGGCCCCAAGCATCCCTCCGCCACGCGCACGTCCTCGAGTTTACGCGATGCGGAAGGAAATCTACGCAGGATCCGGATTGGGCATCACGATCCACAGAATGATGTAGACCAGGATGCCCGGAAATGCAGCGCTGAAGATGGACACGAGGACGTAGAGCACGCGGACGAGCGTGGGATCCCAGCCCAGCCACTCGGCGATGCCGCCGCACACGCCGGCGATCATCCTGTTCCCGGATTTCCGAAGCCGCCTCTGGGGGTCGGGCATTCGTGGACTTCGGCCCTACTCCTCCGCGGGAGGAGGGGCCGAAGCGTCCAGGTCCGAGGGCTCCGATTCCGGCGAAATGATTCCGGCTGCCTTCGCGGCCTTGGCCGCGGCTTTCTCCGCGTTCCGCGCCTGGCGCGCGGCGCGCTTCTCGGTCGCCTTCTCCGCCCGCCGTTTCGCCTTCTGGTTCTTGAGGAACGACGGATTGCCTCTTCCTGCCATTACGCTCTCTCCTGAATTGTGGAGTGGGTGCAAGAGCTCAGACCCCCAGTCTCATCCCGGAACGGGTTCCTGACAACATGAAAGCGCAGCCCGCGGGGATGTGGACTGGCGGCATGGTGATCCTGGCTCTCGCGACCCTGGCGCTGGCCCAGGGGGGAGGCATCGAAGGATCCCGCCGCGCGGCGCGACTACGCCTCCATGCGCGCCGCCCTCGTCAAGCTTCTCGCCGAACCCTGATCTCTAATTCCGCGCCAGCTCCCCCCGTTCCTCTCCCACGTGCATCCGCTTCACGACTTTCTGCCCGATCAGAGTCCCGCAGAAGGTGCCCTGCTCGTTGTCGTGCCGGAAATGGATGCCCCCGTAGAGCCTCGACATCGCCGCCTCCAGGGACTGCTGGACGAAATAGTCCCGCTCGTCCGGAAAGATCTCTCCGAGAACGGCGGCGGCCGCTGCGGAGATGGTGGAGTGTCCCGACGTGTAGGTAGGGAAATTCGGGGTGGGGATCACGGTCACGAGGCCCGGGATGCGCTGGAAGGGGCGCGCGGTCCAGTACTTGAATTTGCACGCCCAGCACTCGATGAACGCGTCCGCCATCGCCACGTTGAGGAAGGCCTGCGCGCGCGCCGCCTCGACCGCGCTCAGCCCGCGGGACTCGATGCGCGCGTTCAGCATCTCGTTCCAGATCGCGGGAGGGGATCGGTCGGCCCACTTGTGCACGATGGCGATCTGCTCCGGAGTTCTGGCCAGAGACACGTCGAGCACTTCTTGCGTATCGTGCAGATCCAGCGCGGATCCGAACGCGTAGGGGGGCTCCGGCGCGATCTCGTCCCCCGATCGCAATACCCAGGTCTTCCAGGTGCCGCACATGGGAAGCACCGGATTCGTTCCCGTCCAGATTTCATCGCCCGTGGGGGGAGTCCCGGTGTAGACCGCGTCGGAGCGGTCGTGCATGCCGCGAGCCACCATCGTGCGCCCGATCGCGCGTCCCAGCGACCATCCCCGCGGCACGGAACCGTCCTGCCCTCCGATTCGCGACAACTCCTCGGAGCCTGCGGCATCGATTCGGGCCGTGCTGGCGGGGAAGAGGTACGCGAGAACTCCCGAAGCCACTCCTGCAGCGGCGGCGCGTTGTGAGATGCCGGGGCGGCGGCGGTCGTGCGCTACCGTCAGAGCCTCGAAGATCCCGACCTGCACCAGAGCGTAGGAGCGCGCGAGGAGGGGAGGGGGCTGATTCGCGCCCACACCCAGCTCCGTCGTGAGCCGGTTCCAGAAGACGATCGCGCTCGGCGTGTCGCCTCCGGGTCCAGGCCTCCGGGTCATCTGGAGCCGATCCAGAAGCGCACCGTCCTGCGTGGTCGCGGCCTCGGCTTCTCTTCCAGGAGCGGGCAGAGCCGGATCATCCAGCGAGTGAAGAACGAACTGGGGCGAATACGAAGCGTCGGTCGAGGAAGGCTCCCGTGCTGGCGCGAGGATGCGGTCGCGAGCGCAGCCGCTCGCGAGCATCACAAGAACAGCAGGGATGGCGAAGATGAGACCCTTGCGCATTCTGATCT
>VBOR01000040.1 GCA_005893165.1 Candidatus Eiseniibacteriota bacterium | reverse complement strand
CTCTCTCCCGAGGAGATCCGTCCTTCGATTCCGGTCCGGTACGGGGAGAGCCTCTTCGAGGTGCGCCCGGCCGAGATCGTCCGGTCGCTCGAGCGCAATCCGCGCATCGAGAGCGCCAAGGTGGAGTTCCTGCCCGCAACGCTCCGGGTCTCGGTCCGGGAGCGGAGGCCGTTCGTGCTCGTGAACGCGGGAACGCTCCTGGAAGTGGACTCGACGGGAACGGTGCTTCCACCCCTTGCCCGCGGGCTCATCGCCGACCGTCCGGTCGTCACCGGGCTCGCGACGGCGAGCCATCGTCCCGGGACGCGCCTCATGGTCTCGCGCTTCAGGGAAGTGCTTCGGCTCGTGACCCTGCTCGAGGCGCCCGACGTAGGTCTCCTGCCGGAGATCTCCGAAATCGTCGCGAGCGACCCGAGGTGGTTCGTGCTCCGGACCTCGCGGGATCAGATTCCGATCCTGATCGATCCCGAGCGCGTGACGCCGCGCTGCCTGAAGGCGCTCGCCGCCACGCTGCACGATTTGCGCGATCACGACCGGCGCGTGCTGGTCCTGGATGCAAGGTATCGGGGACAGGTGATCGTCCGGTGCGCTCCGGACAGTCTGGGCGAAGCACCGACATCCCGGGACAAGGTCTGATGGAGGAGGGCTGATGGCCGAACAGAAAATCGTTGCGGGGCTGGACATCGGCACGACGAAAATCACCGCCATTGTCGCCGAGCCGGAGGAAGACGGCGACGGGATCCGCATCGTCGGCGTGGGCTCCGCGCCTTCGGACGGGCTCAAGCGGGGCGTCGTCGTCAATCTCGAGAAGACGACGCGCTCCATCCAGTACGCGGTGCAGGAGGCGGAGCGCATGTCGGGCCGGACCATCCGCGCCGTCTTCGCCGGAATCGCCGGGGAGCATATCCGCGGCATCAACAGTCGCGGCGTCATCGCGGTCTCGCGCAAGGACGCCGAGATCCGGCCGCACGATCTGGAGCGCGTGATCGAGGCGGCCAAGGCGGTCGCGATCCCGGCCGACCGCGAGATCCTCCACGTCTTGCCGCAAGAATTCATCGTGGACGACCAGGACGGGATCCGCGATCCCGTGGGCATGTCGGGGGTGCGTCTCGAGGCGGAGGTCCACATCATCACGGGCGCCGCCTCCGCCTGCCGCAACGTGATCCGCGCGGCGGAGCGCGCGGGCCTCGTCGTGGAGGAGCTGGTGCTCGAGCCGCTCGCCTCCGCGGACGCCGTGCTGACCCAGGACGAGCGCGACCTCGGCGTGGCGCTCTTCGACATCGGCGGGGGTACGACCGACGTGGCGATCTTCTACGAGGGCAGTGTCCGCCACACCGCCGTGATCGGGCTCGGCGGGGCCAACGTGACCAACGATCTGGCGATCGGGCTCCGGACGCCGGTGGAGCGCGCGGAGCAGCTCAAGCTCCAGAGCGGCTGCGCGCTCACCTCGATGGTCAGCCCCAAAGAAGTCGTGCAGGTGCCGAGCGTGGGCGGCCGGCTGGACCGCGAGGTCTCGCGGCACATGCTCGCGATGATGATCGAGCCCCGGATCGAGGAGATCTTCGAGCTCGGGAAGAAGGAAATCCGGAAGAACCACGTGGGCGATCTGCTCGGTGCGGGCGTGGTGCTCACCGGCGGCGCTTCGAACCTTGCCGGAATGCCGGAGCTGGCGGAGCAGGTCTTCGATTTGCCGGTGCGGCGCGGCGTTCCGATGGGAATCACGGGGCTGACGGAGGCGGTGTGCGATCCGCGGTTTGCGACGGGGGTGGGTCTCGCGATCCACGCCCATAGGTTGGGTGCTCGGCCGAACACGGCCGAGCGGGGAGTGTTCAGCCGTATCTCGTTCGGGTTGAGGCGGTGGATCGAGGAGCTGGTCTAGCCAGCGGGGAGGAGCCAGACGATGCTCGAGCTGATCGATGACGGGAAGCAGGAGGTGTTGGGGGCCTCGATCAAGGTGTTCGGCGTGGGAGGAGCGGGCGGCAACGCGGTGAACCGCATGATCCAGTCCGGTCTCACCGGCGTGGAGTTCATCGCGGCCAACACCGACGCCCAGGTTCTGGATCAGTCGCTCAGTCCGAGGAAGCTCCAGCTCGGCGCGACGATCACGAAGGGGCTGGGGTCGGGCGCGAATCCGAACGTGGGGCGCGACTCGGCCGAGGAGGACGAAGCCCAGATCTCGGAGATGCTGGAAGGCGCGGACATGGTCTTCGTGACCGCCGGCATGGGCGGAGGCACGGGGACGGGAGCGGCGCCGGTGGTTGCGAGGATCGCGAAAGCGCAGGGAGCGCTCACGGTGGCGGTGGTCACGCGGCCGTTCGAGTTCGAGGGACGCCGCCGCGCGCAGCTCGCGGAGGACGGGCTGCGCGAGCTCAAGGAGCGGGTGGATACGCTGATCGTCATCCCGAACCAGCGGCTCCTCACGATCGTGGACCGCACCACGCCGCTCAAGGAAGCCTTCCGCGTGGCGGACCAGGTGCTGCATCACGCCACGAAGGGAATCTCCGACCTCATCACCGTGCCCGGGCTCGTGAACCTGGACTTCGCCGACGTGAAAACGGTCATGGCGGAGCGGGGGAACGCGCTCATGGGCGCGGGGCATGCCACCGGGCCGAACCGGGCCTACGAGGCGGCGCAGTCGGCGGTTTCGAGCCCGCTCCTGGACGACGTCTCGATCTGTGGCGCGGAGGCGCTCCTCGTGAACGTCACGGGAGGGGAGTCGATGACGCTCCACGAGATCAACGAGGCCGTGACCGTGGTGGTGGACGCCGCGGGACACGACGCGAACGTCATCTTCGGCGCGGTCATCGACGAGCACATGGGGGACAGCCTCTCGATCACGGTGATCGCGACCGGATTCGGGAAGGGAGAGTCCAAGCAGCGGCCGATGGGGTTGCCCGTCGCGGCGCACGCTCCTCAGCCGAGGATCTATCCGATGGCGGAGCCCCGGGAGCGCGTGATCCGGCCGGCGCCGGCCATGCAGCCTTCCCTGGAAGAGCCGATGCCTGAGGACGAGGGGGCCGTGGCCTCAGCGCGTCCGGGGTACCGGATGTCCGCTTCGCCGCGGCGTCCCTTCGGCGGCCGCGCCATCACGCGCGACAACATGGACGTCCCGGCCTTCATGCGCAAACAGATGGACTAGCCACCAGACGATAGCGATTGCTTACGGCGCGGACTAGACGGCGCGGGCGCGGCGCGCGGCGCTTTGAGGCATGGCCTTCTGTACGGCTCCGGAGCGGATGCAGCGCGTGCAGACCCGCAGCGTGCGCGGCTTTCCCTGGACCACCGCACGGACGGTCTGGAGATTCACTTCCCAGCGGCGCTTGGTGACGTTGTGGGCATGGCTCACGTTCTGGCCGTGCTGCACGCCCTTGCCGCAGAGATCACAGGCTCGAGACATGTACGAAATCCTCCTCGGGATCGTGAGAGCGTCCGAGTGTACCCGCGTCTGCGCCTCGGGGCAAGCGGTTTGACGCGGGGGGTGGGCGCCCCCTAGCATCCCCTTCGATGCTGTCCCTTCGCGATCCGATCCGCTACGTGAGCGGCGTGGGGCCCGAGATGGCCCGCCGCCTGGCCAAGCTCGAGGTCCACACCCTTCGGGACCTTCTCTTTCACGTTCCCCGGGGGTACCGCGACCGCCGGCTCATCACGCCGATCGCATTCTTGCGTCCCCACATCGAAGCCTCGGTGCTGGGCCGCGTCGCGACGGTGCGCCTGGAACGGCGCCTTCGAGGGAGGCGCGACGTTTCCGCCATCATCCAGGACGGGACCGGAGCGATGCGCGCCGTGTGGTTCAATCAGCCGTTCGTCGAGCGCGCGCTTCATGCGGGGGAGCGCTATTTCTTCTCGGGCCCGGTCGAGCCCTATCGCGGGCTCGAGATGCACAATCCGGAGTTCGAGGCCGAGGAGGAGGAGGAAGATGCCCGCTCGGAGTTCGCGCGCGTGATTCCGGTGTACGGGCTCACGCAGGGGGTGACGCAGCGCTGGCTCCGCGCCCGCGTCGAGGACGCGCTGCGGGCGGCGCGCGATCTGCCCGACCCCATCCCGGCCTCCTGGCGCGCGGAGCGAAGCCTCCCCGCGCTCTCGGAGGCCTTCGCCCAGGTCCATTTCCCTCCCGCCCCCGAAGACGCCGAGCCCGCGCGGCGCCGGCTCGCGCTGGAGGAGCTTCTCAGGATCCAGGTCTCGCTCCTCTACGCGCGCGCACGGCACCGCGGCCGCCGCGCGGCCCATCCCCTGGGGACGGGCGCCTCGCTGGCGTCTCGGTTTCACGCCTCGCTCCCGTTCCGCCTGACGCGCTCGCAGGAGCAGGCGCTCGAGGCGATCGAGCGCGATCTGGACCGCGAGGTCCCGATGAGGCGGCTTCTCCTGGGGGACGTGGGATCGGGGAAGACCGTGCTCGCGCTCGCGGCCGCGGTGCGCGCGGCGGGGGCCGGGACCCAGACCGCGATCCTGGCCCCGACCTCCATCCTCGCGGAGCAGCACGCGGAGACGGCGTCGCGCCTCCTGAGCGGCACGGAGGTGCGCTACGCCCTTCTCACCGCCGCGACGTCCGCGAGGGAGCGGAAGAAGATCCTCGCGGAGATCGCCTCCGGAGCGGTCGCGCTCGTCATCGGGACGCACGCGCTCCTGGAGCGCGATCTTCGCTTCGACGCTCTGGGGCTCGTGGTGGTGGACGAGCAGCACCGGTTCGGCGTTCGCCAGCGGATCTCCCTGGCCTCGAAGACGAGCGACGTCCGGGATGCCCACCTGCTCGTGCTCACGGCGACGCCGATCCCGCGAAGTCTCGCGATGACCCTCTACGGCGATCTGGACCTCTCGCTCCTCACGGAGCGCCCTGCCGGCCGCGCGCCCGTGAAGACCGCCTTTCTTCGCGAGAGCGGCATCGATTCCCTGGCCCGCATCCTCGGAGAAGAAGTGGAGCAGGGTGGAAGCGCGTTCGTGGTCTATCCTGTCGTGGAGGAGAGCGAAACCGCCGATCTCAAGTCCGCGACGGCGATGTTCGAGACGCTGAAGCGCGTGCGGCGGCTTCACGATGCCGGCGTCGTGCTGGTGCACGGCCGTCTCAAGGCTCCGGAGCGCCGGCTCGCCATCGAACGGTTCCGTTCCGGCGACGCCCGGATCCTGGTCGCGACCACCGTCGTCGAGGTGGGGCTCGACATTCCCGACGCCACGCTCATCGTGATCGAGCATCCGGAGCGATTCGGATTGGCGCAGCTTCATCAGCTGCGTGGGAGGGTCGGCCGCGCGGAGCGGCCCGGCCGCTGCGTCCTCCTCCTCGGGAAGGGAGTCGGTCAGGTCGCGCGGCAAAGGCTTTCGATCTTCGCCCGCGTGGAGAACGGACAGGAGCTCGCGGAGGAGGATCTCAAGCTCCGCGGGCCGGGGGAGCTCCTCGGAACCTCCCAGCACGGATTCCCCGAGTTCCGCGCGGTCGATCCCGCGCGGGACCTGGATCTGATCGAGGCGGCCCGGGGATTGGCCCAGGAGCTTCTCTCCGGCGAAGAAGCGCGCGGTGAGGCCAAGCTCAAGAGCTGGATCGAGGCCCATTTCGCGGACGCGGAGCGCTATCTGGAGAGCGGGTGAAGGATTCACCGAAAGATGACCCCCTGGAACGCCGATAGCTCGGATCGACCCGATTGTCCGATCCTGATCTCGAATCGAGGGCATGGATGCACGTCGAATGCAACTCGTGTAACACCCGGTACACCATTGCCGATGAGAAGATTCCGCCGCAGGGGGCGCGCGTCCGCTGCCGCAAATGCCAGGCGGTCTTCCAGGTACCCGGCCCGCCCTCGCCTTCGCCTCTTCCTCTGATTCCGCCGACGCCGGAGGACACGAGCCCCGCCTCAGGCCACACACCCGCGGAGCCTGCGCCGTCCATGATGCCGCCGCCCCCTCCGCCCGCGGCGCGCGTGCCGTCCATGACACCACCGCCGCCCCCTCCGGCTGCGGAGCCGGCGCCGTCCATGCCGTCGCCCGTCGCGCCCGCGAGGAATCCCTTCGCGCCGCCCGCCGCAGCACCCGGGAACGCGGGCCCGCCGGAATTCGAACATTTTACGCCGGCCTT
>VBOR01000059.1 GCA_005893165.1 Candidatus Eiseniibacteriota bacterium | reverse complement strand
ACCACAGCGCCCCCGCGATGAGGAACGGCGCCGCCAGCCAGGGATACACCTTGGGGTTGGACCAGAAGCCGGCGCCTCCGATCCGCATCGGGATCTCCTGTCCCACGCCGAAGCTCTGGCCGCTGTAGACCGCGTACTGCTTCCCCCCCTGGTCGCGCATGCCCGCGAACTCGAGCCCTTTCGATTCCAGCTGGAGCTTGGGATCGTCGAGAAGCACCACGAAGGATGCCGTGGGGAAATAGAGGCGATGGCTGAGATCGACGCGCCCCGAGAACGGGATGCGGTACGTGAAGCTGAAGGGACGAACGCCCGGGGGAATGGGACGCTCGCTCGAGAGCTCGCGCCCGCGCAGGCGCGTGGTCTGGGGATCTCCGCCCATGCCGGGCTGAAATCCCTGGATGGAAGCAGGCAACCCCAGCCGCGCGCCCGCGTTCTCCGCGTGGTCCGGACCCGTGCCGAGATACGCGGTCTTTCCCCGGTTCTCGAAGATCAAGATCTCGGTGACGTGAAAGCCGTCCGGTTTCCGCTCGAGGATGATGTGGTGGTTCTTCACCTGGACCGAGGAGATGTCGCGCCCGACGTCGTAGACGGTGAAGCTATGGTTCACGTCCGCGGTCCGGTCGCCCTGGAACGGACCCTCGGTGTAGAAGGCGTTCTCGTATTCGGTCGAGACGTAGTAGGAGAGGGCGGGATCTTTCTTGAGCCCCGCGAACTGGTACTCGCCGCGGGCGTTCGTGACCGACGTCTCTCCCTTGAGCTCCTCCTCGCCTCGCACGAGATGGAGCTGGACGGTCAGTCCCGCGACGGGAGCTCCGGGCTCTCCCTTCATGACGGCGCCCCGGATCGTGAGCGCCGACGCGGTGCTCGAGAGCCCCAGCACGAGAAGCGCGCAGGCGATCCCGATGCCGGGCTTCATGGCTTGAGCGCTCCGGGGTCTCTCCGGCGCGAGCGCTTGTACTCCTCGATCATCCGCTCCACCGAATCGCCCCCTTCGACCACCGTGGGCCTGGGCCGCGCCCCCCCGAGCGACTCCTCCTCCTTCAGCACGAGAAGCACTTCGTTCATGGCTTCGTTCCGCATGCGCTCGTGATCCTCCCGGGAGATCTTTCCCGAGTCGCGGTCGAAATCCAGCTCCACGATCTCGGAATAGAGCCGCGTCTTGCGCTCTCCGATCGAGCGGCGAAGCGCCTCGCCGCGCGATTCCGACCAGGCGCGCTCGCCGCGGCGAAGGATGATGGGGGAGACCACGAACCAGACCACGCCCGCGATGAGGAGGATTTGCGCGACGAGAAGGATCAAGCTTCCCTTCCCTGCTTCATCTGCCGGAGCTCCTTCTCCGCCCGCGCACGGAGCGCATCCAGATCTTCTTCCAGCCCGCGCACTGCCGGGAACGGCATGGTCCCGCGCGCGGCGGGCGATCCGGCGCCCGCGGCGGCCGTGGCCAGCTCACTCCGGCGCCTCACCATGCGCCTCAGAACGAGCCAGGCGATGGCAAACCCCAGGAGCGTTGCCGCGAAGGGTGCGATCCAGACGATCAGGTTGAATCCTTCGGGCTTCGGCGCGCCGCGGATGACCTCGCCGTACTGGGACACGAGGGCGCCGATGATCTCCTGCTTGCTCTTCCCCGCCTTGATCCCGTTCTCGACGGCCGCCTTCATCGACATTCCGGTTTCGCAGATGCACCCGCTCACCACCTCGCCACAGCTGCAGGGGCAGATGAGCTGGCTCGTGATCTCCTGCGCGGGGTCCTTCTCCTTGGCCAGAAGCGGGGCCGAACCGGCGAGCAGCGCCGAAATCAACACGAGGAACGCGAGCGGAGCGGGGAGGAACCTCACGGGACCGGCTTCTCCTCGCGGCGGAGCCGCATCCGATCGCTCAGCGCGATGAGCGTGCCGAAGACCATGATGAGGCCGCCCACCCAGACGAAGCTCACGAGCGGGTTGATGTAGGCCTGGATCGAAGCCGAGCCGTCCTCGTTCACGCCTCCCAGGATCAGGTAGAGGTCCTCCATCGGCGTCGTGTGCAGGGCCACCTCGGTCATGGGCTGCTGCGATTTCGAGTAGAAGGCCTTCGAGGGATGCTCCGTGGCGACGAACTTGCCGTCGCGCTGCACGTCCACGATGGCGGTCGTGAGCGAGGCGTTCTGCCTCTGGTGGTCGGTCACGCCGCGGAGCGTGAGCGCGTAGGGGCCGAGCTTCAGCGACTCACCGTTGCGCAGGGGTCCGTGCGCCTCCTTCTGGAACACCGAGGAGCCGAGGACCCCGAGGAAGATCACCACCATCCCCGCGTGCACGATGTAGCCGCCGTAGCGCCGCTTGTTCTTCTGGACCAGGCTCACCACCTGCCCCGGGAGCGCCCCCGTCTCGGCGCTCTTCCGCGCCTGGATGCCGCGCGCGAACTCCATGACGATCGTGGTGATGACGAACGCGGCGCCGAAGATGCAGACCAGCGGGTAGACCCCCGTCGCTCCGAAGGGCAGCGCCACCAGCACCGCGATCACGCCGAGGAACGCGGGCAGCATGAAATTCCTCTTCAGCACGGAGGCGGTGACGCGCTTCCAGGAGAGCACCGGCCCCGCGCCCGTGAGCAGGAGCAGCGTCAGCGCGATGGGCACGTTCACGCGGTTGAAGAAGGGGGCCGAGACCGAGATCTTCGTCCCCGTCACCGCCTCGCTCAGCACGGGAAACGTCGTGCCCAGAAACGTGGCGAAGGTGAGCGCGACGAAGAGCACGTTGTTGAAGAGGAAGGATCCCTCGCGCGAGACGATGGCATCCATCCGGTTCTCGCTCTCGAGGAGCGCCTTGCGGTAGAGGATGAGCGCCGTCGCCGCGGTCGCGGCGATCAGGATGAAGCCCAGGAACCAGGGCCCGATGTTCGACTCCGCGAAGGAGTGGACCGAGGTGAGCACGCCGGAGCGCGTGAGGAACGTGCCGAACATGCTCAGCAAGAAGGTGAGCGCGATGAGCGTGATGTTCCATGTCTTCAGCATCCCGCGCCGCTGCTCGATCATGACCGAGTGCAGAAACCCCGTCCCGACGAGCCACGGCATGAGCGAGGCGTTCTCGACCGGGTCCCAGCCCCAGTAGCCGCCCCAGCCCAGCTCGATGTAGGCCCAGCGGGCGCCGAGGAGGATCCCCACGCCGAGGAATCCCCAGCAGAAGAGCGTCCACCGGCGCACCTCCTCGATCCATCGCGTGCCCGAACGGTTCAGGAGCAGGACCGCCATCGCGAACGCGAAGGGAACCACGAACCCCACGTAGCCGGTGTAGAGGATGGGCGGGTGGATCATCATGCCGGGATCTTGCAGCAGCGGATTCAGCCCCATGCCGTCCGGCGGAGGCGTGGCGAGGATCCGGAACGGCGAGGACACGAAGCTCAAGAGCCCCGTGAAGAAGACCATCACTGCGGCGATCACCATCGCGACCGCGTCGTAGAAGGGATCGAGCCGCTTTCTATAGGCGAAGAGAAACGCCGACCCGTAGGCGCTCAGGATGAGAAGCCAGAGGAGGAGGGAGCCCTCCTGCCCCGCCCAGAGGGACGTGAAGGCGTAGTGGAGCGGCAGGTCCTTGCTCGTGTGCTCCGCGACGTAGCGGTAGCTCATGTCGCGGGCGAGGAGCGCGCGCTCGAGAAGGATGACCGCGAGCACGGTCAGCCCGCAGACGGCCCACACCGCGCGCCGTCCTCCGCGGAGCGGCCCCGAGAGGCCGGTGCGGAGTCCCCACGCGATGCTTCCCACGGCGAAGAGGGAGCAGGCGAAACCGAGGAGGAGCGAGAGACGTCCGAGCTCGCTCATGATGGAGCCCTCCGACTCACGACTTGTCCTTCCCCAGCCCTTTCGCCTCGTACTTGGATGGACACTTGGTGACCAGCTTGGAGGCGTAGAGCGCGCGGTCGCCGTGCCGGTACGCGCCCTCGACGACCACCTCGCGCCCGTCGGCGAAGGCATCGGGCATGAGCCCGTCGTAGACCACGGCGATCTTTTCCTTTCCGTCCGTCATCTTGAACTGGAGCTTGGGCTCGCGCTGGTCGTACACGACGCTCCCCGGCGCGACGACCCCGTCCAGGCGAAATCCTTCCGCCTTGGGCGCGTGGTCGAGCCGCGCCAGCTCCGTGACCGTCATGTATTGCATTCCAGTCTGCTTCACCCCGGTCAGGATCAAATATCCCACCGCGGCGATGACGACCAGCGACAGCACGGCGAGTCGAACCCTGTTACCCATTGTGATTCCTTTTGCTTACAGGATTGGAGGAGTGCCGCTGCACGGCCCGATTGTGTAGGAATGGGCCCTTCCGGTCCAGGTAAACCTCGGCGGTGCTCTTGGATGCGCCGTTCCCTCAGATGGTCACCCTCCGCGGCCGCATGACGAGCACCAGGACCACCCCGGCCAGGAACCCTCCGATATGGGCCCACCAGGCCACGCCCCCGCTGCTCGTCGGGGCCAATCCTTCCAGGGACCCGCTCAGGATCTGGAGCACGAACCAGTACCCGAGGATGAGCAGCGCGGGCAGCTCCATCACTTGTAGGAAGAAGAACACCGGAACGAGCGTGACGACACGCGCGCCGGGGAACAGCACCGCGTAGGCGCCGAGCACTCCGGCGATCGCCCCGCTCGCGCCGATGACCGGCAGCGTCGATCCCGGCTCGACCAGGAAGTGCGTGAACGCGGCGATAAGCCCGCACGCCGTGTAGAAGAGGATGTAGCGCATCTTTCCGAGCGCGTCCTCCACGTTGTCCCCGAAGATCCAGAGGAACCACATGTTCGAGATGAGGTGAAGCCATCCACCGTGGAGGAACATCGAGGTGAAGAACGGCGCGATGGTATCGGCGAGGCTGATCGTGCCGAACCTGAGGCTCCCGGTGACTTCGGCCGGAACCAGCGCATGACGCTTCAGGAAGGAGGAGATCCCGGGGCCCAGCTGGACCTCGTAGATGAAGACGAACACGTTGATGAGGATCAGGAGGAGCGTGACGCCGGGGAAACTCCCCGACGGATTTCGATCCCGGAGCGGAATCATGGCCCCGGGAGCCTAGTGAGACGGCGAGCCCTTTGGCGAGCGAAATCCGCTATCCTGCCGCCGATGCCCAAGACCGCGATCCTCCGGGCTCCGGCTTCCGTCTCCGCCTTCATGCCGCTGTACGGCTTTCTTCAGTCGCGGATCGAGGAGGGGCTCGTGCCGGGCGCGGTGATCGCCGCGGGACGCGGGCGCGGCAAGATGCATCGCGCCGCGCTGGGGAATCGCGCGCTCAAGCCGCGCCCTGAGGCGATGACCGAGCGCACGATCTTCGACCTCGCCTCGCTCACGAAGCCGATGGTCACGGCACCTCTCGTGCTCGACCTGGCGGCGGAAGGAGCCTTGGGGATCGCGGACCCGGTGGAGCGCCACATCAAGGAGCTCCGCGGAAGCGCCGCGGGCGCGATTCCCGTGAGCACCCTTCTCACCCACACGAGCGGCCTTCCCGCGATGAACCCCCTGGAGGACTACCAGCGCGGGAAATCGGCCCTCTATACCGCCATCGCGCGCGAGCCGGTCGACGCGCCTCCCGAGGAGCGGTTCGTCTACAGCGACGTGGGCTACATGCTCCTGCAAGCGGTCGCGGAGCGGGTCAGCGGCAAATCCCTCGATCGGCTCTCGAGGGAACGGATCTTCCGGCCGCTGGGCCTGACCGATACCCGATTCCGTCCGCTCGCGACCGATCGCTCGCGCATCGCGCCCACCGAGCGCGAGCGGGGGAGCGGCGGTCCGTGGCTGCGTGGCCGCGTGCACGATCCGCGCGCGCGATCACGCGCGATGATGGGAGTGGCGGGGAACGCCGGAGTCTTCGGGACCGCGGAGGAGGTGGGACGCTTCTGCCAGATGCTGCTTCGTGGCGGGCTCTCCAGCGGTACGGGCGGGCGGCGCGTCCTCCGGCGCGAGACGGTGCGAGCCATGACCACGAACCAATGCCGGCCGGGGCTCGGAGTGCGGCGCGGGTTCGGATTCGACATCGAGAGCCCGTACGACTCGCCGCGCGGAGCGCTCTTCTCCGGAGAATCCTACGGGCACTCGGGCTACACCGGCGTCTCGATGTGGATCGATCCCGTGAACGACGCCTACTTCGTGCTCCTCACGAATTCAATCCACGCCGGAGGGCACAAGGATCTGAAGGCGTTTCGCTCCGAGGCGGGAACGCTCGCCGCGCGCGGCCTGGGAATCGAGCGCTAGCAATCGGTCCCGCGACCCGCGTCCTGGCGCTAGAACTGGGCTTTCTCGGTCGATCCCTGTAACGCCACGGTGGAAGACAGCCCGCCCGTGATCGTCTGGATCACCTGATCGAAGTACCCGGTGCCGACCTCGCGCTGATGCCGCGTCGCGGAATAGCCGTGCGCCTCGGCGGCGAATTCCAACTCTTGTAATTCCGAATAGGCCGCCATGCCCCGCTCCCGGTAGGCGCGCGCCAGCTCGAACATGCTGAGGTTCAGCGCGTGGAATCCCGCCAGCGTCACGAACTGGAACTTGTAGCCCATCGCCGCCAGCTCCTTCTGGAATTTCGCGATCGTCGCGGGATCCAGCTTGGCCTTCCAGTTGAAGGAGGGCGAGCAGTTGTAGGCGAGCATCTTGCCGGGGAACTTCGCGTGCACCCCCTCCGCGAACTCTCGGGCTTCGTCGAGATTGGGTGAGGATGTCTCGCACCAGAGGAGATCAGCGTAGGGCGCGTAGGCCACGGCGCGCGCGATGGCGCACGGGAGGCCGCCCTTCATCCGGAAGAAGCCTTCCGGCGTGCGCTCCCCGGTCAGGAACTCCCGGTCGCGCTCGTCCACGTCGCTCGTGAGGAGCTTGGCGCTGTCCGCGTCGGTGCGCGCCACGAGGACCGTCGGCACGTCCATCACGTCGGCCGCCAGCCTCGCCGCCACCAGCGTGCGGATGAAGGCACCGGTGGGAATGAGCACCTTGCCGCCGAGGTGGCCGCACTTCTTCTCCGACGAGAGCTGGTCCTCGAAATGCACACCCGAGGCGCCCGCCTCGATCATTCCCTTCATCAGCTCGAAGGCGTTCAGGGGACCGCCGAAGCCCGCTTCCGCGTCCGCGAGGATGGGCGCGAGCCAGTGCCTCGGCCCGCCGCCGTTCGCTCCGTTGGTCTTGCTCTTCTCCATGGCCTCGGCGTGCTCGATCTGATCCGCGCGGAGGAGCGCCTGGTTGATGCGGCGCACGACGCTTGGAACACTGTTCGCGGGATAGAGGCTCTGGTCGGGATAGGTCTGCCCCGAAAGGTTGGCGTCGGCCGCGACCTGCCAGCCGCTGAGATAGATCGCCTGAAGGCCCGCCTTCACCTGCTGCACCGCCTGGTTTCCGGTGAGGGCGCCCAGAGCCGCCACGTAATCCTGCTTCATGAGGAGATCCCAGAGGCGCTCGGCCCCCAGCCTCGCGAGCGTGTGCTCCACGCGAACCGATCCCCGGAGGCGCAGGACGTCTTCGTCGGAATAGGGGCGGCTGATTCCCGCCCACCGGCCCGCACGCGCGGACTCGGGCTTCGGCATCCGGGCCGTCTCGGATGGGGCCGCGTTCTTCGTGGCGCGGCCGTTCGCGTGTCCGTTCGCTTTGGGTTGGACCTTGCTTCCTCTGGATTGCCCTTCGCGCGTTGCCGGCATGGGAGATTCTCCTCTGGCTGGGGCACTCGGGTTCGTGCTCATCGGGATGATTCGCGAGCGGCTTCGTTCAAGCCGCGTTCCAGTGCTTCGTACGCGGGGAGGGTCAGAAACGTTTCGAGTCTCGGTGCGGTGGAGATCTTCTCGAACAGCGTGCGCGCTTCGGGAAAACGCCCGGAACGGAACCGCTCGGTGCCGATCTCCCTCTCGATCCGGGTCATCTCGTCGTCGATCACGGTCCCGATCAGCTCGGGGCTCACGCGGCGGCCGTCCGTGAGCGTCGCTCCGTGGTGAAGCCACTGCCACACCTGCGCGCGCGAGATCTCGGCGGTGGCGGCGTCCTCCATGAGGGAATAGAGCGGAACGCAGCCGTTCCCGCGAAGCCAGGCCTCGATGTACTGGATGCCCACGCGGACGTTCAGGCGCAGCCCCTCTTCGGTCCTCGTCCCCGTCGGCACTTGCAGGAGATCCGCGGCCGTCGCGTTCACATACTCGCGAAGACGCTCGAGCTGATTCGGCCCCTTCATGTGCGCCTCGAACACCTCCCGCGCGATGGGAACGAGCCCCGGATGCGCGACCCAGGTTCCGTCGTGCCCGTCCCGCACCTCGCGCAGCTTGTCGGCGCGGACCTTGTCCAGCGCGGCCTTGTTCTTCGCCTCGTCGTTCTTGATGGGGATCTGGGCGGCCATGCCCCCCATGGAATGGACGCCGCGGCGGTGGCAGGTGCGCACCGCGAGCTGCGTGTAGGCCCGCATGTTCGGCTGCTCCATCGTGACCTGCGAGCGATCCGGAAGCACCGCCCTGGGATCGTGCTGGCGGGTCTTGATGAAGCTGAAGATGTAGTCCCAGCGGCCGCAGTTCAAACCCGCGGAGTGCTCGCGCAATTCGTAGAGGATCTCGTCCATCTCGAAGGCGGCGGGAAGGGTCTCGATGAGGACCGTCGCCTTGATGGTGCCCGGCTCGAGGCGAAGCGCCTCCTCGCCGGCCAGGAACACGTCGTTCCAGATGCGTGCCTCGAGATGACTCTCCAGCTTCGGAAGGTAGAAGTAGGGTCCGGTGCCGCGCGCCAAGAGCTCGTGCGCGTTGTGGAAGAAGTAGAGGCCGAAGTCGAGGAGGCTGCCCGGAATGGGCGCGCCATCCAGGGAGAGGTGACGCTCGGGAAGATGGAGCCCCCGGGGGCGCACGATGAGCACCGCGGTCCGCTCGTTCAGCCGGTACTGTTTTCCGCTCACGGGATCGTCGAAGGAGAGCTTCCGCCGCACGGCATCCCGGAGATTCAGCTGCCCCTCGATCAGGTTTTCCCAGGTCGGCGCGTTGGAGTCCTCGAAATCCGCCATGAACACGTCGGCGCCCGAGTTGAGCGCGTTGATCACCATCTTGCGGTCGGTGGGTCCCGTGATCTCGACGGTGCGGCGGAGGAGGTCGTGCGGAAGGGGCGCCACCTTCCATTCCTTGGCGCGGATCGAAGCGGTCCCGGGGAGAAAGTCGAGCGTCTCTCCCTGTGCGAAACGCTCCAGACGCACTTGGCGCTGTTCCAACGCTTCGAGGATTCTGGGCGCGAAGGCACGCGCAAGATCCTCGAGGAAGCCCAGCGCCTCTCCATTCAGGACCTCCGCGAACCGCGGATGGACCGGTCCCTCGATGACCAGGGCACCGTGTTGCTGTGCGTTCCGAACTGCCATACGACAAGATTAACAACCTCATGGCGCCAGAACAATAACTATTTGTTAAATAATTAGTTAACGTGACAACAATTTGTCAATTGTTGTTGTAAAAAGTGAAATGTGGTAAAATATCCCTATGAGATCGATCCAGCACCTCGGTAAGCGCATACGCGCGTTGCGGCTGCGCGAGGGGCTCTCGCAGACCGCCATGGCGGAGCGCCTGGGCGTCTCCGCCAGCTACCTCAATCTCATCGAGCACGACCGCCGTCCCCTCAGCGCGAACCTCCTCATCCGGCTCTCGCAGTTCGCCGGCTTCGACATGAAGTCCTTCGCCGAAGGCGAGGACACAAAGCTGGCGGCAACCCTCATGGAGGTGTTCGGGGATCCGATCTTCGAAGGAAACATCCCTTCCGAGGCGGAGACGCGCGAGCTGGCGGCATCGAATCCGGAGATCGCGCGCGCCATGCTGCATCTTCACCACGCGTTCCTCGAGACGCGCGGCTCGGCGGCGACCCTGGCCGCGCAGGTGCTCGACCGCCAGGACCTGACCGGGATCGACCGGGGCGGCATGGCCTCGGAGCAGGTGACCGATCTGATCCAGAGGTACCGGAATCATTTCCCGGAGCTTGAAGGCGAAGCGGAGCGGCTCTGGCCGGAGGCGAGGCTGGAGGCGGAGGATCTCTTCGGATCCATGGCCGCTTACCTCGAGAAGAAGCACAAGGTCAAAGTCCAGGTGATGAAGGCGGGCGAGATGGGCTCGACCGTGCGCCACTACGACCCGAAGCGGCGCAGGCTCCAGATCTCCGAGGTGCTCCGTCGCGGGTCGAGGAACTTCCAGCTCGCCTATCAGATCGGGCTCCTCGACTGCTCGAGCATGATCGACCGCATCACGGTAGCGCCCGAGCTCACCTCCGACGAATCGCGGGCGCTTTGCCGCGTGGCGCTCGCGAACTACTTCTCCGGAGCGGTGCTCATGCCCTACGCCGAGTTCCTGAGGGCGGCGCAGGAGGAGCGCTACGACCTGGATCTCCTCCAGCACCGCTTTCGCGTGAACTACGAACAGGCTTGCCACCGCCTCACATCGCTGCAACGAAAAGGCGCCGAAGGGGTACCTTTTCACATGGTCCGGATCGACATCGCCGGGAACATCTCGAAGAAGTTCAGTGCGACCGGCATCCACTTCCCCCGGTTCGGCGGACTCTGCCCGCTCTGGAACGTCCATTCCGCCTTCCAGCGGCCGAACGAGATCCGCGTCCAGATCGCGCGCCTGCCGGACGGAAGGACGTACTTCTCGGTCGCGCGCACCATCCGGAAGCACCGGGGCGGATTCCACGCGCCCGAGATCCTCTACGCGATCGAGCTGGGCTGCGACATCGAGTCGGCGCGGCAGCTCGTCTACGCGGACGGCATGGACCTTTCGAATCCGGCCGGCCTGGTCCCGGTGGGCATCACGTGCAGGCTGTGCGAGCGCATGGATTGCGGCGCGCGCGCCTTCCCTTCGATGCACAATCCTCTGCGCGTGGACGAGAACGTCCGCGGCATCTCCTTCTTCGCTCCCGCGAGGAAGGTGCCTTCTTGAGGAAGATTCGCTCCGGGGCGATCGACGCCGCGACGGCGCTCGTGGTCGCGCTCGTATTCGCGATCCTGTTCCACCCCGCTCGCGTGCGCGCCGCGAAGCGCACCGGCCCCGCGGCCGCCACTGCACCCGTCGCGTCCGATCCCGCGTTCGGGACCTACTGGCATGACGGCAAAGCGGAGCTGGACGGCTACAGGTACACGGTCACCCGATACGGACGTGAGCGGCGCGGACACGCGGTCGCCGTGTACGTGACCGAGCCCTTCAGCCGGTCCATGCGCGTGAAAGTGGACGATCCCTCGCGGAATCCCAAGGACACCTTCGACGTGCTGAAGCTGAATCTCATCCGTGATTTCCAGACCGGAATCTACGACTACAACACCATGACCTCGCTCTTCGTGAGGAGCGAGGACTTCGAGCCGGTGAAGGTCTCGTTCGTCAGCACCGAATGGTGCGGGAACGTGTACGAGGAGCTGCTCGTGAATCCGGGGCTCGTGAGCCAGAAGCTCTCGAGTTATTTCGAGGGAGAATCCGTGGCGCGGGAAGAGCGCCGGCCCAAAGAAGGAATCCTGGAGGAAGAGCTTTTCTTATTGTTGCGCGGGCTGAACCGCCCCTACCTGGCTCCAGGGGACAGCCGCACCGTTCCTTTTCTGCCGGGCTCTTTCCGGAGAAGGCTCACGCACCAGGCGCTCCAGTGGACCCGCGCGCGGATCGAGCGCCTTGCGGCGCCGCGGACGCTCGCGGTGCCGGCCGGAAGCTTCCACGTCGTGGTCTTCTCCGTGAGGATCGAGAACGGCGCGCAGGGTACGTTCTTCGTTGAGTCCTCGTACCCGCACCGGATCGTCCGATGGGAGTGGAATCCGCTGGTGGGGAGCGGCCGGTGGGGAGCGGACAGCAACGACTCGGGTGAATTGAGCGGATCGGCGCGGCTGAAATACTGGGAGCTTCACGACGAAGGGGGAGAGCGCTACCTCGCCCGCCTGGGGCTCAACGCAGGGTCGCGCTGAGCCCTCGGTCCACCACGACCTCGCCTCCCTTCATCACCCACCGCACCCCTCCGATCACGGCGCCGATGTCGGACAGAGGGTCTCCCTCGACCGCGACCAGGTCGGCGTAGTACCCGGGCGCCACCGCGCCCAGATCCTTCCCCATTCCCAGGAGCGCCGCGGCGTTCCCGGTCGCGGTCGCGAGCGCCTGCGCGGGGGTCATGCCCGCCTTCACGAACCACCCCAGCTCGCGGGTGTTCTCGCCGAACATCGTGAAGACCGCGTCCGATCCCATCGCGATCGGCACGTGCGCGAGGATCGCGCGGCGTACCGTCTCGAGGTTGCGGACCCGGTAGGCGTCGAGATGCGCGATCGCCGTGTCTCCATAGCCGAACTCCGCGGCGTGCTCCGCGTAGTAGCGGTTGTGGTCGACCGTGGGCACGTAGGTGACGCTGCGCCTCGCCATCTCGCGCAGCGTGCCGTCGTCGATGTCGATCGCGTGCTCCACGGAGTTGGCGCCGGCGCGCACCGCGTCGCGCGCCCCGTCGGGGCCGTAGGAGTGGACCGCGCACGTCTTCCCCCGCTCGTGCGCGACGTCCGCGGCCGCCTTCATCTCCTCGTAGGTGTAGGTCTGATATCCGGTGACGTCGTCGGCGCTGCCGGTCGACCCATAGATCTTGATCACGTCCGCGCCGGCGGCGATCTGCTGTCTCGCGGCGCGCAGCACACCCTCCACGCCGTCGGCGTTTCCTCCGGCCGCGGCCTGCGGCGCGTCCTGGAAGGGAGACATCGTGGGATAGAGCCCGTAGCCCGCCACGAACATGCGCGGACCCACCATCGCCCCGCGATTGATGAGATCGCGCATCGAGATGTCCATGTATTGGAAGGATCCCAGGTCGCGCACGGTGGTCACGCCCGTCTCGAGCGTGCGCCGCGCGTTCTCCTCGGCCAGGTAGAGGGTCTGCATGGCGGGGCGCGCCTCGAGCTCTTGCCAGGGGCGCGAGCCCGGAGCGCGATCCCACCAGTACGTCATGTGGGTGTGCACGTCGATGAGGCCCGGGATTCCCGTGAGGCGCGTGAAGTCGAACTGCTCCGCTCCCTGCGGAATCGAAGCCTTCGAGTAGGCACCCACCGAGCGGATGCGATCCCCCTCCACGAGCACCAGCGCGTCCTGGATCGTGTGCCCCTTGCCGTCGATGAGCCGTCCAAACCGGATCGCCTTGAGCCGGGGGCCGTGAGACGACTCGGCCCGGCGCGGTCCGCGCACCGTGCCGTGCGGCGCGGCCCCCGCGGGGGGCGAGGCTGGAGACGCCGGGGATCCCGCGTCGCCCGGGACCGCTGGCTCCTCCGAAGGCATGCGAGGCACCCCGATATCGCGCCACATCATCCATGCGCCCGTCCGGTCGCGCTTCCAGATCTCGACGTAATGCCCCGAGTCCGGCTCCGAGGTCGTGGATCCGATGGGTCCGATGGTGAAGTTCCAGGACCCTGTCTCGTAGGCCGTGTCGCCGATCACGAAGACGTCGGCGGTCGTGATCGTGCCTTCGGTCATGCGCACGTTCGAGAAGACGTCGCGCATCCGCGCCCGGATCTTGTCCCGCCCGACGATGAGCCCGCCGCCCGGACGGAGGAGCGCGCCGTCCGGCGCGAAGAGGGACGCGAAGAGATCCGCGTCCCCGGTCTGCCAGGCCCGGACGAAGGCCAAGTTCCCTTGGTCGATGGCCGCGCGCACCGCGGCCGAGTCGGAAGGCGAGGCCGTCGCGGCCCAGGCGCATGGCGCGAGCAGGACCAGAGCGATAACGAGAGGCGCGGCGCGCATCAGCCCTCCTGCTCCTCGTACCGCGACTTGAGGCGCGCGATCACGTTGGGATCCGCGAGGGTCGTGGTATCCCCCACCGCCTTCCCTTCCGCGATGTCGCGCAAGAGCCGCCTCATGATCTTCCCCGAGCGCGTCTTCGGAAGATCCGCCGTGAAGAGGATCTCGTCGGGACGCGCGATCTTTCCGATCTTCTTCACCACGTGCTCCTTCAGCTCCTCCATGAGGGCCGGCGACGGCTGCTTTCCTTCCTTCAGGGTGACGAACGCGACGATGGCGGTTCCCTTGAGCTCGTGCTGCCGTCCCACGACGGCCGCCTCGGCCACGGCGGGATGATCCACGAGCGCGCTCTCCACCTCCATCGTGCTGATGCGGTGTCCGGCGACGTTCATGACGTCGTCCACGCGGCCGAGGAGCCAGAGGTATCCATCCTCGTCGCGCTTGGCGCCGTCCCCGGTGAAGTACACGCCCGGGACCCGGGACCAGTACTGCTGCTTGTAGCGCTCTGGATCGCCGTAGATCCCCCGCAGCATCGCGGGCCAGGGACGCTTCAGCACGAGGTAGCCGCCGCCGACCGGCACCGATTCACCCTTCTCGTTCACCACGTCCGCCACGATCCCGGGCAGGGGTTGCGTCGCGGATCCGGGCTTCAGCGTCGTGACGCCGGCGAGGGGCGAGATCAGGATCATTCCCGTCTCCGTCTGCCACCACGTGTCCACGATCGGGCAGTTCCCGCCGCCGATGTTCTCGTGGTACCAGATCCAGGCCTCGGGATTGATCGGCTCCCCCACGGAGCCGAGGAGGCGGAGCGAAGTGAGCTTGTGCTTCTTGGGCCACTCGGTCCCCCACTTCATGAAGGCACGGATTGCGGTCGGGGCGGTGTAGAACACCGTCACCGCCAGCTCCTCGCAGATCCGCCAGAAGCGGTCCTTGTCCGGCCAGTCGGGTGAGCCCTCGTACATCACGACCGTCGCTCCGTTCGCGAGCGGTCCGTACACCACGTACGAATGCCCCGTCACCCAGCCGATGTCGGCGGTGCACCAGAAGACATCCTCCTCCTTGAGATCGAAGACCCACTTGGTGGTCGCGTAGACGCCCGTGAGATAGCCTCCGGTCGTGTGCACGATCCCCTTGGGCTTTCCGGTCGTGCCCGAGGTGTAGAGGGTATAGAGCATGTCCTCGGCGTCCATCGGCTCGGGCCAGCAGTGGTCCTCGGCGTCGCTCATGAGGTCGTGCCACCAGTGGTCGCGCCCCTCCGTCATGTGAACCTGGAACTCGCCGCGCTTCACCACGGCCACGTGCCGTATGGACGGGGTGCCCTGGAGCGCCTCGTCCGCGTCCTTCTTCAGCTGCACGATCTGTCCGCGCCTCCACCCGCCGTCCGCGGTGACGAGCAGCTTCGCCTGCGCGTCGTTGATGCGATCGCGGAGGGCCTCCGCGCTGAAGCCTCCGAACACCACGCTGTGCACGGCGCCGATGCGGGAGCAGGCGAGCATCGCGACCGGGAGCTCGGGGATCATCGGCATGTAGATCGCCACGCGATCCCCCTTCGTGACGCCGAGCTTCTTGAGCGCGTTCGCGAACTTGTTCACCTCGCGATAGAGGTCCCAGTAGGTCAGCGTGCGGCGGTCACCGGGCTCTCCGATCCAGATCAGCGCAGCCTTGTTCCTGCGCGCGCCGCGGATGTGGCGGTCGAGGCAGTTGTACGAGGCGTTGAGCTTTCCCCCGACGAACCACTTCGCGTCGGGAACCTTCCATTCGAGTACGCGGTCCCACGCCACGAACCAGTCCAGCTCCTGCGCGATCTTGGCCCAGAACCCCTCGAAATCCTCCGAAGCCTGCTTGTAGATCGCCTCGTCGCGGACGTTCGCCTTGTCGCGGAATTCCTTGGGCGGGGGATACACCCGCTTCTCGTGGAGGAGCGCGTCGATCGCGGCCGGGCCGGCCGGGGCGGCCGCCTCCGCCGGGGGCGTCTTGGGCGTCTTGGTTGAGGGATTCTTGGCGCTCATGATCGGTGCCCCCGACGTGCGCGTGATACCGGAGCGCCGCGGGGCCCCGGAGAGCCTCGCGGCGCGGGAAGTATAGGGAGGGGTGCGCCCGGGATCAAGGCGCGCCGGTCATGGGGTGCCGGGGAGCGCCGGATGGCCGCCGTTCAGGCAGGCGGGATCGGCCGAGGTGGCGCGATCACGATGAGGCGCTCCTTTCCTCGGGTCGTGGATAGCATGCGAACACGAGGCGAAACGCGTTGGGGTCGTCCTTGGGGCGAAGCGGCCCGACGGCGCCGTACTTTCTTGCGATCGATTGGATCGCGTTCTGAATGTCGGTGAGAAAGGCGGTCCGCTCGGCCGGCTTCGCGAGGCGGATCTGGGCCGAGAACCCGAGCGAGTGTGTCTCCCGCTCCGTCGCGGCCAGCCGACCCACGTCGGTCTGAAGCTCCTCCGCGAGACCGAGGAGAAATCCGAGGCTCATCTGGTCCCGTGGCCGCCGCGATCCCCCGACCCTCCCGACGAGGCTAGGCGCGAGCCAGTACGAGCGAGCGGTAGCCTGGTAGTACCCTTCCTGGATGGCCCGCACGCGGCGCTCCTCCACCTTCTCGAGGGCGCCGGCACGCTCGAGAACCTTTACGTGGTAGTAGATCTTCTGAGGCGTCTCTCCGAGCGCTTCTGCCAGCTCAGTACATGTACGCGGCTCGTCGGCGCGCTTGAGCAGCTCGAGCCGGAGCGGATTCAGAAGCGCCACCGCCTGTTCGGGCTTTTCGACCAACATGACGTCTCTCATGGCCTCCCCTCTGGTGGATTGTACAATTATAAGTGATTATAAAATTAAAACGTTACATAAGCAATAAAGTTCAGCTCCCGGGTTGAGGCGTCCCCACGCCATTCGTGCCCAGGACGACCCGGCGGGGCCTATGGGAACGCCGAAAAGGGCGCCTCGAGGGTCAGGAATACGCATCGGGAAGCCCTTTTCTACATCAATAGATTGAGGTAGAATGTTGGGGTGCCCCAAGATGTTGTGTTTTTTCTTGACCTCTTTCTCACCCCCTACGCTAGTCTGCGCGCCGGCTCCCAGGGAGCTGCCGACCGGTTTCCGGTCGGGCCGGCGGGTCGCCAGGGGCGGCCTTCGAGGGGTGGGCAACTCAAGGAGAGGGGCACGAGATGGAGAGGGAGCTCGGGAGCAGCGGCATGGCAACGATGGAAGGAAGAACGGGAATGAGCGTCCAGGGTAAGCAGGATTTCGGCGTGGAGAAGAAGGGTGGTCTCCGCTTCCCCCGGGTGTTCACGCGCGCGGGCCAGGACCCCTTCGATGAGGTCGAATGGGAGCTCCGGACCGCCGTCATCTCGAGCGAGACCGGCCAGGCCGTCTTCGAGCAGCGCGACGTAGAGTTTCCGAAGTTCTGGTCGCAGATGGCTACGAATGTCGTCGCTTCGAAATATTTTCGTGGTCAGATTGGAACACCGCAGCGTGAGTACTCCGTAAAACAACTGATCGGCCGCGTGGTCCACACCATCGCGGGCTGGGGACGGAAGCAGGGCTATTTCGCGTCCGACGTGGACGCACAGTCCTTCTCCGACGAGCTCACTTATCTGCTCCTCCACCAGAAGGCTTCCTTCAACAGCCCGGTCTGGTTCAACTGCGGCGTGGAGACGAAGCCCCAGTGCTCGGCGTGCTTCATCAACTCCGTGTCCGACACGATGGAAGGGATCCTGAACCTCGCGAAGACCGAGGGTCTTCTCTTCAAGTGGGGCTCGGGAACGGGCACGAACTTCTCCTCGCTTCGCTCCTCGAAGGAGCACATCCAGGGGGGCGGCACCGCCTCCGGCCCGGTCTCCTTCATGAAGGGGTTCGACGCGTTCGCCGGCGTCATCAAGTCCGGCGGCCGTACGCGCCGCGCGGCGAAGATGGTGATCCTGAACATCGACCATCCGGACATCATCGAGTTCATCAAATGCAAGGCCGAGGAGGAGAAGAAAGCCTGGACCCTGATCGACGCGGGTTATGACCCTTCGCTCAATGGTCCGGCATATGCCTCGATCTTCTTCCAGAACTCGAACAACTCGGTCCGCGTCAGCGACGAGTACATGAAGGCGCTCGAGAAGGACGCCGCGTGGCAGACGAAGGCCGTCGTGACGGGCGAGGCGGTGGATACCTACAAGGCGCGCGACCTCATGAACATGATCGCCGAGGCAGCACACCAGTGCGGCGATCCTGGGATTCAGTTCGATACCACGAACAATGATTGGAATACGTGCGCGAATACGGCGAGGCTCAACGCAACGAATCCGTGCTCCGAGTTTTCGTTCCTTGATGACACCGCATGTAACCTTTCATCGCTGAATCTGATGCAGTTCCTCCGCCCGGACAAGACATTCGACACCGACTCCTACAAGCACGGCGTCGAGACGATGATCCTTGCGCAGGAAATCATCGTCGATAACGCTTCGTATCCGACGGCAACGATCGAGCGGAACAGCCATGACTACCGGCCGCTCGGCCTGGGCTACGCCAATCTCGGCGCACTGCTCATGTCCTGGGGAATTCCCTACGACAGCGACTCGGGCCGCGCGGTCGCTGCAGCACTGACCGCGCTCATGCACGGGCACGCTTACGCGACGAGCGCCCGGATCGCCGCGGTGACGGGGCCCTTCCCCGGCTTCCAGAAGAACCGCGAGCCGATGCTTCGCGTGATCCAGAAGCATCGCGCGCACATCGAGGGGATCAACACCAAGAGCCTGCCGCGCGATTTCCGCGACATCATGGAACCCATCCGCACTATCTGGGAGGAGTGCTACACGCTGGGCGCCGAGTACGGCTACCGGAACTCCCAGGTCACGGTGATCGCGCCCACGGGCACGATCGCGTTCATGATGGATTGCGACACGACCGGAATCGAGCCGGACATCGCGCTCGTGAAGTACAAGAAGCTCTCAGGCGGCGGGATGCTGAAGATCGTGAACAATACGGTGCCCGAGGCGCTTCGTCGCCTCGGTTACGGGGAGGAGGCGGTGGACGCGATCGTCAAATACGTGGATGAGCACGAGACGATCGAGGGAGCACCGGGGCTCAAGGATGAGCACCTCCCCGTTTTTGACTGCGCCTTCAAGCCCAAGAACGGGACCCGCACGATCCAACCGATGGGACACATCCGGATGATGGAGGCGGTGCAGCCCTTCATCTCGGGCGCGATCTCGAAAACCGTGAACATGCCGGAATCGGCGACTCCGTCCGATATCGCCGACGCCTACGTCGCCGCCTGGAAGGCGGGACTCAAGGCGATCGCCATCTACCGGGACGGATCGAAGCGCAGCCAGCCCCTCTCGACGGCCAAGGAAGATCGCGGCGCGGCAGTTCCCGTCGCCGCTCCCCCGCAGTCGCGTCGCAAGCGGCTCCCGGACGAGCGAAAGTCGATCACACACAAGTTCTCCGTGGCCGGACACGACGGGTACATCACGGTCGGGATGTACGACGACGGAACGCCCGGGGAGATCTTCATCGTGATGGCCAAGGCCGGAAGTACGCACTCGGGCGCGATGGATTCCTTCGCGACCGCCGTCTCGCTAGGGCTCCAGCACGGCGTGCCGCTTCAGCTCTTCGTCAACAAGTTCAGCCACGTGCGCTTCGAGCCGCACGGCTTCACGAAGAACCCCGACATTCCGATCGCGAAGTCGATCGTCGATTACCTCTTCCGCTGGCTCGGGATCAAATTCCTGGGCTACGCACCGGCCTCGGTGGCGCACGAGACCGCGAAGGAGGATCCGCTCGAGGCGGGTGGTGTCCAGGCGGTCGCCGACTCCCAGCTTTCGCTGATCAATGGCGGGAACGGACACGGGCAGGAGGCGCTCGAGGACGATCGCTCGTTCGTTTCCCAGCAGGACGCGCCCCCCTGCTCCGACTGCGGCGCGATCATGGTGCGCCGCGGCGCGTGCTACAGCTGCCTGAACTGCGGGGCCACGAGCGGGTGCGCTTGAACTACTGATCCAGGGAGAAAACGAAGGGCCCCGGGAGAAAACCTCCGGGGCCGTTCGATGTTCCCGGCCGCTTGGTTTCCCTACCCAGGGAAGATCTGGGGCGGAGGGGGGCGCTTCGGTGCACCTGCCTCCGGACCGCGCGGAGCGCTCTGCGGAGGCGCCGGCTCGGGATCCGGGGCGAATGCAGGATGCGGGATCCTCGGCGCCGCGGGCGCGCCAGGCGCCACGCCTGAGGCTCCTTGCGTATGGGCCGGCTCCGCAGAGGGCCGGGCCGCAGACTCCGATAGCCTCCTCGGCGCCCCAGCACCTGGCGCCCTCGCCTCGGGCCGGGGATACGTGACCCGCATCGGCGTCCTCGAGAAGTACCGCCGCAGGAAGATCACCCCGACCCCCAGCATCCAGAGCTGCAGCGGAAGACCCACCCCGTACCGCATCGCGGGCCACTGCATGGGCTGGCTCGCCGCGCCCGTAGCGGTCGTGCTCCAGAAATCCCCCACGTAGACCATCGCTCCGACTCCCGCGAGCAGCGCCCCTCCCCAGCCGAGCCACACCGGAATCAGCTCGCGCTTCACCGCGGCCATGCCTCCGAACAGCACCGCGGCGAAGAAGAGGAGCGCGCCCGCGTTCAGGGCTCCGATCTTCCAGAACCAGAGCGTCGAGAAGAGCATCGTCGCCCCGCCCGGATCGATGCCATAGAGATTCGTGTAGAAGCGGATCGCGTAAGTCTCCGCGCTGAGGAAGGTCACCCACAGGGCGCCCCCCACGAGCGCACAGGTCGTGACGATGGAGGCGGACCCCGAGGAGCCTTTCATGTGAAGCAGGAAGGCCATGTTCACGTCGCGAAACAGAGGATGCGCGAGCATCGTGGTCCCCAGGAGCACCGATGCGATCACGAACGCGAACCCGGCGGTACGCTCGATCGAGCGGATCCGTTCTTCCATCACGTCGGCCATTCCAGGCCTCCTTCCTAGGGTCGGCGACTCGTCATCCCTGAGGTAAGAGCGATACGAATCAATGGACCGGTCGACGATACAGGACGGCGCGCCGCACGCGCAACAAGCCCCGTTTGACCCCTACCCTGCCCCATGCTACGGTCCGAAGCCGTGGATCAAACGCTCGACACCCGCTGGTTCGATCCCGCCCGCCTGAACATCCTCATCGGCGTCCTCCTCTTCACGGCGTTTCTCGTCGTGAACATCTTCCGCGCGAGGGCCAAGAGCGATCTCTATGTCCGGCCGATCGCCGGGCTCAAAGCGCTCGACGAAGCCATCGGACGCGCGACCGAGATGGGGCGCTCGGTGCTCTATGTCCCCGGGCTGAGCGACATGAGCGAGGTGGGGACCTTTGCCGCGATCACGATCCTCTACCGCCTGGCGCAGCGCATCGCGGAGATGGGCTGCGACCTGGACGTGCCCTGCTACGACCCTGTGGTGATGACGGTGCTGGACGGCGCGGTGCGCGATGCGTACTCGAAGGTGGGAAGGCCGGACGCCTTCCGGCCCGGATGCGTCCACTACGTGAGCGCCCAGCAGATGGCGTACGTGGCGGCGGTGAACGGAACCATGCTGCGCGACCGCCCCGCCGCCAACGTGTACATGGGCTCCTTCTACGCCGAGTCGCTCCTTCTCGCGGAGACCGGCGCGACGACCGGGGCCATCCAGATCGCGGGCACCGACAAGGTGACCCAGCTTCCTTTCTTCGTGTGCGCGTGCGATTACACGCTCCTGGGCGAGGAGCTCTTCGCGGCGAGCGCCTATCTGGGACGGGAGCCGGTCCAGCTCGCCACGGTCATCGCTCAGGATTGGGCCAAGGCGGTCGCGGCGATTGCGGTCACCGCGGCGCTCTTGCTCGCCTCGCTCGGCCATCCGACGCTTGCGTCCTGGCTCAGAGCCGCATGACACCGAGCGCCCCTCGCTGATGCTTCTCGGGGAAGCGGCGCCCTGATGCGGCGAGGCCCGCTTCTCGTCACGTTTCTCTCCGGCGCCGCCGTCGCCGCTCTTTTCTTCATCCCGCACCACCAGGCCCAAGCCGTAAACAACAAGCTCCTCGAGTGGACGCTCGTCGTCTACGCCTTCGCGCTCATCCTGGGATCGATGTCGCTCTGGAACAGCCATGCGCGGAAGCTGAACGCCCGGGCCGAGGGGTGGCCCTTCAGTCTCGTGACCCTCGTCTCGCTCGTCGGGATCACCGCGCTCGGCATCTGGAAGGGAGTCGGCGAGGGCTCGCCCGTGGGGCGGATCTACAACACGGTCAACTCGCCGCTCGCCTCCACGATGTTCGCGCTCCTCGCCTTCGTCATCGCCTCGGCCGCCTTCCGGGCGTTCCGCGCCAGGAGCGTGGAGGCCACGCTTCTCCTGATCACGGCCATCGTGATGATGATCGGGCGCGTATCGATCGGGCCCCTCATCTCGCCGCACCTGCCCGGCGTCACGGAATGGCTCCTCGACGTTCCCAATCTCGCGGCCAAGCGCGCGATCGCGGTCGGGGTGGGTCTGGGCGCGGTCTCGACGGCGCTCAAGATCATCCTGGGGATCGAGCGCAGCTATCTGGGCCGGTCCTGAGCCGTGAAGAAGAGCCATGAGACCTGAGCCATGACCTGGGCCCGGAAGGTCCTCTCGATCGACCGTAGGATCATCTTCCTCCTCGTGGCGGCAGGGGTGGCGCTGCCGCTCCTCCGCCCCGTGAACCTTCCCATCACGGTGACACCCCGCGTCCAGGCGGCGTTCGATGCGATCGACGCGCTCCCCGCCGGCTCGAAGGTGCTCCTCTCCATGGACTACGAGCCGGACATCATGGCCGAGCTCTTCCCCATGTCGGTCGCGGTGCTGCGCCACTGCTTCAGGAAGCACCTCCAAGTGATCGCGATGACCCTCTACCCCGCGGGGACGGGGCTCGGGGAGCGCGCGCTCCGTACGGCCGCGAAGGCGGAAGGGGCCGTGCTCAACAAGGACTACGCGTGGCTCGGCTACAAGTCGGGCTTCCAGGTGGTGATGATCGGCATCGGGGAGAACCTGCGAGGCATGTACCCGGTGGATTTCTACGGAACCCCGCTCGATTCCATCCCGGTGACGCGAGGCGTCAATGCCTACCGGCAGATGGCGATGGTGATCAATCTCAGCGGGTCGTCAGCCACCGATTACTGGATCCAGTTCGCCCAGGGCCGCTTTCACGCGCCTTTGGTCGTGGGCTGCACGGCGGTCATGGCCACCGACTACTACCCGTACCTCTCCTCGAAGCAGATCCTGGGACTCGTGGGCGGAATGAAAGGCGCCGCGGAGTACGAGCGCCTGATCGATACCGTAGGTGACGCGCGCCGCGGCATGGATGCGCAGAGCCTGGTCCATCTCATCGTCGCGCTGCTCGTGATCCTGGGCAATGTGGCGCTCTTCGTCGCGCGACGAGCCGGTGAGGACCTGGGTGGGCGCCCCGCGGGGAGCATGACGCGATGATCGAGACGTGGATCGCGGCCTTTCTCACGCTCTGCGTCTTCTCCTTCCTCTACCGGGAGAATCCCTTCTATCGATTCGCGGAGCATCTCTTCGTGGGCTCGGCCGCCGGCTACCTGCTCGCCGTCCAGTGGCACAACGTGCTCATCCCCAACGTGTGGACCCCGCTCACGCGCGGAGGGGACCTGGTGGTGCTGATCCCGCTCGCGCTGGGTCTCATGATGCTGGCCCGGATCTGGAGCAAAGGCGCGGGGATTGCGCGATGGTCGATTGCCTTCTACGTGGGGGTCTACTCGGGGGTCGCGATTCCGGGGTACATGCAGGCCCAGATCTTCGCGCAGCTGGCGGACGCCGCGAAACCCTGGCCGCCGGGCGCCGCGGGGGTGAATGCCGCGCTGGTGTTCATCGGGCTCATCACCGTGCTCGCGTACTTCTTCTTCTCCCTGCCGCACCGCGGCATCCACGGCGTCGGAGCAAGGATCGGCATCTATTTCCTGATGGTGGCCTTCGGGGCGAGCTTCGGATACACCGTGATGGCGCGCGTCTCACTCCTCATTTCGCGCGTCCAGTTCCTGCTCCGAGACTGGCTGCATCTCTTGCCATCATAGGAATCGGCCGTGGGGGAGGCCCTATCGCGGCGAACGCCGCTAGACCCCGACGAAGATCTCCTCACCCTCGATCCGAACCTCGAAGGTGCGCACCCCCACCACGGCGACATCGGGATTCTTCCCGGTCTTCACGTTGAAGCGCCAGCCGTGCCAGGGGCAGGTCACGATGTCGCCCGCCAGGTACCCCTCCCCCAGCTCGCCTCCCATGTGGGGACAGGTGCCCTTGATCGCGTAGAAGATCCCGTCGCAGTTGAAGAGGGCGATGCGCGTGCCCTTTACCACCACCACCATGCCCTTGCCCGGCTCGAGATCTCCGACGCGCGCCACCTTGTGGAACTCAGCCGCCACCGGTCACGACCCTCCGGAAATGAAAAATCCGGCGCCCCTGGATGGGACGCCGGACGAAGATTCGATGATTTGCCGCCGACCGGCTAGTGGCTGCCGCAGCCTCCGCCGCCACAGCCGCACCCACCGCTCTGCGCGGGCTCTTCGCCTTCCGCGGTCGCGAAGGAGTTTCCGCAGCCACAGCTCTTCACGGCGTTCGGGTTGTTGATCTTGAAGCCCTTCCCGCCGAGCGAGTCGTCGAAGTCGATCGACGCGCCCTTCAGGTGCTCGTAGCTGGCCAGATCGACGATCACCTTGACGCCCAGGCTCTCGAAGGTCTGGTCCTCGGCGGTGGCCGGCTCGTCGCAGATCTCCATGCCGTAGGAAAGACCGGAACAGCCGCCTCCGGCGACGAACACGCGAACGCCTTCGTACGTACCACCATTTTGCTCCATGATGGCTCTGATCTCGGCGGCAGCTTTTTCGGTCAAATTCACCATGTGTGGCAATTCCTCCTGAAAACGAGTCTAGGGGGCGCTTCCCGCTGTGTCAATTTGGATTACCCCCGGGCCCGGGAGATTCGCCGCGATTTCGGTCCCCCCCAAGGTATCGGCCCGTCCTGGCGTCTCCCCACGTGCAATATGCGCAGGAGGTTGGTGCCGCCGGCCTTGGTCGTGGTCCCGGCCATGGCCACCACCCATTCCCCGCGGCGAACCAGCTTCTTCTGGAGGAGTTGCTGGATCCCCAGCTCCACCATGCGATCGGCGGTGCGCCAGTGAGGCACCTGCACCGGCGTGACCCCCCAGGCGATCGTGAGGCGCCGGCAGGTCGAATCGAGCGGCGTGAGCGCGATGATCGGGGCCAGGGGCCGGGCCTTGCTCGCGAGCCGCGCCGAAAAGCCCGTGTGGGTGAAGACCGCGAGCGCCTTCGCGCGGAGCTCGTAGGCTGCCTGGTACGCGGTGTGGGCGAGGGCGTGGGTCGGTGAGGCGAGCGCGCCTTTGTAGTCCCCCGTCCGCCGGCGCAGCATGGGGAGCGTCACCTCCTCCGCTTCGGAGGCGATGCGCCCCATGGTCCGCACGGCGCGATCCGGATACCGGCCGACCGCGGTCTCCGCGCTCAGCATCAGCACGTCCGTTCCGTCGAAGATGGCGTTGGCGACGTCCGATGCCTCCGCCCGCGTCGGGCGCGGCGAGGAGACCATGGACTCGAGCATCTGGGTTGCGGTGATCACGAGCGTCTCGCGCTCGTTCGCGCGCTGGATGATCCGCTTCTGCAAGATGGGCACCCGCTCGGGCGGATACTCCACCCCGAGATCCCCGCGGGCCACCATCACGCCGTCCGCCTCCCCCAGGATCGCCTCGAGGTTCTCGATCGCCTCCCGCCGCTCGATCTTCGCGATCACGAGCGGTGGGTGCTTCTCGCCGTGAAGCAGCCGCCGGAGCTTCCGGATGTCCTGCGCGCTCCGCACGAAAGAGAGCGCGACGAAATCGATCTGCATCCGGAGGCCGAAGGCCAGATCGCCCCGGTCCTTCGCGGTGAGGGAGGAAGCGCTCAGGCGTACGCCGGGAAGATTCATCCCCTTGTGATCCCCGAGCTTTCCCCCGATCACGACCCGGCAGCCAGGAAGACGGCTCCGCCCTGGAATTCCCCCACACGAAGCTTGGGACCCTGGAGGTCGAGGAGGAGCCCGACCGAGCGGCCGACGTGGGACGCCGCGGCGCGGACGCGGCGGATGGCGCGGGCGTGGGAAGCCCGGCTGCCGTGGGAAAAATTGAGCCGCGCGACGTCCATGCCGGCGCGAATCATCCGGGCGAGCACCACCTCCTCGTCGGAGCTGGGACCGACCGTCGCGATGATCTTGGTGCGGCGCACTAGAGGGCCAGCGTAGCCATCACCTCTTCGGCATGACCCTCCACTTTCACGCGGCGGAACACGTGCTCGACTTTCCCCTCACGATCGATCACGAACGTCGTGCGCTCGATTCCCCAGAAGCTCCTGCCGTAGAGATTCTTCTCCTTGTACGTTCCGTACTGACGCGAAACCGCGGCGTCCTTGTCGGAGAGGAGCGGGAACGGGAGGCTGAACTTCTGGGCGAAGCGCTCATGGCTCAGCTCGTCGTCGAGGCTGACTCCGAGGACGATGGCGTCCTTGGATTCTATACGTGGAAATGAATCGCGGAAGCCGCAGGCTTCCATGGTGCAGCCCGGCGTGTCGTCCTTGGGATAGAAGTAGAGGATCACCCTCTTGCCGCGGAACTCGGAGAGCGTGACGCGGCGCCCGAGCGTGCTTGGAAGCGAGAACTCCGGAGCCGGCATCCCGACGGTGAGGCTCTCGCCGGGGTAGTCGAGCATGTTGAGCTGGCCCTTCCCGCGGCGCTTCTTGGGCATGGGCGGAGGACCCAGGGAAGGGTCGCGGGTCAATGCGGCCGGAGGCGGAGCATCCTCGAATTCGAGAAGACCCTGGGGAGCACCGGCGCCGCCGGCAGCCAGCTTGGATTTTTTCATCCCCAGCTTCGCGCCCACGCCCGCACCCCGCGGGCTCGCGACCTTCGACAGGCTCACGCCTCCCCCCACCTGCTTCAGCGTGGGCTGCTTGGAAGCGCGCTTTGCGGTGGTGCGATGGACCGGGCGCTTCGTGGCGGCGCGCTTCGATTTCGGACGCGCCGAGCGCTTCGATTTCGCGCGCGCCTTGGAGCGAGATTTCGTTCTTGATTTCGGGCGTGACGAGCGGCGCGATTTTGATTTGCGCGCCGCGGAGGCGCGTTTCTTTATCTTCTTGGGTCTACGCGACTTAGACTTCCTGCTCGAGCGTTTCCCTGCCATGGATCGCTCCTTTTGGGGAGATAAGCCGGACAGCCTATCCTAAGCCGGCATAGTAATTCGGCGGGGCGCGGCGTTCAAGGCTTGGTATGGAGCGTGAGCTTGGGGTTTTCGGGCTGGTATTTCAGTACTTGGGGCGGGCGTCCACGAAGATCGACTCGTCCATCGAAGGCGGGACCACGACATTCTCGAACCGGAGCATCGTAGGCTTGCCTTCGAAGCGGTGGAGCGTCGACAGATGGACCGGTCCGAACTTGGTCCAGCCCTCCCAGGTCGCCGTCTGGGCCGGCGGCTTCATATCTTGTAACAGATAGTCCCACCGATCCATGAGGTGAGTCTTCCGATTCACGTAGAGCCAGTAGTGGTCCTTCGGCGTGAGGCCGACCCCGGGGTCGAACGTGAGCTCGAGAACGTCCCACTCCACCCCGTCCGGGCCCTTCTTCGAGCCGCCGTACTTGAGATTCGTGCCGGGATCTCGAACCTTGAACGGCATCATGAGCCAGTACGAGTCGTTCACCCAGCGCTCGTAGCCGTTCTGCACGTGCGACGCGATGCTCGCGGAATCTCTGTCGGCGAACCCCGACGTGAAGGACTTGCCCGTGCGGTCCGCCAGGTTCACCACCGTCGCGACCACGTTGCCCTTCTCATCGGGGCCTTCCACGCGATCCCGTCCATGGCGCCTGTCCCACCAGTGGCGGAACCGTGCGAGCTCTTTCCCTTCCTTGACGACCACGAAATCGAACCGGACGTAGGGGACGGATTCCCAGCGGGACATTCCCCCGAGAGCGTCGTCGAGCGAGCGCGCCACCTCGGCCGCCTTCGGGTCCGCCTTTCCCATCGCGCGCTGCAGGGTGGCGGCGTTCGCGGGCAAACAAAGTGCGAGGGCGACGGCTACCGCCGCCGCCCCTCGCTCGCGCGGTCCTCGCGGACCCTTTTGGGTTGCCCAACCCATACGCGCCATCGGTTCGATCTATCTCAGGGTTTTCAGGATCTCGAGCAGCTTCGCCCGGTCCGGCACCTTCCCGATCTCGTGCACTTCAATGTGGCGGAGGATTCCCTTCTTGTCGACCACAAAGGTGGCGCGCTCGGAGTACCCCTCGTTGCGGAGGATGCCGTACTTCTTCGCAACCTCCCCGTGGGGCCAGAAATCGGCGAGAAGCGGATACTCCACGCCGCCGATGTGCTCGGCCCAGGCCTTGTGCGTCGGAACCGAGTCCACGCTCAGGCCCAGCACCTGCGTGTCGAGCCCCTCGAAAGACTGCCGCTCCTTGCTGTATCGAGTATGGCGGTGCGATCCATGGCCGACGTTTCCACCTTCCCCTCCCTCTTCAGAAGCTCATGAACGGTGCGACGGTACGTCTAGCGCGCCCGCGGTCTCCTCCGCCAGCCGCTTCGCCTCCTCGGCGAGCTTCTGCAAGGTTTCCGGGTCGTTGACGCCCTTCTGGATTTCCTTGGGGATGTAGTCGAGCAGGTGCTTCAGGCCCAGCGACTCCTTCACGAGCGATCGGGCCACGACCATTCGCTGCACCTGGTTCGTGCCCTCGTAGATCTGGGTGATCTTGGCATCGCGCATGTACTTCTCGATCGGGTAGTCGCGCATGTAGCCGTACCCGCCGAAGATCTGCACGGCGTCCGTGGTGACCTCCATCGCCGTGTCGGTGGCGAAGAGCTTGCACATCGCGGAGAGCTTGGAGACGTTCGCCTCCCCGCGGTCCACCGCGAGCGCCGCCACGTGAACGAGATTGCGGGCCGCCTCGGTCTTGGTGGCCATGTCCGCGAGCAACGCCTGGATCATCTGGAACGAAGAGATGGGGGCGCCGAACTGCTCCCGATATCCCGCATAGACCATGGCGTATTCCAGCGCACCTTGTGCCAGACCCACGGCCTGAGCGGCCACCCCGGGACGCGCCTTGTCCAGCGTCGCCATCGCGTGCTTGAAACCCAGGCCCGGAACCTCACCGAGGAGGTTCTTCGCGGGCACGCGGCAATTCTCGAAGTGGATCTCGACGACGGGCACGCACCGGATCCCCATCTTGTCCTCGACCTTGCCGATCTTGAACCCGGGCGTTCCCTTCTCGACCATGATCGCGCTGGTCCGGCGCGACTTCGAGGAGGGATCGGTGACCGCGAACACCGTATAGATGTCGGCGGCCCCGCCGTTCGTGTTCCATTTCTTTTCGCCGTTCAGGACGTAATGGTCGCCGTCCTTGACCGCGGTGGCGCGGAGGCTCGCGGCGTCGCTGCCGGCGAATTTCTCCGAGAGACCGAAGGAGATGAGCTTCTCTCCTTTTGCGATCGGCCGGAGGAAGCGGTGCTTCTGCTCTTCGGTCCCGCCCACCATGACCGGGAAGGTCCCGAGCGCGTTCACGGCGTACAGCACGCCGACGCCGCCGCACGCGCGCGAGAGCTCCTCGACGCAGACGCAGAGGTCGATGACGCCGTCGCCGGAGCCTCCGTATTCCTCTGGAATCCAGACTCCCATGAGCCCCGCCTTGGCGATCGCTTCCTTGATCTCCCAGGGGTACTCCTGCGCCTGGTCGTACTTCGCGGCGAGGGGACGCACCACCTTCTCGGCAACCTCGCGCGCGCGGGCGCGCCACATCAGATTTCGTTCCGTGAGAATTCCCGGCAATGTTCCCTCAGCGGCTCGGGGTGTTGCGGGTGCGCCCTTTGCCCGTGGGTTCCAGCGGGCGGGCGCGCGATGCCCGATTATTCCCGATCCGGCGCGCGTTTGTCACCACAAGTTTCGGAGCGGCCCGGCCGGGCGTGACATGCCTCGACTCCGCGACGTAGAAGCGCCAGGGAACGGTCGCCCATGGCTCCGGAACATTCTGGCAGCCGATGCGCGCCGACGTGCGTACCGCGCGATCGGGAACACGCGCACCCGGCTCGATCCAGAGATCCGGACCGGTGAGATCCGCGCGGTTCCACGCGAGATCCAGGCCGAAGGCCTGCGCCAGCTTGCCCGGACCCGAGGCGAGATGATGGGCGGTGCGCACACCGCGCGCCTCCTCCATCCACTCGATCCCTTCCATGGGCTCGAGTGCCCGGATCAGGACCGCCGCCGGCATCCCCTCCCGCTCCGTGACCGCGTTCAAGAGATGGTGCATCCCGTAGGTGAGGTACACGTACGCGAGACCGGGAATAGAAGGACCGGGGAAGAGGAGAAGCCACGGGCGAAGTATACAGCCCATACCCTCGGCGCTACACTCGCTCCGTGCCGCGATCTTCCGCCGAGCCGCTTACGATCACGCCGGAATCGCGGACCATTCTCTTCGTCACCGTCTTCATCCATCTCCTCGGCTTCGGCATCATCATCCCGCTCCTTCCCTACTACGCCGAAACCTACGGCGCGACCGGGATCACCGTGGGTCTCCTCACGACTTCCTTCTCGTTCTGTCAGTTCCTCTTCGCCCCGGTCTGGGGGCGGCTGAGCGACTGCATCGGAAGAAGGCCCGTGCTGGTCGCGAGCCTCCTCGTGACGGGGATCTCGTACCTGATCTACGCCGCGGCGCACTCCCTTGCCGTGCTCTTCCTCTCGAGGATGCTCGCGGGGGTCGCAGGGGCGGTGCTCTCCACCGCGCAGGCCTACGTGGCGGACACCACGACGACGGAGAACCGCACCAAGGGCATGGGGCTGATCGGCGCCGCGTTCGGGATGGGGTTCATCTTCGGGCCCGCGATCGGCGGGATCCTGAGCCGCTGGGGATTCGCGGCACCCGCCTACGCCTCGGCCGGGCTCGCGCTCGCGGCCGCGGGATTCGCCTGGGTCCGGCTCCCCGAATCACTTCCGGCGGGAGTGCGCGCGGAAGCCGCGGCGAGACGCGCCGGGCGGACCGGATTCCGCGAGGCGTTCTCGAGGCCCGTGGCCGGAACGGTGCTCGGGCTCTTCTTCGTGGCGACGCTCTGCTTCTCGGGGATGGAGGCAATCTTGGCATTATTCACGCAACGGCATTATGCCTGGGGGCCGCACCAGATCGGCTACCTCTTCGCGTACGTCGGAGTGGTGGCGGCGCTCATGCAGGCGGGGATCGTGGGGGCGCTCGTCCGCCGCTTCGGGGAGCGCGCCCTGGTCCGCGCGGGACTCTTTCTCATGGGCGCGGCGTTCGTGACCGCGGGGCTGGCTCCGCCGCTCGCGATCTTTCTGCTCGTGATGGGAGCGATCGCCGTGGCGAGCGGTCTCCTCACGCCGTCCTTGTCCGGGCTCATCTCCATCGCGACTCCGCCGGACGAACAAGGGGGAATTCTAGGGATCTACCAGTCGCTCGGGAGTCTCGCGCGCGCGGTGGGACCGTTCCTGGGAGGGCTCCTCTTCGACGTCGTGAGCCCCGGCGCGCCGCTCTGGATGGCGGGGGCGGTGCTTTGGCTCGCCGCTCTCGCCGCAGCTCGATTGCCGCGACGAGAGCAGGCGGAGCGGGTGCTCAGCCGATCGACTTCCTGACGCTGGTGCGGAGCTTCTCCAGCCCTTCCGCGATCGCTTCCTTGGTCACGACGAGCGGCGGACGGAACCGGATCGAGGTCGGACCCGACGCGATGACCACGACACCCTCCTCGTAGGCGGCGGCGATCACCTTGTCGCGAAGAGCCGTGTCCTTGAAATCGAAGGCGCACATGAGCCCCTTGCCGCGCGCGTTCGAGAGATGGTCCGGGAGCTCCTTCTGGAGCGACTCCAAGCCCGCCAGAAGCTCCTGGCCGCGGGCGGCGGCGTTCTGGAGGAGTTTCTCCTCGGCCATGATCTCGAGGTAGCGTCCGGAGCGGACCATGTCCACGAGGGTGCCCCCCCACGTGGAGTTGAGGCGGCTCGAAACGCGGAAGACGTTGTCCTCGATCTCGTCGATCCGCGGGCCGCAGATGAAGCCGCAGACCTGGGTCTTCTTCCCGAACGCCACCATGTCGGGCCTCACGTCGTAGTGCTCGTAGGACCACATCTTCCCGGTGAGCCCCAGGCCCGCCTGCACCTCGTCGAACACCAGCATCGCTTCGTATTCGTCCGCGATCCGGCGCAGCTCCTGGAAGAACTCCTTGCGGAAGTGGTTGTCGCCGCCCTCTCCCTGGATCGGCTCGATGATGATCGCCGCGATGTCGTCCTTGTTCTGCTCGAAGGCGGTCTCCATCTGCGCCACGGCGAGCGCCTCGCCCGCCTTCGCGTCGCGTAGGTTCTGCTCGTTCAGCGGGAACCGCACCTTGGGATTCACGACGCGCGGCCAGGCGAATTTCGGGAAGTAGGCGGTCTTCCTGGGATCGGTAGTGTTGGTGAGCGAGAGCGTGTAGCCGGAGCGCCCGTGAAAGGCCTGCTCGAAGTGGAGCACCTTGTGGCCACGCTCCTCGCGATAGCCGCGCACGAAGTTCTTGCGCACCTTCCAGTCGAAGGCCGCCTTGAGGGCGTTCTCGACGCCCAGGGTGCCGCCGGCCACCAGGAAGAGATGCGGAAGGTACTCGGGCATGGCGTGCGTCCCGAACGTCTCCACGAACTCCGCCATCTCGACGGTGTACACATCCGAGTTGGAGGGATTGTGGAGGGCCGCCCGGAGGAGCTTCTTCGTGAACTCCGGCGTCTTCATCCCCGGGTGGTTCATCCCGACCGGGTTGGTCGCAAAGAACGAAAAGAAATCGAGAAGCTTTTTCCCGTGCCGAGAGTCGTAGATAAAGACGCCCTCGCTCTTCTCGAGATCGAGGACGAAGTCGAAGCCGTCCGCGAGCATCCGCTTCGCGATCGTCTCATGTACCTTGTCGGGGGTGATCTTCGCCGACGAGGTGGCGAGGGTCGGGTTCATCCGGGGGCTCCTTTCGAACCGGGTGTATGTGGCTCGGAATCGATCTTGATCCGGCGCTGCTCCTTCGAGGTGGCGAGGACGATGAGCGTTCGCGTCTGGCGCACCCCGCGGACCGTGTTCAGCTTCTCGATGAGGAGCTTGCGGAACGCGGCCATGTCCTGGACCCGGACCTTGAGCAGAAGCGAGAACTCGCCGGTGATATGGTGGCATTCGAGGATCTCGTCGAGGTCGCGGACCGCCTCGATGAAACCGGACTCGAATTTGGGATGTTCGATGAATACCTCGACGAACGCCGTGATGTCCTGGCCCAGCTTCCGCTCGTCCAGGAGCGTGACATAGCCGCGGATGATGCCGCCGCGCTCGAGCTTCCGGATCCGCTCGTTGACGGAGGGCGCGGTGAGACCGACCGCCTTGGCCAGCTCCGCTTGCGAGATCTTGGCGTCGTCCTGAAGCAGCGCCAGAAGCTTGCGGTCGATCTGGTCGAGAACGGCACCGTTCTCATGTTTCGTTAGGCTGAGCATGTTTGTGTCCTTACATTATTCGGCAACCTGGCCGTCTAAATCAACATTTATTTGGTAAATGAGGGTGCCCTGGCGGCTTGCTGAAGGCCCCACGCGGGGTTACGATCTAGGAAAGAAGAACGTCTCACCCGCGCAACCGGAGACCCAGGAATCCAATGAAAAGACCCGAATCGATTAAAGCTCTTAGAGATAGCGGCTATCAGCCCGTGACCGTGAAACAGGAGATGAGGCGGAATCTGGTCAGCCTGATCGAGAAGGGGGAGAACCTATTCCCCGGGATCGTGGGCTACGAGAAGACCGTCCTTCCCCAGATCGAGAACGCGATGCTGAGCGGACACGACTTCATCCTGCTCGGGCTCCGCGGACAGGCGAAGACCAGGATCCTCCGCCAGCTCGTCCGATTTCTCGACGAGTGGGTGCCCGCGATCGAGGGCTGCGAGGTGAACGACGATCCGCTGAATCCCATCTGTCCCGCTTGCTAGCGGCGGGTCGCCGCGGAGGGGGATCAGGTTCCGGTCCGCTGGATCCACCGCGACGATCGCTACCGGGAGAAGCTCGCCACGCCCGACGTGACGATCGCGGACCTGATCGGGGACATCGATCCCATCAAGGCGGCGAACCGGAGGCTTTCCTACAGCGATCCCGAAGTCATGCACTACGGGATCGTGCCGCGGACCAATCGCGGCATCTTCGCGATCAACGAGCTGCCGGATCTCCAGCCCAGGATCCAGGTGGGGCTTCTGAACATTCTCGAAGAGAAGGACATCCAGATCCGAGGATTCCCGATCCGGCTGCCTCTCGACATCCAGATCGTCTTCTCCGCGAACCCCGAGGACTACACGAACCGCGGAAACATCATCACGCCATTGCGAGATAGGATCGCGTCGCAGATCATGACCCACTATCCCTACACGCTCGAGGACGCGATGAAGGTCACCGAGCAGGAGGCGTGGACGAGCCGGGGGGACGGGATCGAGGTGATCGTTCCCCATTACATCCGGGAGCTGGTGGAGACGGTCGCGCTCCAGGCGCGGAAGTCCTCCTACGTGGATCAGGGATCGGGCGTGAGCGTGCGCTTGACGATCTCGCTCATGGAGAATTTGATCAGCAACGCTGAGCGGCGCGCCATCCGGACGGGAGAGCGGCGCCAGGCGGTCCGCATCTGCGATCTCCAGAACGGAATCGCTTCGATCAGCGGGAAGGTCGAGCTGGTCTACGAGGGAGAGCAGGAGGGCGCGGTCGCGGTGGCGAAGCACCTCGTCGGGAAAGCCGTGAAGGAGGTCTTCGCGAAGCACTTCCCCGACGCCTACAAGGCGAAGGAGAAGAACGAGGGCGCGCCCTCGGAGTACGACGCGATCTTCCGCTGGTTCGCGCAGGGGAAACGGGTCGAGATCTCCGACGAGCTCCCGACGCGCGAGTTCCACCAGAGGCTCGCCCAGGTCGCAGGCCTCGAGGACCTGCCCAAGCGCTATCTCGGGATCAAGGACACGATCGAGATTCCCACGGCAATGGAGTTCGTGCTGGAGGCGCTCCACCAGAACTCCATCCTCGCCAAGGAGCGGACCGACACGAGCGCGCTCGCCTACACCGACATGTTCTCGACCATGCTCGGAAAGCCGGAGGAAGCGGAGGACTGACGTGGAATTCCGCTACTCCAGGTGGGACGAGCGTCTCACCCGGAATCTCAACTTCCTCAAGAATCTCCTCTCGCTCTACAACCGCCTGCTCCTCATGACGGATGGGGACGTGGACGAGGCGCTCCGGGCGCTGGAGGAGCTGGGGGATCGCTTCGGCTTCTTCAGCGGGAAGCTCACCATGGACGAATTCAAGAAGCACCTGAAGGAGCAGGACGCGATCCAGGAGGTGAACGGGAAGAACGTCCTGACGCGGAAGGGCGAGCGGATGATCCGCCAGGACTCTCTCGATCGCATCTTCAGCGCGCTCGCGAAGGACTCCCAGGGGGAGCACCGCGTGCCCAGCACCGGCTCGGGCGGCGAGCGGATCACGGAGACACGCCCCTACGTGTTCGGGGACAACGTCTCCGACATCGACTTTCTCTCGAGCGTGCGTAACTCGGTGCGCAGGCAGCGGGGCGAGTGGGGGGACGAAGGGATCCACCTGACCGAGGACGATCTCGAGGTCTACGAGACCGAGCACTCCTCCTCCTGCGCCACCGCGCTCCTCATCGACGTGAGCCACTCGATGATCTTGTATGGCGAGGACCGAATCACGCCGGCCAAGCAGGCGGCGCTCGCGTTGGCGGAGCTGATCCTGACGCGGTACCCCAAGGACTCGCTCCACGTGGTGCTCTTCGGAGACGACGCGTGGGAGGTGAAGATCCGGGACATTCCCTACGCTTCGGTGGGCCCCTACCACACGAACACGAAGGCCGCGCTCCAGCTCGGGCAGCGGATCCTGGCCAGGCAGAAGCACGTGAACAAGCAGATTTTCATGATCACGGACGGGAAGCCTTCGGCGATCATGGAGGACGGGCGTCTCTACAAGAACGCGTTCGGCCTCGATCCCAAGATCGTGAACAAGACCCTGGACGAGGCCGTGCAGTGCAGGCGCAAGAGAATCTCCATCACCACGTTCATGGTGACGCAGGATCCCTATCTCGTTCGGTTCGTGGAGCGCTTCACCCAGCTCAACAAGGGCCGCGCCTATTTCGCGGACCTCGAGAACCTGGGCTCCTACCTCTTCGTCGACTACAACCAGAACCGCCGCAAACGGGTGAGCTAGGCTACCTCAACCCGTAGGTCAGACCGAACGCCACGTAGGACAGCTTCAGGGAGTGACTCCGTGTTCCTCCAACATCCCGGTCCAGGGTCTGGTGATACCGAAGATTGAGATCCGCCATCACGCGCGTGGCAATGGGAGCTGAAAGCCCGAGCCCGTAGTTGAACCCGAAGAGCGTTTCGTCCCTCGGATTTGATGAGGTGGGGAAGATCCAGGGCTTCTCAGTCCTGCGATACAGCCCTGCGCCCACTTCAAAACGCGGCATGACGTGTCGCTGGAATGGCGCACCCATTTCGAGCTGAAGCGTCCATGGTTCGACCGAGCGCGCGTTCCGGTCCCTGAGGGCGACATGATCGAAGTTCGCCGTGAGCATGACCCATCGGCTGATGCCCACGCCGGCGGCACCTCCCACCAACCAGCCGGGTCCGACCGTTCCGGCCAAGTCGTGGGGAACGAGAGCGCCGCGGATCCTGAACACGGCCTGACCCTTCGCACCATCCGAGGGGGACCAGGCGGCACAGACGGAAGTTGTCGCGGCGAGCGACAGGACGTAAAGCACTAGGGCGAAGACGGTGGAACGCTGCATAGCGCACTCCACGAGCGGAGTTTCACCTCTGCTACCGCTCAGCTACCTCGATTGTCCCACCGCTTCCTGATCGCGTCCACACGCCATGCGGAGGCTCATCCCGGCTCAACGCGAAGGTCATTCCTGCCGTCGCCGTGGTCATGCCCCAGCTCTCGTTCGGATTGAAGGACTCGTGCCGGCGCACCCCCAGGTTCAACGAGACGGCTCGTGCCAGGAGAAAGGAGAGCCCGCCTCCGAAGTTCATTCCGAACGGCGCGCTCGTTCGTGGAGCGACGTAGGGATAGGGGTAGGTGCCGTAGAAGACCCGGTCCCTCGTTCTGAGATAGACCCCACCTCCCAACTCCACCGTCGGCGCGATGCGGTGCTGGAAGGGCGCGCCCAGCTGAAATTGGAGCGTCACCGGCTGAAAGCTCTCCCGGTAGGGTTGGGATATGTTCACCCCGATGTGTTCCATCGCCACCATGACGAGGAGGTCGCGAGTCACGCCAAATCCAAAGGCTCCCCCCGCGACCCATCCGTCCCCGTCGCTATAGCCGCGGTC
>VBOR01000039.1 GCA_005893165.1 Candidatus Eiseniibacteriota bacterium | reverse complement strand
GGACGTACAGGACCAATTGCTTGGGACCGATCCGGCCCTTAATCTTGAAGACCTCTTCCGGCTCCGGCAAGTCGGTGACGGGCAGCGGAGGACGACTCACCCCGATCTGCACGAACTCACCGCTCACAACCTGCTTCGGTTCTCCCTCCATCATTTCAACCATGGACCCTCCTCCCAACAGCGGCCCTTGCGAAAGGCGAATTCGAGGCGGCTTCGCCCGACCGAGCTGACGAAATCGAAACCCCCGTTGGACGGCAAAGCCGTCGTCCCCCGCGGGGGAATGGCGTGCTAATATTTGACTCTCATGATTCACGTCGAATTCCGAGCGCCTTGTGAGGGGGCCGGGCCCTGGCCGTGGGCTCTGAGGCAGGACGGTTCCAAGCCTTTTAGGCGTCTCGGTCGCTTTCCTTGCGGGGATGTCCACGCGTCACGGACTTGTAGGGCTGCCGTCTGAATTGGAGAAAATCGTCGGGAAGACGGACGTGATCCAGGAAGGCGAGTTCTTCGAGGAGCACCGTAGGGATATGGCGGACTACGAAGGCATCCCGGCCGTCGTCGTCCGACCCCATTCAGAGGAACAGGTCTCCGCCATTGTCCGGCTTGCGAACCGCCGGCAGATCCCCATCCTCGCATGGGGCGCCGGCTCGAGTCTCACGGGGGCCGTCGTCCGGGAAGGAGCGATCGTGGTCGACATGAAGCGCTTCGATCGGATCCTCAAGGTCGATCCGGTGAACTGGTACGTCGAGGTACAGCCGGGTGTAGTGCTCGACGATCTGGGAAACGCACTGAAAGGGGAGGGGTTCTTCTTCCCGCCGGATCCTGCGAGTAGCTTCCTGTGCACCGTCGGCGGGGCGATCGCGACGGGCGCCGGAGGCATGCGGTGTGTCCGGCACGGGACGATGAAAGATTGGGTCATGGCCCTTCGCGTGGTCCTCCCGAACGGCACGGTGGCCAGCCTCGGTGAACCGCTCCCGAAGAACCGGGCGGGCTACGACCTCGTTCACTTGTTCGTCGGGAGTGAAGGCACCCTCGGCATCATCACCCAGGCCACATTGAAGATCCTCCCCCTCCCGGTGGTCCGAATCCGGAGGATGCTCGTCCAATTCGCGGACTGGCCTGCCGCCGGGGAAGCGATCAAAGGCCTCCGGAAGGCTCGGGTGGTCCCCGACCTGCTCGAGTTCCTCGACCGGGAGACAATCGCCGCGGTGAACCGGTCCTTTGACTTCCGTGTCGAGGAGGCGGAGGCGACCCTTTTGGTTGACCTCGAGGAGCCGTCGATCCCCACGGCCACAGAGGTCTTCCGCTCCCATCACGCCCTGGCGATCCGCCCCGCCGCGGACCAGGACGAAGCGGACCGACTGTACCAGGTCCGCGCCCGCGCATACCTTGCCTTGAAGGAGCGTTCCTCCGGGATCCAGATCGAGGACGTCGTCGTGCCAATCGATTTCCTCGCAGAATACCTCCGGTTCGTCAAGGAGGTGGCGGCGCGGCACCAGGTGCAGATCCCGGTCGTCGGGCACGCGGGGGACGGGAACGTCCATCCCGCGATCCTGTACGACAAGGCGGATCCGAAAAGCCGAGAAGCGGCGGCCGCCGCCTTCGAGGAAATCTGCCAATACGCGATCCGGGTGGGCGGGAGCGTGACCGGAGAACATGGGGTCGGTTCCCAGAAAGTCGCCCTCTTCCGAGCCCAGCTCGAGGCGCATGGCGGCGGCGACAGCCTGCGACTCATGAAGGAGATCAAACGAGTTTTCGACCCGAAGGGAATCATGAATCCCGGAAAATACGTGGACGCGGCATGAATCCGCCCACGGGCGCTGGGAACCTATCCGGTCCCCTCGAGGCGGACCAGGTCGAGCGGATGCAGGATCGTTCGGCCCAACCCGTCACCGAGTTGAAGGGTACAGACGCTGCTCTCGGTCGCGACCAAGTCGCATCCGCTCTGTCGGAACTGCTCGAACAGTTTTTCCCCTACGGCCATGGACAACTCGTAGCCGAGCCAACCGCTCTTCATCCCGAAGGTTCCCGCGATCCCACAACAAGTGCCCGTCTCAACGACCCGCACGCGGTATGACGCGCGTTCGAGGAATCGCATCGCCGGCGCCCCCGAGGAGAGGGCGCGGTCGTGACATGGGATGTGGAAGCCGACGACCCCCGCGACATCGCGGCTCGGGCGGAGCGGCAGGCCCGCGATCCCGCGCTCGATGAACTCGAAGAAGCCGTAGGAATGCGTTCCGACCGTGGTCGCGAGATCGCCTTCCACGAGTTTCGGGTACACCTTGCGGAGCATGTAGACGGCCGTGGGTTCCGTGGATACGATGTCGTACCCCTGGTCGACGAGGGGGCCGAGGACCCGCAGGTTGACCGCTGCTAGGGCCGACGCCTTGCCGAGCTGCCCATACGACACGTACGGCATCCCGCTCCACCGCACGTTGGGGATGAGGACAGCATATCCGAGTCGCTCAAGGATTTCGATCGCCTTGAGGCCGAGGTCCGGGTTGTTGTATTCCGCGTATAAGTCCGGAAAGAAGGCGACCTTGCCGACGCGACCCTCCGTCGCCCTTCGGTTCCTGACCCGCGACCGTAGGGTGCGACGCGCGAACGGCGGCAGCGTCCTTCGGCGGTCGACCCCCAAGATCCGTTCCATCAGGATCCGGGCAGGACCCGTCCGGAGGAATCCGTTCGCCAGCGGGGCGGCGAGACACGCCACCTTCGCGAAGGCCTCCGAGGCCATGAAGAACCGCTCCGCGGTCGGCTGGCCATGGACCTCGACGTCCTGCTCCTTCACCTTGGCGATCATCCAAGGGATGTCGATGTCGACGGGACAGATCTCGTGACAGAGGCCACAGGACACACACAGATGGGCGAAGGATGCCTCCTCCAGGCCATGGACCTTCGCGGTCCAAGGGATGCCGATCGGACCGGGATAGATGTGGCCGAACACGTGGCCGCCCGTGACGCCGTAGGTCGGGCACACGTTCATGCAGGCGCCGCAGCGAATGCAATTCAACGCGTCCCGGAACGACGGATCGGCCCGCATGCGGGTCCGACCGTTGTCCAGAATCACCACGTGGAATTCTCGGTCGGCCGGATCTCCCCCGACGGGTAGGCGTCGGGAGAGCAGGGATACATAGACGGTCATCCGCTGCCCGGTCGCGCTGATCGCATGCCCGCGGACCAGGTCGGCTGCATCCTCCCAGCGGCGGACGATCTTCTCGAGGCCAATCAGGGCGACGTGCACCCGAGGCACGCTCGTCACGAGGCGGCCATTCCCTTCGTTCGTCTCGACGACGATGGATCCCGTCTCCGCGACGCCGATGTTCGCGCCGGTCACGCCGACCTTCGCGTCGAGGAATTGGGGGCGGAGCCGGGCGCGGACTGCGGACAAGATACTCGAAGGCTCCGGGGCGATCGGCTCTCCATACGCTTCCGTGAGCATCCGTGCGATCCGGTCCGAGGTCATGTGGATCGCCGGGAAGACGAGGTGGGAAGGCTTCTCCCCCGCCACCTGGCAGAGGAGCTCGCCCAGGTCCGTCTCGATGGCGCGGATGCCCTCGGCGGCAAGGCCCTGGTTCAACTCGATCTCCTCCGAGGTGAGGGATTTCGACTTGACCAGGAACTCGGCGCCGTTCGCTCGGCACACGTCGAGCAGGTATTGAACCGCCTCACGGCCGGTTGCCGCGAAAAACACGCGTCCCCCGTTCGTCCGGACCGCTTCGGCGAAGGCCTCCGCGATTGTGGGATCCTGGGCCGCGGTCTCTTTGATCGACCGCACGCGATCCCGAAATGCAGGGAGGTCGAGGCCCGCCTTCTCGATCGTCGCGGCCCGGTTCGCCCGACCCCGTTCCATCGCCTCCCAGAGTTTTCCGACCCGTTCCGGCTCCTCGATGGACCGGCGAACTTCGGTGGCCAATCGCCGTCGCCCCTTGAGCAGGTACCTACCTCCCTACATACCAGTCGAGGAGGACCACATGGAGGGAATGGGGTCCGTGAACTCCGTAGAGGAGGCGGAGTTCGATGTCTCCCGTCCGGCTCGGCCCCGAAATGAACGTGACCGTGGGTCGCTCCCCCGGTCCGCTCGCGCGGAGAATTCCTCCGACGACGGTCATCGCCTCGCCGACGTCTCGGACCAACCTCCCTGCAGGGAGCAGGACGACGTGCACGATCGGTAGGGACGCGGCGAGTCGCACCATGTCATCGTGAGCCACCTCGACAATTGCCCCATCCTCCGCGATGGCGAACTCCGCCCAAGTCACTCCGACCTCCGCGGCGGCGCATGCGCCAAGGACATCCTTCGACGGAAGGTCCTCCAGGAATTGGACAGATCGACCCTTCAAAGCTCCGGAGACCATGGCACGAAGCTCGGCCGGAAGATTCGCGACGACGACCCGATTCGCCTGGTGTCCCTCGACGACGGATCGGAGGATGTCCGGAGTGTTCTCCCTGCGGGTCGCCGAATGAGGCTCGGCCTTCAATTCAAGGAGCGCGGCCTTGAACCGATCCGAAAGTTCCGGTTCGGAGAGAACGGTTCCACCCCCGATCGATGAGGTAACGCGGCTTGGCTTATGGGCTTCACGCACCAGACCGCATCGCGCGAGACCGAGATTGTCGCCGGCGCTAGTCATGCCGCGGCTTCGTTTCCACGAGCTGCGAATTAGCCTTCGCCCCAAGACGTTCCGCCTCTACGGCTTTCAGGGCCCGCCTGAAGATGGGCGTGGGCAGGATTGTGACAAGGATGAGTACGAAGACAAGCATGGAAAACAAGGCATCCCCGACCACCCCGGATGATAGGGCGGCGAAGGCCACGACCAGGCCGACCTCGCCGCGGGGAGTCATGCCCCAGCCGATCGCGACGGCTTCGCGGACGGTCATTTTCGCGAGGCGGGCGGGGAGGCTACAGCCGACGACCTTCGTGCCCACGGCGATCACCGTCAGGACGATTGCGAACGGGATCAAGCCGAACTGAGTCGCCACCGCGGGGAAGTCCACCTGGAGGCCGAGGGACACGAAGAAGATCGGCGTGAAGACGGCTGCGAGATGTCGGGCTCCTTTCGAGAAGTCGTCCTGGAGGGTCGTGTTCGCGAACACGCTGCCCGCGAGGAACGCGCCGACGACCGCGGAAAGGCCGATGGACTCCGCGGTGAGGGCAAAGAGGAAGGTAATCGCCATCGCGACGAGGAACCCGCTTTGCGGGATCCCCAGCTTGTTTCCTTCGACGTGGATCCGCGCGACGACCCGGCGGAGCAGGTAGATGCCAATCGCCATCCCGATCACGAGAAATCCGACGGCTTCTGCAACGAGGATCGCGAGGTCAAGGGGGCTTACCCGGCCCGCCGTCGTCCCGACGACAACGGAGAGGACGATGAGGCCGAGGACGTCGTCGACGACCGCCGCTCCCAAGATCGTTTGGGCCACACGGTCCTTCAAGAGGTTAAGTTCCAGGAGGACGGCTGCGGTAATGGCGACGCTCGTCGCGGTGAGGGTCGCGCCGACGAACAGCGCCATCGTAAACTGGGTCCCATTGGCCCCAATCGATGCGACGGGCACGAGGTAGAGGGCCGTCGCAGAGCCAAGGAGGAGTGGTAGCACGACCCCTCCGGACGCCACGGCCACGTTCTTCCGCGTGTACACCGAACGGAAGTCGAAATCCAGACCGATGAGGAATAGGAGAAAAATTGAACCGAGGACCGCAAGCGTACGGACGACAGCCGGATCGAACAAGTATCGGTATGAGCCCAATGCCGCGTTTCCCACCACGCTGGGACCTAGCAGGATGCCCACCGCAATCTCTCCGATGATCATCGGCAGATGCCAGCGTCGGAACAAAAAATGACTTGCGGTGGCGAGGGCCAAAAGAATTGTGAGCTGCTGGAACAGGGCCTGCGTTTCCGCGGCCGCCATAGCTCTGCCGAAAACGGCGGCGGCCTATTAATGGATGAGCGGTCGAATCGCGGGGGCCCTGTCCGAGCGGAGCCTGCGGATGACGTCTCCTCGAACTCGATCGGTTCCGATACCGCCTCAAGGTTCCCTTTCAAGACGGGCAATTCCGCTGGGCTCTCGGCCGAGGAGCCGGATGATTCCTCGGAGAGTCTTACACACCCTGACCGCGCCGGCCGAAGTCAGGTCACTG
>VBOR01000132.1 GCA_005893165.1 Candidatus Eiseniibacteriota bacterium | reverse complement strand
ACGCACTACGCGCCCACCGCCGGCGTCCAGGAGCTGCGCCTCGCCCTCGCCGAGAAGGCGCGGGCGCGGAACGGGCTCGCCGCCTCGACCGATCAGGTCATCATCACTCCCGGCTCCACCCAGGCGCTCTTTGCAACTCTGAATGTCATGTTCGGCCCGGGCCAGGAAGTGCTGGTGCCCGAGATCTACTGGCCCAACTACGTCCAGGAGGTGCTGCTCCTCGGCGGCCGGCCCGTATTCTACCCGCTCGGCGCGGGATATCAGCCAGAAGTTGGAGCGCTCCCGGGTCTCGTGACTCCGCGCACGCGAGCCATCATGATCAACAGCCCCAGCAATCCCACAGGGGCCGTCTTTCCCGAAGCCACGCTGCGTGTGTTCTACGATCTGGCCCGCGAGCACGACCTCTGGATCCTGAGCGACGAGGCCTACGAGGATTTCGTCTACCGGGGCGCGCACGTCTCCACGGGATCGTTCGAGCGCGATCTTCCGGAGGAGAAACGCCGCGTCTTCACGCTGTTCACGTTCTCCAAGTCCTATTCGATGACCGGACTCAGGCTGGGATGCGTCGTCGCGCCCACCGTATACACCGCCACACTGCTTCGAAAGTGCCAGGAGCCTCTGGTCGCGAGCGCGGGGATGCCCATCCAGTACGGCGCGCTCCCCGCGTTGAGCGAGGCCGAGCGGGCGGGGGTCGCGAAGATGCGGGACACGTATCGGAGGCGGCGGGACTTGGCGCTCTCGATCCTCCAGCCCGCGGGGATGGCCGACTACGTCCCCGAAGGAGCCTTCTACATCATGGCCGACGTGTCCGCGACGGGAATGACCGGCGACGACTTCGCGGTGGCGCTCCTGAAAGAAGAGCGCGTGGCGGTCGCGCCGGGCTCGGGGTTCGCGATCCTGCCGCGGTTCGCCGCGGATGGCTCCCTTGCGGCCGAGCCCTCCCCTTCGGGAGCCCCGGAGTATCCCACGAACCCCAAGGCGCGCCATCGCGTGCGCGTGGCCTTCTGCGTCTCGGACGAGGATCTGGGAGAGGGACTTCGGAGGATGGTGCGGTTCGCGGAGAAGCGCCGCGCGGTGGGCTCTAGTCGCGCCTCGCGGTAGCGCCGCCCACCAGGAGGTTCTCGAATCTTCGGTCCGGGATGACCCACATGATCGCGACCGCGGCGTAGACGGCGCAGGAGGCCAGCGGGGCCGTGAACGCCAACGCGATCGCGATCGCGTAGAGCACGATCGAGATCCTACCCTTGAAATCGCTGCCCAGCGCAACGGCCAGGGTCGATTCCGCGCCATGATGGGCGACGAGCGTGTGCGCGAGGATGTAGTACGCGATCGCCGAGAAAATCAGGACGATCCCGTATACGGCCACCGGCCACCTCGCGAAATGCGTCTCCCCCATCCAATTCGTGACGAGAGGAGTGAGCGAGAGCCAGAACAGGAGATGCAAGTTGGCCCAGAGGATGCGGCCGTTCACCGAGTGCACCGCCTGCAGCATGTGATGGTGGTTGCTCCAGTAGATGCCGAGGAAGACGAAGCTCATGACGTAGCTCAGGAATATCGGGACCAATGGTTTGAGCGCGGAGATGTCGGCACCGAGCGGCGCGCGCATCTCCAGAACCATGATCGTGATGATGACCGCGATCACGCCGTCGCTGAAGGCCTCCATCCGTGACTTCGTCAATCAGCGCCTCGTGGCTAGAAGAGCTGGCGGGCGCTCCAGGTCAGATCCTCTCGATCTTCTGGATCTCCACAATCGTTCCAGCCATGTGGGAGCTCGGCTCCGGATCCCCGGATGAACTATCGGGGACCTGTCGGCAGCTGCGGCCGCGGCAGGTTGAAGACGGACTCCTTCGTCACGTGGGTGTACATCGGGCCGCCCAGCCGGCCAATCGCGTCCAGCGCGGCCGAGTCGACGCGCAGGCCGTTCAAGAGCGCCTCCGCGATGTGGAAGTACACGACCTCCCCGATCACGTAATTCGCGCGCAAGGGACCCGAGCCGTGCTCCACGATCTTGAACAGCCGGCACTCCATCGCGACGGGACACTCGGCGGCGCGCCAGGGCTTCACCTTGACGCTCGGCGCCTTCGTGAAGGCCGCCTCGACGAACTCGTCCACCTCCGGCGCGTAGTCCGCCGAGGCCTGGTTCATCCGCTCCCGCAGACCCCAGGGTGAGATGTGAACCACGTACTCTCCGGTCGCCGCCACGTTGTGCAGCGTGTCCTTGTCGCGCCCGGCGCCCGAAGTCACCGGGGAGAACACCAACGACGGAGGGTGCGCGCCGCCCGCATTGAAGAACGAGAAGGGCGCGAGATTCGCGACGCCATCGCGGGAGAGCGAGGACACGAACGCGATGGGACGAGGCACGACGCACCCGACCAGGAGCGCGTAGACGTCGGAGGGCTCGAGCTTCGCGGGATCGAGCTCCCGCATTCTGGGGGGCGCTACCGCGCCGCTCACCCCGTGGCGCCCTCGCCCGCGAACGTGCCTTCCTTCTCCAGCCAGGAGTACGGGTACTTCGGATCGTCGTACGGCGAGGCATCCGTCGTCATGTACAGGGGATGGAAGGTGTCCAGCATCACCGCCAGCTCCTTCGTTTCCTTGGCCCCGATCGACGCCTCGGCGGCGCCCGGATGCGGCCCGTGCGGGATTCCGGAGGGATGCAGCGTGAAGGAGCCGACCTCGATGCCGCGACGGCTCATGAAATTCCCGTTCACGTAGTAGAGCACCTCGTCCGAGTCCACGTTGGAGTGGTTGTACGGCACCGGGAGCGCGTCCGGGTGGTAGTCGTACATGCGCGGCACGAAGGAGCACACGACGAAGTTCCGCCCCTCGAAACACTGGTGGGTCGGAGGCGGCATGTGGACCCGGCCCGTGATCGGCTCGAAGTCCTCGATGTTGAAGATGTAGGGATAGAGGAACCCGTCCCAGCCCACGACATCCAGCGGATGGAAATCGAACTCGTACGCCGTGATCTGGTCCCGCGCCTTGATCCGGACCTCGAACTTCCCTCTGTCGGTGAAGGTCTCGAGACGCTCGGGCTTCCGGATGTCCCGCTCCGAGAACGGCGCGTGCTCCAGCAGTTGACCGTACTCGTTTCGATACCGCTTCGGCGTCTCGATGGAGGATGCGGACTCGATCACGAGGTAGCGCTGCGGATCGGCCTCCGGGTGGAACATGTACGTGGTTCCGCGAGGGATCACCACGTAGTCGCCGGGCCGGTAACGAATCTCGCCGAAGATCGTCTGGATGCGGCCGGTCCCCTCGTGGATGAAGTACATGTCGTCCCCCTGGCCGTTCCGGTAGAAGTAGGTCATCTTCTGGTCCGGAACCGTGATCGCCATGGAGACGTCGCTGTTGTGCAGGAGCGTGACGCGCCCGCTCACGGGGTCGCCGCTCTTCTTCAGATCCTTCGTCTTGAAGTGATGGTGGCGCAGCACCTGGTCCTCGGCGTACTTCACGCGCGTGTCCTGAATTCGCCGGATTTCGCGCGCCTGCGTCGGCATGTTGTGGTGATAGATCAGCGAAGACCGGCCTGAGAACCCGCGCGAGCCCATGAGCTGCTCCGTGTAGAGCTTCCCGTCGGGCCGGCGGAACTGGGTGTGGCGCTTGTGGGGAGTCTTCCCCAGCGTGTGGTACATCGGCATATCGTTACCTCGGTCAGACGATCGTGTTCGTGAGCGTGCCCAGGCGCTCGATCTCGAGCGTGACCTCGTCGCCCGGCTTGAGCCAGGCATGAACCTCGGGGCCCATTTCCAGAATACAGCCTCCGCCCACGGTTCCCGAGCCGATCACGTCACCGGGAAAAAGATACACGTCCTGCGAGGCCCTCGCAATCATCTGTCCGAACGTGAAATGCATGTCCTTGGCGTTTCCTCGTGAGAGCGTCGCGCCGTTTACCCGGGCCTCCATCTCGAGATCGAACTGCTCGCCCCGGCGCTTTGGCTCCAGCTCGTCCGGGGTCACCAGCGCGGGCCCGAGCGAGGTCGCGAAGTCCTTCCCCTTGGCGGGCCCGAGACCGATCGCCATCTCCTTCCGCTGCACGTCGCGCGCGCTCCAGTCGTTCAGGATGGTGAATCCCGCCACGATAGAAGGCGGGGAATTCGTACCACTCGGCCGGGACCTCCAGCTTGCGGCGCGCGCGGGCGTTTTTCACGTGCGCCTCGAAGGCGTAGAAGTCGCGGACGGCAGGCGGACGCGAGACCGGTGGGTGAAGGGTGACGCGGATTCGTGGATGCCAGGCCGGCGCCAGCTCGGCCGCGTGCTTGCCGCCGCCCCCTCCGCCACCCGCCCCGGCGGCGCGCTCCATCACCGAGCGGGCGAGCGGAAGCCCCTGATCCCAATCGGAGAGAAGGCAATCGAGGGAGCGGAGTCTTCCCGCGGCGTCGAGGCCGGGGGCCACGACCGAGGCGGCGGCCGCCAGATCCAGGACGCGATCCCCTTCGAGGGCGCCCAGCAAGCGCTCTGGGGCACCGGGCAGGCTGAAGGAGACGAGACGCACCTAGGCCGCCCCGCCCTCGCGACGCCGGACGAGACGCATCGCGCCTTAGAGATTTCCCCGGAGAGCCTGCTCGCGCTCGATCGCCTCGAAGAGCGCCTTGAAGTTTCCCTTGCCGAAGCCGCGGCTTCCCTTCCGCTCGATCACCTCGTAGAAGACCGTGGGACGGTCCTGCGCGGGTTTCGAGAAGATCTGGAGCAGATAGCCTTCCTCGTCGCGGTCCACGAGGATCCCGAGCTTCGCGAGCTGCCCCTTGTCCTCCTGAATCCTGCCCACGCGCCCTTCCAGCATCTCGTAGTACGACGGGGGCACGTTGATGAACTGGATGCCCGAGTCGCGGAGCCGCGAGACCGTGTTGATGATGTCGTTCGTCGCGAGCGCGATGTGCTGGACGCCGGGACCGCGGTAGTACTCGAGGTACTCGTCGATCTGGGACTTCTTCTTTCCGGGCGCGGGCTCGTTGATCGGAAACTTCACCTTGCCGCTCCCGTCCGCCATCACCTTGGACATGAGCGCCGAATACTCGGTCGAGATGTCCTTGTCGTCGAAGTGCTGGAACTGCGCGAAGCCCATCACGTCGCGGTAGTAGGCGACGAACTTGTTCATGTCCCCCAGGGCGACGTTCCCCACGACGTGATCCACGTAGAGGAGCGGGCCGTCCGCCGCCTTCGAGCCGGTGTCGCGATACCCCGGCAGGAACGCGCCGCGGTATTTCGACCGGTCGATGAAGGAATGCACCGTGTCGCCGTAGGTCCCGACCGAGGCGCGCCGGATCTCGCCCTGGTCGTCCCGCACCGTCGTCGGCTCCTGCACGCGCCGCGCTCCCCGCTTCGTGGTCTCCTTGTAGGCGCGGTCCACGTCCTCCACCTCGAGCGCGATGTCGTGCACGCCGTCGCCGTGGAGCCGGATCTGCTCCGCCATGAACCCTTCGGGGCCGAGCGGCGACGAGAACACGAAGCGCACCTTCCCCTGCTGGAGCACGTACGAGGCGCGGTCCCGCACCCCGGTCTCCAGCCCCGCGTATGCCGTGACCGCCAGCCCGAAGGCGTGCTGGTAGAAGAACGCGGCCTGCTTCGCGTTCCCCACCCAGAATTCCAGGTGGTCGATGGAACGGATGCTCAGGAAGTCGTCGGTCGCCGCCGCGGTGCCCGGCGCCGTAGCGCTGCGATCAGCCATAGAGACCCCGCAGTCTCGTCGCTTCGGCGACCCGCCCGATCCCGAGCATGTAGGCCGCCGTCCGGTTGTGGACGTGATTTTTCTCGGCGATCGAGACCACGTCGGCGAAGGAGCGCCGCATGATGGTCTCGAGCTTCTGGTTCACCTCGTCCTCGGTCCAGAAGTAGTTCGCGAGATCCTGCACCCACTCGAAGTAGGAGACCGTGACGCCTCCTGCGTTCGCCAGGATGTCGGGAATCAGGAACACGCCGTTCTCGTGGAGAATGGGATCGGCGTCCGGCGTCGTGGGGCCGTTCGCGGCCTCGGCCAGGATCTTCGGCCGGATGCGCGGCGCGTTCTCCTCGGTGATCTGGTTCTCGAGCGCGGCGGGAATCAGGATATCCACCTTCAGCTCGAGCAGCTCGTCGTTACTGATCCGGTCGGTTCCGGGCGCTCCCACGACCGATCCGGCATTCTGCTTGTGCGCCTGGACCGCCTTGGGATCCAGGCCGCGCGCGGAGTGAATGCCGCCGCGCGAGTCGCTGACCGCCACCACCTTGGCGCCGCGGGCGTGCAGGAGATCGTGGGCGATCGACCCCGCGTTTCCGTAGCCCTGGATCGCGACCGTCATCCCCTGGAGCTGCAGGCCGAGATGCTTGCAGGCCTCCTCGATGGCGCAGGTGCATCCGCGGGCCGTGGCTTCCCTGCGCCCCAGCGACCCGCCGAGCGAGATGGGCTTCCCGGTGACGACTCCGGGAGAAGCGAATCCCTGCCGCATGGTGAAGGTATCCATGATCCACGCCATGACCTGGGCGTCGGTGTACACGTCGGGCGCCGGAATGTCCTTCTCGGGACCGATGATGATGGCGATCTCGTTCGTGTACCGGCGGGTCATGCGCTCCAGCTCGTGCATCGAGAGCGCCTTGGGATCCACCTCGATGCCGCCCTTGGCCCCGCCGTACGGCAGGTTCACGACCCCGCACTTCCAGGTCATCCACGCGGCAAGCGCCTTCACCTCGTCGAGGGTTACTTGTGGATGAAAGCGGATGCCTCCCTTGGCGGGGCCGCGCGAGACGTCGTGCTGCACACGATGCCCCTGGACCACACGCCAGCTACCGTCGTCGAGCTCGAACGGAACCGAAACGGTGAGGCAGCGGCGCGGCACGCGGAGCTTGATGCGGATCCCCTCCTCGAGCTGGAGCGCGTCGGCCGCGATGTCGAATTGCCGCTGAGCCACCTCGAATGGATTTCTGATCGGCGTCGCCTTCTTCTCCAAGACCACGGACATGGGACCCTCGGGTTTCGGGTGATCGCCGGCCGCACGCCGAAACCGGCGCAGATAGCCCTTAGCCCGGCCATCTTACTCCCCGCGCATCCTCCCGCAACGGGGAAAGCGGGGAGCGGTGGGCGCCGGCGGCCGGGCTATACTGCCGGCCCATGGACCGACCCCGCGTCGCGAGGGCCGCGCTGGCGATCGGGGCGATCGCCTACGCCGCCCTCGTCTTCGCCATGAGCCGGACGCCGGGGCCTCGCGCCTGGGCGCTCCACCTTCCCGGCTTTCTCCCTCCGGCGCAGCGCCTTCTGGTCATGGCGATGCTCTTCGGGGGCGCGCTCCTCCTCCTGGTCGATTTCCTTCGCGCCGGGCGCGCGGTACCCGACGCCGCCCGCGATCGCGCCAGTCACCCCAAGCACAGAAAGGGCGCGGCGAAGAAAACGGCGAAGCGCGGGGGTGTGTCGTTTCCGGGCTGGAGCGCCTGGCTGCTCCTGATTCCGTGGGCCTGGCTTCTCTGGAGCCTGGAGATCAAGACACGCTTCCTGGGTGACGCGACGGTGTGGCTGGCGGGGCTCATCAACGGGGACGTGAATCCCTCCAACGAGCCTCTTGCCGCGGCCGTCTGGATGGGGTTCGCGAATACCCTTCGCTCCCTCGCCGTTCCGATCGGCCCCGCGGCCGTGGGATCTCTGTCCGTCCTCTGCGGCCTGCTCGCGGGTGCGCTTCTCTGGGGGATCGCGACGGAGATCACGCCCCGGTCCGCCTCGCGTGCCATCGTGCTCGGCGTGCTCGCGACCCTGGGAATCGCGCAGCTCTATTTCGGCTACATCGAAAGCTACCCGGTCGTGAGCGTCTTCGTGCTCGCGTTTCTCTGGCTGGGGCTTCGCCGGCTGCGCGGGATGGATTCCCCGTTCCTCGCCGGAGCGGTTCTCGGGCTCACGATCGCATCCCATCTGGCGACCGTCCTCCTGCTGCCGAGCCATGCCTATCTCCTCCTGAAGGAGAAGCGCCCGGTCGCTCTGCGCGCCCTGCTGGCCCTCCTTCCCCTCGCGGTCCCCACGGCGATCCTGATCCTTCTCCACTACCCGCCTGAGAAACTGGCCGGCGCCCTGCGCATCGCGACCCACGCCGTGGAACCGGGCCACGCGGCGACGGCCTACACGAAGCCCTACGGCATCCTCTCGCTCGATCACGCCCTGGACGTCGCCAATGGAATCCTGCTCTCGATGCCCGTACCGGCGTTGTTGCTCCTGGCTTCCACCGCGGTCTGGACGTCCCGTCGAAGGGCCTCTTCCGCCGCACCGTCCGGCGCGGATCCGGCTTCCCTCTTTCTCGCCATCGCGGCGGTGCCCGGGCTGCTCGCGGCCATGGCGCTCGTGCTCCCCGTCGTTCCGGCCCAGGACTGGGATTTCACCTCCCTCCTTCTCCTCCCCCTTGCGGTGCGGGGCGTGAAGGCGGCCGGCTCGATGCCCGGCACGCCCCTGCGCGGCAGGAGCGGCGCGGGGCTCGTGCTGATCGGCGCCGGTGCCTTGCTCTCGTTCGTGCTTGTGAACGCGAGCGTCGAATCGGGGCTGCGCCGCTTCGAGACGCTGATCGGCCCCGGAGCCCGGACCAGCGCGTACGGGCGCGCCTACGGAAACGAGCTCCTCTCCACGTTCGATTCCCAGCGGCACGACACGCGGCAGATGCTGGTCCACGCGGAGCGGGCCCTCGACGCGGAGCCCTCGAACCCGCGTTACTGGGTCGGCAAGGGCGCGGCGCTCTACAACCTGGGTCGATACGCGGAGGCGATTCCGGTTCTCGAGGAGGGGATCCGCAGAGGACCGGCGCGCGACGACGCCTACTACAACTTGGGCAACTGCCTCGTTCATGAGAAGCGGTACGAGGAGGCCGTCGAGAGGTTTCGCGAGGCCGCGCGGCGCAGCGAGCCTCGGCCCGATTACCTGAACAACCTCGGCGTCGCGCTCTATCACGCCGGAAAGCTCGACTCGGCGCGCACGGTCCTCTACGGGGTCGTGCGCCGGTGGCCCGGCTACGCGCTCTCGAGAAACCTCATCACGCTGTTCTTCGGCCCCGCGGCCCTGGACAGCGCCGGGGTCAGCGCGCGGCCGCGTTGAGGCGCGGCTCGGCGGCGCCGAGAAGGGTCATCACGTCCTCGATCTGACGGTGCCCCAGCGAGAGCAGGAAATTGGGGTTCCTGCCGTAGCTCTTCGCTCCCAGAACGTAGAAGTCCGGCTCGGGATTCTTCAGGCTCTCGGGGCCGTGCGCCACCTGATCCAGACACCCCTTCCCCGAGGCGGGATCGCTCCCCTGCGCGCCGAGGATCGCCGCGGCGAGCGCCATCGGGCCCTCGGAGGCATAGCAGAGATGGATCTGGAGCTCGCGAAAGAGCGAGAGATCGGGCCGGTACCCCACGAGCGCCAGCACGCGGTCCACTTCGAACCGCCGTTCCTTCCCCGGCGGGTCGGAGAGCGTCACCTCGATCGCGCCGGAAGGAATCGCACGGTAGGCGAGGATCGTCGCGCCCTCGTGCCTCCGGAGCCAGGAGCTTTCGCGCACGATCCGCCCCGCGCGCTGATCCAGCTCGCGAAGCACGGGAAGCTGCTCGAGCTCCGTTCTGGGGATCGGAGCGAAGGCGCTCCCCCCCCGTGCGCGGTGAACCCAGTCCACGCGCGTCTTGGCTCCCTCGCCTCCGGACCGCACGAGCTCGTCCAGGTCGGCGACCGCGGTCGCCGCGGAGCGCCCGTCGCCGACGAGAAGGATGCGCCTTCCCGCGTACCGCGGGCGCGCCTCACCGGGAAGATCCGGGAGGTGGGACTCGAGATGTTCCTGAATCCTCTCCTCGCCGTCGGCGGGGAGCCCGCTCGGACCGGTCGCGTTCGGTGTCGCGTAGACGCCGCTCGCGTCGATGACCGCGTCGGCACGTTCCAGCCGGGCGTCGCGTGCACCCTGGATCCGCAGAAGGAAGGGGCTCCCCGCCCGCGATCCCGTTCGCGCCTTGGTGAACCCATCGCGCGCGATCGCGATCACGCGCGCCCCCTCCACCACCACACCGGACAGCTCCTCGAGCCTCGCCAGCGGGAGGAGGTACCGCTCCCGAAACGCGGCACCCGTCAGGATCTCCTCATCGGCGGGCAGCTTCACGCCGGCCGCGCGCAGGCGCTCCCGTCCCAGCCCGGTCGAATTCATGTGGAACGGGGTGAAGAGGCGCATCGGCTCATCGTCACCCCAGACCGAGATGCTCCAGCTCCTCCTCATCGAACCCCAGATAGTGTCCGTACTCATGGAGAAGCGTCACCTTCATCTCCTTCGAGACCTCTTGCCGGCTCCGCCCCGCCCTCTCGAGATTTTTCTGAAACAGAAGCACCACGTCGCCGTACCCGCTCCCCGCGAAGACCTTGTGACCCACGGAGGTGCCCACGAAGAGGCCCAGGACCTCGGGATTGATCGCCGGGGCATGCTCGGCCATCTCTCGGGTCGGCTTCGCCTCGACGATCACGGGCACTTCCTGAACCGCCTCGCGGATCACACGAGGCAAGGATGCCAGAACCTTGTCCAGCAGCGTCTTGAAATCGTCGGCATCGAGCCGGACGGGGAGGGGGAAATTCTCGGGGTCGATGCGGTTCGCCTCGAGGAAGGATCCGTCGGCTTCCTCGAACCGGCCCATGGCTTCGAGGATCATTCCCTCGAGCTCCACGCGCTCCGGATCGTCCTCCTCGCCTGCCGGAGGCCGGAGCGCCCGAGCCTCTTGCAATGCTTCCGCGCTCCGCCAGAGGAGATGCAGGCACTCGGCATGCCGGAGGGCGGCTCCCCAATGCCCGGGGTCCTTCTTCAAAAGCTCTTCGAAGATCTCGAGCGCGATCTCGTACTCGCCGTCTTCGAGGGCGCCTGCTCCCTCCTCGGCGAGCGCGTCCAGCGGATCGGAATCGGGGGTCACTTCACTTGGAGTTGGCGATTCGGTCGGCCCGGTCGAGCAGCACCCGGATCTCGCTCACGGTGGGAGCGAGCTGCGCCGCCTGGGCGCGCAGGAGGTCGTTGTCGCCGGACTGGGCGTAGCGGTCCATACCAGAGAGGCATTGCTTCGCCGTAGCCACGTTGATGTTGAGGTGCTCGCGATCCAGGAGATTCATCGCGGAGGACTGGTTCCTGGCCGCGTCCAGGGCAGCGTTCATGTCGCGGTCGAGGGCGGGAATCCGATCCGCCTCGCCGTTCTGGACCGCCGAGGTGATCCGCGCGCTCACGTCGTCGATCTGCTGCCGGATGACCGCGAAGGAGGCCTTGGCGGCGCCCGTGTCTCCCGCCCACTGGCAGGAGGGAGCGCCGAGGAGCGCGGCCAGGAGCAAGGCGTACCGGCACCCCTGGCGCAGGCGGACCGCCGTCATTTCCATAGATATACGATGGAGAACACGAAGACCCAGACCACGTCCACGAAATGCCAGTACCAGGAGGCGGCCTTGAAGGGAAAGTGCTGCTGCGGGGTGATCTGTCCCCGGAGCACGGCGCCGTAGACCACGTTCAGGAAGATGAGCCCGAGGAGGACGTGAAGCCCGTGGAAGCCGGTCAGCACGAAGAACGTGCATCCGAAGATTCCGCTCTTGATGTTGAACGCGGAGCCGTTCAGGAAGCCGTACTCGTAAGCCTGGCCGCAGAGGAAGATGGCGCCCAGGGAGATGGTCATGAGGATCGAGGCGATGACGCCGTCCCGGCGGCCCTTCTCCACGGCGGAGTGTCCCAGGTGGAGGGTCACGCTGCTGAAGAGGAGGATGAAGGTGTTCACCGCGGGGACGAGGATCTCGAAGTGAGGCATCCCCGGCGGCGGCCAGGCAGGCGCGTGGGCCCGCGCGTAGATGAGCGCGGCGAAAAAGGAGCCGAAGATCGCGGCTTCGGAGGCGATGAAGAAGATCATCGCGGTGCGAAGGCGTCGCTCGGCGTCGATCGCTTCCCGGCCGAAGAACCGGTCGCGGAGGAGCTCGGCCCACCAGCTCCCCGCACCGTACAGCGTGATCGCGAGCCCGGCCAGGATCACGCCGAGCCCTTGCTTCCATCCGTGTGCCCAGGAGACGAGCCCTACCGGGATGAGACCCGCGCCCACGGCCGCGATGATCGGCCAGCGGCTCGGTACAGGCTCATGACTGTGTGCGTGCGCCGCCGCTTCCATGCAGTGCCCTCGAGACGAATGGGATCTTCGAAGCGCACCATGTTGCCCCGGGGCGGCCCCGGAGGCAAGGGGATTCCTAGCGAACGACCGTGAGTTTCGTTCCCTTCTCGATCGCTCCCGCCGCGACACGGACCCAGTAGACGCCCGACGCGGCGTCACCGCCTCCATCCATCTTCCCGTCCCAGTGCAGCACGTGGTGTCCCGCGGGCAGCATTCCTTCCGCGATCGTCCGCACCATGCGGCCCGCCGCGTTGAACACTCGGGCGATCACCGGCGATGCCATCGGAAGGTCGAGGCTCATCTCGGCGCGCCCCGACGTGGGCGTGGGGCGGGGGCTGCCGAGCACGACCGCGGGAGGCGGGGTGCCGGAGGGAACGCCGGTAATGGTGGTCGGGATGAACGTGGCCACGTTCGAGTACGAGCTCCAGCGCGAGGAAGCATCGGAGCTGCGGAGCACGGCGTAGTAACGCCCACTTATCACCAGACCCGCGATGAGAACAGAATCGGGAGATCCCGAAGCTCCGGGCGTCCTCCCGGACATCGGGATCACGGTTGCCGAATTCCACCAGGTCAGCGTGTCGGTCCCGCTGATCGGCTTCGTGCTGACCCGCAGATCGTACCGGACGATCCTCTGGGATCCTCCAGCACCCGGCGTGGTCCAGAGGAGCAGTGTGCTGGCGGCCGAGGCCGGCTTGGTCGGCAAGCCGTGAGAGCAGCCGGCCATGAGAAGGGTCAGGGTCGCGAGTCGTACTGCTCGTGAGGCACCGCCGCGGAAGTAGCCCATTCTGCCATCCTTGGTTATCGTGACTGTGTAAGGAAAACCCTTGTCGATGCATCAGGGTTTCCCTGAGCGACGTATCAGGATTTGTGCCACGACTGCTAAGGAGTGTGCCTACGTAGAGGTTGTGTTGCTGGAAGGCGAGTTGCGGCGTTGAGCTGTTCTCGCGGCGGAAGTGCTGTGTACCTCATCGGGCAGAGGTCTCCCATATCGGGCGCGTCGTAGGGGAATTCCTCACAGAACCCCTACGTACCTCCAGCCTCCATTCGTCTTGGAGATCTAGAAAATGGACCGCGCTACTTCGAGGTGTGGGCCGCGACGAGGGCCCCTTGGCGGTCCTTCTTCTCCGCTTCCGCGTCCATCACTCCGGCCGTGGATTCGGGTGCCCGGCTCTCGATGTTCGTGAATCGCGCGAGGATCGTGTAGACCGCGGGCACGAGGAGAAGGGTGAGGAAGGTGGAGAAGATGAGCCCACCG
>VBOR01000131.1 GCA_005893165.1 Candidatus Eiseniibacteriota bacterium | reverse complement strand
CCTCTTCCATGGGCAGTCGATCCACGCGCTGGACGGTGGAGTCCAGATCGAGCGGGAATGCCACGCTCGGAGAGGCGGAGGAGAGGGAAACGATAACGGCAAACACGGCGACGGCGGCCATGGGCACCACGACGCCACCGCCCTCCATCGCGGCGGCGACCATCCCGACGGCGAGGACGATTGCGACGACGACGAAGGTGCGGACGCCGATACGTGCAGCCTCAGCTGCAAGGAACACAACCTCGACGACCAGGGCACCCGTACCGGTCAGACCTGTGACTCGGTAGCGGTCCGCGCTTGCTTCTCGACCCAGGCCCTTCTCGGCCTGTTCGCCGGAGCGGCCTTGCCCTGCGATCTGGTCCACGCCGAGATCCATGCCCTCTTGACGGACGGCGCCACGGTGGTGGCTACCTTCGAGGGACACAAGCACGAGGGCAACGGCGAGGGCGATCAAGACAAGAACAAGAACAAGGACAAAGACAAGGATAAGGATAAGAACAAGGACAAGGGCGGCCAGGATGGCAGGAACGCGAGGATCCTGGATCCCAAGGTCAGACCGAACCCCCTGAACCCGAGCACGCTGGTCTCGTTCACGATGGCTCGCGAGGGCAGGGTCCGCGTGATGGTGTACGACATGCACGGCCGGCTCGTGAAGACGCTGCTCGACGACTACCGTGCGGCCGGCGAACAGAAGCTGATGTGGGACGGGTCCAACGCCCGGAACATGAAGGTGTCCTCCGGCGTGTACTTCTTCCGGATCCAGGCGCCGGAAGGAGAGGTCGTCAAGAGAGTCGCGGTCGTGAAGTAATCGCTCCGACGCGATCGGGACGAAGGCCGGGCGGGTCGCATCTGCGGCCCGCCCGTTTCGTTCCGGGGGCGTCTCGAGCCGCGCGCGAGCGCGAATCTGCAACCCCGGCGCGTATCGCGACTCGCGGTCTGCATGAAACCGGATGGCTCATCACGGCCAGATTCCCGCAAGCTTCGGATGTTCCTGTCGAATTCGAGCCACCCTTGCTTCCTGCGATGGGCGCAATCGCTTGCTCCCAAACACATTGGCCTTCGGGCCCGCGCGCGGCGCAATCTGCATGGAATCACGGCACGCCGCCTGCTTCGGTCAGATGTGGTTGGGAACGCGTCCACCCCGGACGCGTCATCCCGGCGATGAGGCCGGTCGGGTCTGATCGCCGGAAGAACAACAGACAAACTGTGCTGAGGAGGTTCGTCGTGCGCCAAGCACTTCGCGCGGCCCGCGGGGGAGCGCTGCTTGCTCTGGTCTTAGCCGCTCAGCTCAACGCCGCCACAGCGATCGCGGGACCGTTCACGCGACTGCAAGTATTGCTGCCGGGCGAGACCGCGGCTCCGGGAACGCCTTCGGGCAAGACGGGCACGCCTGGCCCTCAAACCGCCGGCGCTCCTTTCTTCATCACCGTCCGCGCGTGCGACTCCACCTGGACCCTGGTGCCATCGGTGACCCACTCGATCCAGATCCTGGCCTCCGACGCGAGCGCCTCGCTTCCGGCTCCGGCCCAGCTCGTCGAAGGCACCGGGAGCTTCCTCGTGATCCTGAACGCGGGGGGCAACTTCACCATCTACGCGCACGACCAATCGGACGTCACGATCCCGGACGGCGCGAGCTCCCTGGTCCGGTCGATCGTGCTCCAGAGCCTCGAGTTTTCGACCATCGCCAAGAGTCAGACGGCCGGCGTGCCGATGTCGATCACGATCACGGGAAGGGACCCGAACGGCGTCCTCGTGAGTGGATTCACCGGCGCGGTCCGGCTTCGCGAGCTCACGAGCTTCGGCGAGGGGCGGATCACGCCCTCGAGCGTGACCCTGACCTCGGGACAATGGAGCGGCAGCGTCACGGTATATCGCGCTGACGAAACCAGTCCGGCCAGCGGAAACGTGTCCCTCCGGGCGGAAGTCCAGGGGCATCCGAGCCAGAGCGGCACCAGCAACTCCTTCCTCGTCCACCCGGGACCGTTCCGCCGTGTGCAGATCGTGACCCCGGGGGAATCTCCCCTGCCCGGAAGCGTCAGCGGCATCGCCGGCGTTCCCGCGAGCCAGGCCGCCGGACGCGCCTTCTCGGTCAGCGTCTATGGGACCGATGACTACTGGAATCAGGTGCCGGTCGGAGACGCCGTGCGGGTCTCCTCCGCCACCGATCCCGCCGACACGCCGGTGACCGGCAATCTCTCGGGCGGATTCCTGCAGCTCACGTTCACGCTCGTCACGGTCGGCACGCAGACCCTTACCGTGACGGACCAGAGCAACACGAGCATCACGCCGATGACGAGCGCCGGGATCCAGGTGGTCCCGAACGCGGCGGATCACTTCGTCTTCTCGACGATCTCCTCTCCGCAAGTCGCCGGGGTGCCGTTCACCATCACGGTCCGCGCGGCCGACGCGAGCGGAAATACCGTCTTCGGATACGCGGGAGACGCGATCCTGGCCGCCAACACGGGCGCCGGCACCAGCATCCCGATCCAGATCACGTTCGTGGCAGGCGTGTGGACCGGACCGGTGACCCTCTTCGGCGCCGGCGCTTCGGTCCGGCTCACCTGCTCCGATTTCTCGGTGCCCCCTCGAACGGGCACGAGCGGGAACATCGCGGTCAACGCCGCCACGTTCACCAAGCTCCAGATCATCCTGCCGGGCGAGACCGCCATGGGCGGCACCGCGGACGGCAAGGACGGGACCCCGCTCAACGAGACCGCGGGAACGCCCTTCTCGATCACCGTGCGCGCGGTGGACGCCTACTGGAACGTCGTGAGCGGCATCAGCGACCGCGTCGCGCTCACGTCGTCGGACGCCTTTGCGGGCATTCCCGCCGAGACGACGCTCGTCAGCGGGCAGCTCATCTTCCCGGGCAGGCTCTTCAAGAATGGGGTCCAGACGATCACCGCGCAGGACGCCGACAACCCCGCCATCCTGAGCAACACGTCGGGGAACGTCACGGTCGTCGGGGGTGCCTTCTCGAAGGTGCTGGTCCTGGCGCCGGGCGAATCTCCCGCGCCGGGAACCGTGAGCGGCCGCACGGGCACCGCGACCGATCAGTCCATCAACTACGCCTTCACGCTCACCGTGCTCGCGACCGATCCGTGGTGGAACCCGGTATCGGGGCCTTCGGACGTCGTGCACATCGCGTGCGGGGACCCGCTGGCCCAGGTTCCGCCGGATCAGGCCATGGTGAACGGCGTCGCGTCGATGAACCTCCGGCTCTCCACGGGCGGGTTCCAGCAGATCTCGGTCACCGACGTCACGCAGCCCGCGAAGACGGGCAGCACCACGCAGGTCCGGGCGATCTCGAGCGGACTCCACCTCGAGGCCGTGGTCACGCCCTCGAGCGTGCGGGCGGGCGAACCCTTCACGCTGACCGTCCGCGCGACCAACGACGCGGGGAGCGTGATCCAGGAGATCAATTCCTTCGTGACGGTCACGGCGCTTCGCGCGTCGGACCACTCCCCGAGCCCGGGGACCCTGCTCTCGAGCCAGTTCCAGCTGCTCCAGGGGCAACGTGCCGTGTCCGAGACCTATACCTCCGCGGAGGCGATCGTCCTCGTGGCGCGCGACGACGCTGGAAACTTGCCCGCGACGAGCAACGTGATCACCGTGACGCCGGGCCCGCCCAGCCTGATCCATCTGACCAGCAATCCGCCCTGGGTCGGAGGAAACCGGCATGCCGCGATCGCCGCGCGCGTCGTGGACGCCTTCGAGAACGGCGTCCCCGCCCTGGCCGCGGCCTTCAGCGTGGTCTCGGGCGCCGGGTCGATCACCGTCACGGATTCGACGAGCGACCCAAGCGGCATCGCGCGGGCCGATTTCCTGAGCCCGCGGAATCCGGAGAAGAGCACGATCCGGGTCACCGCGGCCGGGCTCACGGCCGATCTCAATCTCGACGTCGCGTTCATCGATCCGGCCGCCGCGGTCGGCACCGCGTACAGCTTCCCGAACCCGTTCCATCCGCCCGAGCAGCCGGCGACCATCGCCTGGAAGATCACGGACAACGCCACGGTCACGCTGCGCGTCTATACGCAGACTGGAAATCTCGTCTTGAGAAAGGAATTCCCGAGCGGCGGTCCGGGGGGCCAGGCGGGTCTCAATCAGTTCGTCTGGGACGGCAAGAACGGCAAAGGGGAGCTGGTCTCGAGCGGCGGCTACATCGTCATGATCGAGGCTCCGGGCACGGGCGTCATCCGCCGAAAGATGGCGGTGGTTCGGTAATCGAGGAGGAGACATGAACCGCATCGCAAAGAGCGTCGTCTTGAATCTCGTCCTCGCCGGCGGGCTTCTTCTGAGCGCCGGTCCGGCGTGGAGCGAACAGGAAGCGGGAGGCGCGCCGGGGGCTTGGCTCTCGACCTACGTCAACGCGCGCACGCTGGGTCTGGGCGGCGCCTTCGTCGGCGCCGCGGACGACGCGTCCTCGGTCATCTGGAATCCCGCCGGCCTCAGCACGCTCGTGCCCAACGAGCTGCGCATGGACGTGTCGCGGCTTTTCGAGGACACGACGCTCGGGGCCTTCCAGTTCGCGGTCCCGGGGAGCAAGCTGCCGAGCTTCGGGCTCAGCGTGCTCACGCTCCGCTCCGGAGCATTCGAGAAGACCGACGACATGAACAATGTCATCGGAACGTTTCGCGACACGCAGACCGCCTACATCCTCACGATGTCGCGGGCGGTGACGCCCCGGTTCGCCCTCGGGGTGAGCTCGAAGCTCGTGCGCCAGAGCCTCGAGGACTTCAGCGGCGGCGGGGTCGGATTCGACGTGGGCGCGATCATGAACGTCACGCCGGCGATCCGGGTAGGGGCCTCGGCCCTGAACCTCGGCGGACCGAGCATCACGCTGCGCGACACGAAGGAAACGTACGCAACGCAGTTCCGCGGCGGATTCTCGGCGAGCGTCATGCGTGGACGCGGCCTGATCACGGGCGAGCTGGACCAGACGCAGAAGTACGGCACGTCGATGCACGGCGGATCGGAATACTGGATCCAGCCGGCATTCGCGCTGCGGGTCGGAATGAACGACCAGCGCCCGAGCGGCGGATTCAGCTACCGCACCGGCGGCCATTACCAGTTCGACTACGGCGTGTCCGACCATCCGCTCGGCATGATCCACCGGATCGGAGTCTCTTACCGGTTTGGCGGCTTCTATGCGAGCGCCAAGGCGGAGCCCGAGGTCTTCTCCCCGACCGGCGAGAACGCGGTCACCAACATCTCGCTGGGGTCGCGCACCAAGTCCGACACGGACAACTGGGAGCTCTCGCTCGTCAACAAGATGAACCAGGTCGTGCGGAAATTCGGCGGCAAGGGGATCCCTCCCTCCCATCTCATGTGGGACGGTAAGGACGAAAGCGGCATGCCGCTGCCGGACGGTGCCTACAGCTATCAGCTCATGGTGCACGACGCGGACGGCCGGGCGGTCCTGAGCCCCGCGCACACCGTCGAGATCTCGACGGGCGGACCCCAGGGGTCCGTGCCGGTGATCCCGATCCAGCCGTAACACCCATACACGCGGAGCCACGGATGATGACGCGGATCAATCGACGACGGCTCGGACTCTCGCTCCCGGTGCTCGCGGGGACGCTCCTCGCGTGCGGCCTCACGACGCCCGCGCTGGCCGGTACCAAGAAAGCGCCGGCCCCGCCGGCGCCCGCCGCGACCTTGGAGGAGGCCGGCCTTCGTTTCGAATCGGCCCGGCTCCTCGGCGATGCCGAGCGGCCCGCCGCCCTGGAGGAAGCGCTTCGGATCACCGACCGGGCGATCCAGCGCGGGACGGACGACGAGAAGTCCGCGGCGCGGTTCCTGTCCGGCGAGATCCAGTTCGGGCTCGGGCGCTACGGAGCCGCCTCCGGCGAGTTTCGCCAGGCGGAGGACGGACTCAGGAAGACCCCGTTCGCCGATGACGCTGCCTTCGCCGCGATTCAGGCGAGCGAGGCGGCGGGACGCGACGCCGAGGCCGCGAAGGCGTGGATCGATTGGAAGGGCCGTTACCCGCAGAGCCCGCTCATGGGCGAGGCGGGGCTGGCCCAGGCCTGGAACGCGCTCCGCCGCGGAGATCCCACGACCGCAAGCAAGACGCTCGCCTCGCTGACGGCGGAGCGCTCCTGGTACGCCACCGATCCTCGCGTGGTCCTGGCGCAGGCCACCCTTCTCTACGAGCGGGGCAACCCGGCCGAGGCGGTCGCGCTCCTGGGGCCGAAACCCTCCGGCACGGCCGCCATCTATCTGCGCGCTCTGTGCCTCCTCGGCTCGGGCTCCCTGCTCCGGGCCGCGGCGGCCTTCCAGGACGTCGCCGACCGCGATCCCGAATCGAGCCTTCGCGACTTCGCGATTCTGGCCAAGGCGGACGCCTTCCTGAGAGCGAAGGACTACCGGAGCGCGGCCGAGGAATTCGCGGGCGCCGCGAAGAAGGTGCGCGACGAGAACGTGCGCGCCGAGGCGGAGCTTCGCGCGGCGGGAGCGACCTACCTCGCGGGATCGGTCGATTCCTCGCTGACCCTCCTGCGCGGAATCGTGGCGCGCCGCGCCGGCACCGACGTCGCCGCGCGCGCGCAGTTCCTGATCGGCGAGTCGCTGTTCGGCAAGAAGAAGTACGCGGAAGCCATCGTGGAGCTGAACCGCGTGCTCACGAATTACTTCCAGCATTCCGTGGCGGCGAGCGCCCAGTACCGGGTGGCCCGCTGCCTCGACGCGCTGGGCCGGGGCTCGGATGCGACCGGAACCTACCAGACCGTTGTCTCAGGCTATCCGCTCGAGCCCGAAGCTCCGGCGGCCGCGTATCTCGCGGGTGTAGGTCTCCTCTCGCAAAACCGTCCCATGGCTGCGGCGCCCTATTTCCAGATCGTGCTCGACCGGTACGCGACGCGAAGCGACTCCTCCACCTCGACGCTCACCTTCGCGTCGACGGAGCTGGGGGAGCTGGTGGACGCGTCGCTCTGCCTTCTCGAGTACGCCTACCACAAGGCGGGCAACATCGGGCAGCTCGCGGGCGCGCCGCATCTCATGCTCCAGCGCATGCCGCCGAGCCGATCTCCGTGGCGCGCGTGGGCCCTTCTGATCGACGCCGACGCGTCCGCCGCCCAGGGCCGCTACGCGGAGGCCCAGGCCACGCTCGAGCGGCTCACGCGTGATTTCCCCGGACACCCGATCGGCGCCTCGGCCACGAAGCTCCTGGCGTGGACGTACGCCCGCCAGGGTCGCGACAGCCTCGCCATCGCCTCCGAGGAGCGGCTCGTCGCCGTGTTCGGCGCGTCCGGGAACGCTCCGGTCGTGAGCGGCGCGCTCCTCGACATCGCCCGCTATCGCTTCAATCAGAAGCGCTACCGGGACGCCGCGGCGACCTACGAGATGTTCCTGAAGCGGTACCCCGACCACGCGGACCGTCTCTCGGCCCGCTATCAGGCGGGACTCTGCTACGCGCGGCTGAACCGCGCCGGAGACGCCGTGGACCAGTGGGAAGCCGTGGTGCGCGACAGCGCCGGCGCGCCCATCGCGGAGCGGGCCTGGGCCCGCGCGGGAGACCTCTACTTCACGGCGCAGCGCTACGCGGAAGCGAAGCGCTGCTACACGGGGCTCCTCGAGCACTTTGCCTCGACGGACGTGGCGGCGCTCGCCACGCTCCGGCTGGCGCAGTGCGAGTACAACGCCGGAAACGACGCGGCAGCGCTCGCGGGGTTCGCGAAGACCCAGGAGCAGTATCCGGGGAGCCCGGCGGCGCGCGAGGCCAAGCGCGGGACCGAGCTCGCGCTCTACCGGCTCGGGCAGACGGCGAAGGGCTCCGAAGTGCTCGAGACCCTGATCGAGAAATATCCCACGAGCGCCTTCGCGGCGGACGCGCAGTTCCAGATCGCCAAGCGGAACTACCAGAAGGAGAGCTACGCCCAGGCCGCCGAGGGATTCCGGCGCGTCGTGAGCCAGTTCCCCGGCTATTCGGCCGCGGACCAGGCCCAATTCCTCCTCGCGGATTCCTACGCCCGGAGCGGATCCGCCGCGGAAGCGCGCCTGGCGTACGAGCAATTCCTCTCCTTCTTCCTGGAGAGCGACCTTCGCTCCACCGTCGAGTTCCGCCTGGGGTTGATGCAGTTCGAGTCCAAGGAATACGCGCAGGCGGCGGTCGCGTTCACGCGCGTGCTCGAGGAGAGCGTCTCGACGGAGATGAAGTCCGCTTCGCGGTACAACCTCGCCCTCTGCCAGAAGGTGCTCGGCCAGGCGGACGAGGCTCGCGGGTCGCTGGAGCGTTTCCGCGTGGAGCAGCCGAACGATCCGCGCGCCGCCGACGTCGCCTTCCAGCTCGGCGATATGGACGAATCCGGCGGCAACCTGAAAGGGGCCGAGCAGAACTTCGAAGCCGCCGCCTCATCGGCACGCTCGAGGTCGCTCGAGGTGGAGGCGCAATACCGGCTGGGCCGCTGCCGCGAGGCGCTGGGCAACCCGGACGGCGCGCTCCGCGCCTATCTCCAGGCGGCAGCCTCGACGGAGCGGAAGAACGCGTTCCGGGTCTCGGCGCTCACGCGCTGCGCCGCGATCTACGAATCGCGGAAGAGCTTCACCAAGGCGTACGACATCTACCTCGACATCGCGCGCAACTCGCAGGATCAAGAGCTGGCCGCGCTCGCCAAGGGGCGTGCGTCCCAGCTTCAGCCAGGCACGAAGAAGCGGTAATCCCGAAACCGGTTCACGAAAGGAGTCCGTTCATGTTCGAGAATTTCGACTGGATCGGCGCGATGCGCTCGAGTCCGGTCGAGACTCCATCCCTTCGGGCCGGTCGCGGCCGAGATCCTTCGCAGCGCCGACCTGCCGGCCGAAGCGGCCGAGGAGAAGCTTCAGATCGTCTTGAGCGAGCAGCGGATGGCGCTCGAGCGGAATCTGGGATTCCTGGGCACGATGGGCAACACCGCGCCCCTGATCGGGCTTCTGGGAACGGTGTGGGGAATCATGCGCGCCTTCCACGACATGGCCCGAACCGGCTCCGCCGGACCGTCGGTGGTGGCGGCGGGCGTCGCGGAGGCGCTCTTCACGACGGCGGCCGGGCTTCTCGTCGCCGTCCCGGCGGTCATGCTCTACAACCATTTCGTGCGCCAGATGGGCACCCTGCTGACCGTAGCCGAGAACCACGCGCGCACGCTTCGCATCGAGTCCACACACCGGAACGCGTCCCGTCCATCGACGCGGGCCGCGTAAGGAGCGCTCGTGCGCCGATACACGCGAGGCAAGCGGGTCCCCGAGGGGATCCACGAGGTGAACATGACGCCCCTGATCGACGTGTCGCTGGTGCTCGTGGTCATTCTCATGATCACGACGCCCATGGCGTTTCAGTCCGGCATCCTGGTCCGGAACGCCGCCACGAGCGGACAGGCTTCCGCCGAGAAGGTGCGCACGGAGCGGATCGAGATCACGGTGGTCTCCCCGGACAGCGTCATCGTGAACCGGACTCCCATCCCGCGATCGGGGCTCTCGGGCGTCCTCCGGCCGCTCCTCGCCGCGAGCGCGACCAAGACGGTCGTGGTCCGCTGCAACGACAACGTGCCGCACGGAACCTTCGTCTCGGTCCTCGATGAGGCCAAACATTGCGGCGCATCCCAGGTCGCGGTGATCGGAGGCTGATTTGCGCTCGCGTCGCCAGGTCGCGCCCTATCTCGCCATCACGCAGGTCAACGTCACGCCGATCATCGACGTGGCGCTGGTCCTGGTCATCATCCTGCTCGTCACCGCCCCCCTCCTCTCCGTGGCGGACCTGCCGGTGGATCTGCCCCAGGCACGGACGCGCGAGGCCGAGGACGAGCGGAACGTGAGCATCACGCTCTCCTCGACGGGACGGCTTGCCGTCGACGACAAGGTCCTCTCCAGCGAAGAGCTCGATCGCTTCCTTCGCTCGAGGCTGTCCCAGCGCGGGAACGAGGACGTTCTCGTCGTCGTCCGCGCGGATTCAGGCGCGCCGTATTCGGCGGTTCGCCGCCTTCTCCATCAGGCGAAGGCGGACGGGGCCAAGCGCCTCGCGATCGCCACCCGCCAGCGGACGGAGGTGCGATGACCGCCGCGACCCTTCGCATGGATCTGGATTCGACCCGGGTTCGCACGCGATGGACGATGAGCGTGAGCCTCGTGGGCCACGCGCTCCTCTTCCTCTGGATCCTCTTCCATCACGCACCGGCGCCGGAATTGGAGCCGATCACCGAGATCACCCTGATCGAGCCCGGCGACCTGGCGCCCCCGGCGGGGGCGGCGGCTCCCGCCGCCAGCGGAAGCCCCGAGGTCGCGTCCTCCCGGAAGGCGGTCAGCGAGACGCATTTCATGCGAAGGGCCTCCAAGGCGGAGATGCAGCCAGACCGGCAGGCCAGCTGGGAGTTCCAGGACCGGCTCGAGGCGCGACTCGCCGCGATGCAGGAGACCGAGAAGCCCGGCACGGCCGTCGCTCCCTCCAAGGCTCCGGCCTCTCTCTTCGGAACCTCGCCGGCGGTGATCTCGGCCGGGGCGGGGATCGGAAATCCTATTTCGTTGAGCCGTGGCGGCGGAGGCGAGGGCCCCCCGCTCCCGCTCGCGCGCGGCGGCAACGGGTCGGCGCCCACCCTCGCCACCGTCGCAGAGCCGCACCACGCCGAGGAGACGCCGCAACCGGCGCGAAGCTCGGAGACGACGGCCCGGCGCTCGGTCGCGGGGGCATCCATCACGGGTCCGATCGCCGACCGCCCGGTCCTCTCCTACACCGTGCCGGCGTACCCGGAATGGGCGAAGCACGACGCGGTCGAGGGAGCCGTGACGCTCTACTTCGTGGTCCGCCCCGACGGCGGCGTGAAGGAGAACGTCCTGGTGCAGAAGACCGCCGGATTCGAGGACTTCGACGAGAACGCGCGGACGGCGCTCCGCGCCTGGCGCTTCAAGCCGCTCAGCCCGGGGCAATCGGGCGAGCAGTGGGGCATGATCACGTTTCGGTACCGGCTGCGGGACGCGGGATAGAGGAGGGGACTCATGAGCTCGAGACTTCACGGAAGCGGTCGGATGGGAGGGAGAACGCTGGGCGTCCTGTTCGCGATGGCCGCGCTCGCCGCCGCGGGCGAAACCCGTGCGGCCGCGACGCCGGCCTCTTCGGACTCCTCGATGACGCTCCGCGCGGGCCAGGCGGGAACCGAGTTCCGCTCCATGACCGTCGAGGGAGAGGACCGCGTGCACATCGACTTCGGGCGGCCGGAGCTCACGCTGGACCTCGATCCCCAAAACGTACCGGGGCTGAGCCGCGGCACCGCCCTGGACGTGCTGGACCGTACGCGGCCCGAGCTGTCCGCGCCTCTGATCGCGCTCTCCGCCAAGGAGCGCTCCCCCTATGTCGCCAAGCCCTGGCTCCGGAGATTCGCGACAGGGCCGGTCGCAAGATTCCGCCCGGAGGTGACGGGCGCCGTCCGGTGGCGCCTGCTGGTGGCGGACTCGAGGGGCCAGACGGTCGCCTCGTTCGATGGAACGGGCGATCCGCCCAAGGAGATCGCCTGGGACGGCCGGACGAAGTCGGGCGCCTTGGTGACGCCGGGGCTGACCTACTCGTACGTATTCGAGGCGCACGATCGCGCCGGGAACAAGCGGAGCTTCGTGGGCCAGGGCTTCACCGTGTCGGCGTACCGCTCGGACACCCCGGCCGGACCCGTGCTCGCGATGTCGGGACGCGACCTCGTTCCTTCCGAGGTCGGCGGCACGAGCTATGGCCCCAGCCTGCGCGCGAGCAAAGAAAGCTCCCCGATCTTCCTCGAGGCCGCCGGCTGGCTGAACCAGTCGACCCAGGTGCGCGAGGCGATACGCGTGGCGGTCGGAGCGCGCTCGATGGACCAGGCGACGATGCTCGGCAACCGCGCCTTCGCGGCTCTGTCGGGTCGGGTGATCGGAGATCCGGCGCGAATGGAGATGGTGACCGAAATCGCGCCGGACGCTCCGGAGGATGGAGTGCTGAGAATCGGACCGGCGACCGCCTCGGCAACCGGTCCGTCGAGGCCTCCCCGGAAATAGCTCGCGGCGAGGCTACTGGAGCGCGACGGTCGGCTTCAACAGATGCTCGTTCCCGATCGGATCCCCTTCGCCATCCAGGAAGATCAGCGACCGCAGCGTACCGACGCTCTCTCCGGTCCAGATCGGCTGCGCCGGGAAGTGGACCATGTGGCCCGCGGTGACGATCTCGAAGTCCAGGATCGCGTCGGGACGACGTCCCCACCAGAGCGGCCCTTCCCGCCGGCGCAACACCACGCGCAGCGAAAGTCCCCGGTCGAACGTCATCTCTCCGGTAAGCGTGAGATCCGCCTCCGCGGGCGCGGAGATTCCGACCGGGGAGACGTACGTTTCAGCGCTGACGAGGCAGGTGAACGGCGGGTCCATAAGACAGGGACCCCGGCCGAGCCGGCCCACGTAGACCTGATCCGTGAGGGGCACGCCTTCGCCGTCGCGAATCTGGATCCAGGCGGCGGGATCGCCGCCGATCTTGGCACGGGTCGTCTTGTCATGAATTTCGAGCGCTTGCCCGCTTGGGAGAAGCGTCGCCTTCGTCGTGACGTCGCGCGGAAATCCCGAAGGACGCTTGGGCCGGCTGCGGAAGATGAGCTCGACTCCGAGCCCCCCGATCACCAACCCTCCCCGCAACGTGATTTGAATGGGTGGAGATGCCCCGGGGGACGAACCGCTCGCGGCGGCTCCGTTCGAAGACCCGTTCGAAGCTCCGATTTCGGTCGCGATCAGCGCGGCCCGAATGCAGGCAGGCATCGAGATCGTGGTGCACACTTGCTGGGACAGCACCGCCATGGCGGCGCGATCTACGGACATCGGGAGAGGCTTCCAAGCCGCCTCTCCGACCTTTGTGATCCCTCTCCATTTCATGGCTTGCTCAGTGCCTCCTTACGCGCCAGAGGACGCGGCTTGGGCAGCGCGTTCACTGGAGTGGGCTTCCGCGGGCCCGCGCCAAGCATCAGGGCGACGGTCGCGGCCATGATCTTCAGATCCAAGGCGAGGCTGCCTGCCCGCCGGATGTAGCAGCGGTCGTAGCGAAGCTTCTGCCGGACGGTCTTGGTGGACTGATCGTAGACGTGACGCACCTGGGCCAGCCCCGTGATGCCGGGGAGCGCGATCCAGCGGTCGTCGTAGCCCGGAACCAGCCGCGACAGGCGCTCCACGAGCGCCGGCCGCTCCGGACGCGGCCCGACGACGCTCATTTCACCGCGGAGCACGTTGAACAGCTGCGGAAGCTCATCCAGATGGGTGCGGCGCAGAATCGAGCCGACCCGGGTCACGCGCGGGTCGGTCTCGGAAGCCCACACCGGTCCCGTGTCGCGCTCGGCGTCGCAGACCATGCTCCGGAACTTGTACATCCGGAAGGTGCGGCCGCAAAAACCCACCCGCACTTGCGAGAACAGCACCGATCCCCGGCTCTCGAGCGCGATGGCAAGCGCGATGAGACAGAGGACCGGGAGGCCGGCCGTGAGGACGACCAGAGCGAAGGTGACATCGAGAATACGTTTCGGCGCAGGGGTCTCACACCTGCTGCGGAGCCTCGGTTGGGACGGAGCTATTTGCACAAGCCGCCGCCGGGAGGGTAAGACTCCCTGCGCCTTTCTATTCGAGTCCCCTGTGTCGCTGGGAGACTCGAGCAATGGGGCTCTCGCGACGACCGCTTCGCTGAGCCCTCGTGATGGAACCGGGGCGGGCGTCTCGAACTGACTCCCGCCCCACGATGACCCCTTCACCGGGTCGATTTCGGTTCGTCTCACGAAGGATTCCGCGAACCGTGTTGGGTTCACCTTCTCCTCCGGACGCACCGGATCTGCCGGTGTGCAAGGATGAGTCGCGGCGCCTCTTCCGTTCCCCAGCCCCTGCACATACGACGTTATCGGCCCGCGCTACGCCGCACCAATGAGGAGGTTCCTGAATTTCGATTGGGCTGTGCGGAACTGCGGTGTCGGGAAAACCCTGATGGGGACGTACGAAAAACGCACGAGGACGCCACCGCTATTGGCGGCGACTGAAGTCGTTAGCCCTGGAGCGGGTTGCGGCGTCGCGCGGAGAGGAATGGCCCGGAAAATGAGGGATTGGTCCTGCGTCGTTGTACGGGCGATTCGCGGCGGGCGGTGTACCCAGGCGCGGAGAATTCAGTTCGACGTGATGCGCGTGCGCCTAAGCGCCGCGCGAGCGGTCAGGGAGTCACGAGTCCCATGCGGATGGCGTAGCGCACGAGCCCCGCCGTGTCGCGGATCTCGAGCTTGTCCATGACGCGGCTGCGATGCGTCTCCGCGGTCTTCACGCTGATGCCGAGAACGGAGCCGATCT
>VBOR01000058.1 GCA_005893165.1 Candidatus Eiseniibacteriota bacterium | reverse complement strand
GGAATGTTCTTGTAGCGCTCGTCGAATTTGAGGAGCCGGCACACCTTGTAGCCGTCCAGCTTGGGAAGCATGAGATCGAGCAGGATGATGTCCGGCTTCTGCTCGCGCGCCTTCTTCAGCGCCTCCTGGCCGTCGGATGCCGTCTCCACCTGGTATCCGATGCCCTGAAGGCCGAATTGCAAGATCCGGACGAGGTCCGCCTCATCGTCGACGACGAGCACTCGCGCGCGCGGCTGGCCTGCGTTCATTTCCAATCCTCCCTACGACTCGATCAAGCGTGGCGTGATGAAGATCATGAGATCCACCTTCTGCTTCGAGACGCTCTTGTGCCGGAACAGGAAGTTGAGTATCGGTATGTCTCCAAGGATCGGCACTTTCCGCTCGATCTTCATGTCGACCGAGCGGATGAGCCCGCCGATCATCACCGTCTCGCCGCTCCTCACCTGCACCTGGGTCAGGGCGGAGCGGGTGGAGGTGACGGGGCGCTCGTTGAATTGCCCGCGGTACTCGACGATCTCGCTGATCTCGGGGTTCACGGCGAGGATCATCGTGCTGTCGGGGCCCACGTGCGGCGTGACCAGGAGCCGCACCCCCACCTTCTTCTCGTCGTATCCGGAGACCTCCAGCACGCCGGTCTGCTGCGCATGCTCGTAGCGCGCGATTGGGACCACGGTGCCGACGATGATCTCCGCTTCCTGGTTGTCCAGAGTGGTGATCTTCGGCGCGGAGACGAGGTTGGTATTCGAGGACTGGCGGAGGATGTCCAGCGCCACCCGGAACTCGTCGAAGGAGAGCTTGCCGAACACGTAGTCCCCGGGGATCGCGTAGGGGAAGGTCTGCCCCCGCGGGAACGCGGGGCCGATGCCCCCCACCTGGTTGTTGGGATTCGGGGTGGCGGTGAGATCCCCCGAGCCCGCCGACTTCGGAAAGGGGAACGTCGTCGGAAGGGTCGCCCCGCTCGCGGTGGCGCGGAGCTGCCAGTCCACCCCCAGCTTCTCGTCCTGACCCAGCGTCGTCTCCACCAGCTTGGCCTCGATCGCGATCAGTTTGGGCTTCACGTCCATGGCTTCGATCACCCGCTCCACCACGGCGAGCCGGGAGGACGTGTCGGTCACGATGAGGGCGTTGCTGAGCGCGCTCGAGCGCGTGACGGCGCTGTCCTTGGCGCGCCCCGAGTAGGGCTGCGCCGCGCCGCCGGGGCCCAGCACCCTGGCGACCGCCTGCGCGGCCGCGAGAGGATCGAGGTACCGGAGCGGGAACACCCGGGTCATCATGCCGGCCGGATTCACGATGAGGATCCGGTCTCTCAGCGTGTACTCGCACCCCGTGGCCTCGGCGACGGTCTCCATCGCCTGCTCGACCGTCACGTTGTTCAGGTTCGCGGTGAGCGTTCCGCTCGCGTTCTTGCCGACCACCACGTCCAGCCCGAACTGACTCGCGATGAGGCGGATCGCGTCCTGCACGCGCGCTCCCTTGAAATTGAAGGAAGCGCGGGCTTCCTGCCCGGCTGACGCGGCGCCGGGCCCCAGGCCCAGGCACGCGATCAGTCCCCATACGACGGCGATCCGTTTCATCCTCCGTCTCCTTTGAGCGTCAGGGTCGTGACCGCTCCCTTCCTGTCGAGGATCATCACGGCCTTCTTTCCGATCTGGATCACTTCCCGCGAGCCGATGCGCTGGCCTTCGCGGTAAATGTCGCCGTTGATGAGTGCCGTCCTTCCCATGGGACCGTCCATGATCCCCTGGAGATACAAGTCGTCCGGCGCGGGCGGGGCGACGTGCGTCGAGACCGGTTTCCCCGGCGAGCCCTTGAGATCCAGGACCCTCCGCTCGAAGGGATCGCTTCCCCATCCCATCGGCGTCTGGGCGGCGCGCGGCCCCGTGCGCTCCTCCAGACGCGCGGCCGCGGGCACGGCGGGAGCCGGGGTCATCGTGATCGCGGCCGCCTTCGCCCGGAGCGCCCGCTGCTTCGTGTCGAGCGAGTGAATCCAGAGGAGCATCGCCACCAGGAATCCCACGAGGAGATACGTCCTGGGATTCATCCCTTTCTTCATCTGATCGCGGAACCAATCCATCAGCTCCTCATGGGGTCCCGTACACCCAGATCGCGACATCCGCCCCCAGCTCGGGGTATTCCTCGCCGCTCGTCAGCGACACCGATCGAACGACCACCAGCTGGTCCATGGCCTCGATGTCGTTCAGGTACTCCCCCAGATCCCGGTACGTGGCCTCGAGATGAAACCGGAGCTCCGCGCGCATATACGTCATCGGAGCTCCCGCCGCATCCTGCGTCGTCTCCTGCACCAGCGCCCCCGCGGGCTGGATCAGCTCGGTCCGCACCTTGTGCCGGTCCGCGAGCGGAACGATCGAGCGCAGAAACCCGGCCACCATGTCCTGGGCCGGAAGCGCCTTCCGCGCGTGGAAGGACCCGAGGTCCTGCCCCGGATGCGCGGTCCTCCACCCTTCCATCTCGCGGATCCCTTCCTCGAGATCGCTCAGCTCGGCGTGAAGCCGCTCCTCCGTCGCGTGCAGGGCCTTCACCTCGCGTGCCCGCGGCTCCACGTACGCGGTTCGCACCACGCCCGCCGAGACGATGAATCCGGCCAGGATCATCGCGTGACCCACCGCGGGATGCCGGAGCGAGAGGCTCATGGCCGCGCCTACTCGGCGATCTCCGCCGTCATGACGAAGCTCGAGACCGAAGTCGTCACTGCCTGGCACCCCTCGAGATGGATCTGCCCCAGCACGGGCGAGCGCTCCAGCGACTGCATGAGCTCTCCCACGACGTCCTCGGGTCTCCGGTTCTGCGTGCCCAGGAGTCCCGAGAAGCGAATCATCCGCGCCGGACGGGACGCCGGCGCGCCCGGCGGCGGCGGCGCTGCCTGCGGCTCGATCGTCTCGAGCAGCGTGAGCCGGACGTCGGGGCCGATCCGATGGCTCAGATCCCGGAGCACGTACGACCAGAGCACCTGACCGCCCGTCAGGTGCGCGAGCAGGTCGTGGAGCCGCGTCTCCTCTTCCCGAGCGGCACGGAACCGCCGGACCGCGTCGGACTTCGTCGAAAGCCCCGCCAGCGTGCCCTTCAGGCCCTCGATCCGGCTCCGCTCGCTCAGCACGTTCATGTGGGCCGGCAGGGCCACCGAGACGAGGAGCAGGGCCGCGGCGGCCGCGGCCACCCGCTGCGGAATCGCCTCGGCAAGCCGGTACGGAACCCCGGCCCCCGCCGGCGTCGCGAAATTGAGCGCCCCGCGCTCGGTCAGGGCGAGCCCCAGCCCCAGCTCCGACGGCGTCGCGGAGCCGGCCGAGGTCCCCTGCTTCGGCCGGCGAAGGGCCGAAGTCATGCTTTCTGCAAGATCGGCCCGAACGACAGGGATCTTGAGAACGCCGGTCAGGTACTCCGCCAGGTTGCGGACGCTGGCTCCAGCCCCCAGGAGCACGAGCCGGGTCACCGCTTCACCCTGGAACTGCTCGTTGCAGTAGTCGAAGGAGTTCCAGAGCTCGCGGGCCAGCCGTTCGAGGATGGGCCGGAGCATGACCGACACGGCGGAAAGGGGGATCCGGCCGGAATGCCCGGCTTCCTCCTGCCCGATCGGAATGCCGTGCGCCCGCTTCAGCGCCTCGGCCTCATCGAAGGAGAGCTCGATCGTGCCCTGTCCCGGAACCACGATGGCGCGCAGCGCCTCGGTCAGGGTCACTCCGCCCACGCCGAATTCCCGGGAGAAGCGGATGTCGTTCCCCTTGAGCACCGTGATGTGCGTGTTCGTGCCGCCCATGTCGAGGTAGGCGACCACCTCGCCCGAGGGCACGGCGTCCGTGGCGCGAACCAGGGCGCGCAACGCGACCGGGCGCGTCGTGAGGAGCGAAGGACGGAGACCCGCCTCCTCCACCGCCTCGCGCACGCGTCGAGGAGATCGGCGCGGCTCATCTCCGGAAGCGTCATGCGCCGGATCACGACCTCGTTCCCCGAGACGGCCGCCGCGGCATGCCGTCCGCGGAGTCCCAGCTCCCGGACCAGATCGCGTAGCGCTCCGCGCAGCGCCGCGCGTCGCTCCGGCGGCTTCAGCTCGAGGTTCGAGAGCATGCGCTCCCCGCTCTGGATGCGCGCCACCTTGGAGCCGCGCCTCACGACGTGCACCACGCGCACCGAGCGGTCGCTCAGGTCGACGCCCACGAGATCGGGACGCGGCGAGGAGAAGAGCATCTTCAGGCGCCCCTCCAGCGGGAGGAAGCTCCACCAGGGTTTCTTTGCCGTCTCGCTCACGACTGGAGTGCCTCCTACGTCCGGGTCTCGACCCAGGCCACGACGGCGAAGACGCCCGTGACCCTGCGGATCTCGTTGTTGACTCGATCGGAGATGTAATAGGTGCCGCTCGTGCTGACCGCGATGCCGTGGGGCGAGTTGAGCTGCGCCGCGGTGGGCAGCCCGCCGTCTCCCGCGGCGCCCGCGGTCCCGGTGCCGGCAACCGTCGTGATCGTGCCGCCGGTCGAGACGCGCCGGATGCGGTTGTTTCCCGCGTCCGCGATGTAGAGCTCCCCCGAAGCGCTGATGCTGACCGATTCGGGCGCGTTGAGCCGGGCCGAGGTCGCGACGCCCCCGTCTCCGAGGAAGCCCGCGGTGCCCGTCCCCGCGAACGTGGTGATCACGCCGGTCGCCGCGGTAACCCTGCGGATCACGTTGTTGCCCGTGTCCGCGATGTAGAGGTCGCCGTTCGCCGCGAGGACCAGTCCTTGGGGGCCGCTCAACCGCGCCGAGGTGGCGGCCCCTCCATCCCCCGTGTAGCCCGTCGTGCCCGTGCCCGCGTAGGTCGTGGCGATTCCGGTCGCGGCGGTCACCTTGCGCACCGCGTCGTTCCCGGTGTCCGCGATGTACATGTCCCCGTTCGCCGCGACCACGATCGCGGCGGGAAGGCGCAGCCGCGCGGCCGCCGCGGCGCCGCCGTCTCCGGAGTATCCCGGACTCGTGCTTCCCACCACCAGCGTCACGATGCCGGTGAGCGCGGTCACCTTGCGGATCTCGTGATTGCCGGTGTCCGCCAGGTAGAGGTCCCCGTTCGCGACCACGAACACGCCCTCGGCGTTCTTGAATTTGGCGAGGATCGCGAGCCCCCCGTCGCCGGACGATCCGTTGCCACCGCTGCCCGCGACCGTCGTGATGATTCCGGTCGCGGCGGTGACTTTCCGGATGACGTTGTTGTCGGGATCCGCGTAGTACACGTCCCCGTTCGCGGCGACCGTGATCCCCTCGGGGTGGGCGATCCGGGCCGCGGTCGCGGCTCCGAGATCGCCGGTGTATCCCGCGGTCCCCGTACCCGCATAGGTCGAGATGGTGCCCCCCGAGAGCTGCACCTGGATCTGCCGCGTCGAGGTTCCCACCACGCCCGTCGAGATGATCCGCTTCGTGTTCGCGGGGAGCGCGGCTCCGGTCTCGTCCACGCCGTCCGGCGGCGCGATCCAGTAGTAGCCCGCCCCCACGTTCTTCCCCGGCGAGGGCAGCCCGCCCCAGGCCCAGTTCGTCGAGAGCTTCACGATCGCGTACTCGACGCCCGCGTGCGCGGCGTAGAAGGCCTGGTTCTCCTGGACGTGCAGGACCGAGGAATCGGAGTCCTCGACCACCATCGAGACCATCGCGATTCCCAGCGTGAGAAGGATCAGGATCGAGAAGACCGCGAGGACGACCGAGAAGCCGGCCTGGGACGGATCGACGCGGCGCCGGCTCACAGCGACCTCACGAAGGCGGATCCGAAGGAGGCGACCGTCTGGGTGCCCTTGATCAGCCTCATGTAGAGCGTGACCCGCCAGATGTCGGTGGCGGACGGCGAGAGGACGGGGGTCGCCGCCGTGCCGTCCTGCTTCCAGTAGCGGAAGGCCAGCGAGTCCACGCCTTTCGCGAGGGTTTGGGACACCCCGCTCTTGGTGAAGAGCAGATCCGCGCCCGAGACGCCGCTCCAGGAGAAGCTCACGGTGGCGTTCTGGCGGTCCACGAAGGTGAGCGTCGTGGCGGTCGCGGCGCTGATGCTCGTGTTGTTGCGCACGCGCTTGAGCTCGCGCGTGACGCGCTCCTCGGCATAGCGCGTGTCCGCCAGCATGTCCTTCTCGGCGTCCATGAACTGGTAGGTCTTGACCGCCTGGATGAACATCGAGGAGAAGGCGATCGCGAGGACCGAGGCGATCACGATCACGATCAGGAGCTCGGGCAGGGTGAACCCGCGCTCGCGGCCTCCGCGCCCCCGGCCTCCGCGCACCGGCGTCAGTAGCTGGTGAACCATGTGGTCAGCGTCACGGGTGGGATGTTCGGACAGGAGACCGTCACGCTCACCGTGCGGAACGTGACGCCGTCGTACGTGGAATCCACCGCGATCGAGACGGACCGGTTGTAGCCGGAGAACGCCGCGACCGGTGTCTCGGCGGGATAGTTCCCTGTGACCAGATAGGAGAAGCCGCGCGCGGGGGAGTTCTTGTCGGCGGTCAGCTCCTCCATGCGGGCCTGGGCAAGCTGCGCCGCCGTCGTCGCGTTCCGGGCATCGCCCGACCGGATCGAGGTGTTCGCGAAGAGCATGCTGAGGGGAAGGATCGCGACCGCGGCGATCACGATGATGAGCACCATTTCGATCAGGGTGAATCCCTGGTGATCGAGCGGCGGGCTCGTGGCCGAACCCTGGCGACTCGGGCGCGGGCTCATCGGGTGGTCACCATTCCGGTCTGGGGCGCCACGAAGACCGTGTCGTACTGGCCCTGGTAGGTCAGGATGACCTTCCCCGTGGAGCTGAGATCCACGCCCGCGGTGTCTCGCGGGACGCCGAAGTAGTCGAAGCTCACGCCCGGCGTCGTTCCGAACGTGGCGGACTGGATCAGCACGCCCTTGAACTCGGTCTTCTGCGTGTAGTCCACCACCATCGTCCTCGCCCGGTCGGCGGGATCGGTGATCGGCGTCGCCGTAGTGGGAGCGAACACGGTGTATTTCGCCAGCGCGGCGTCGAAGAGGATGCCGTGGATGACGCGCTTGCTGATCGCGAGACTCTGCGCGTAGCGGAGATCCCCGGCCAGGCGGCGCCCCGCGGTGTCGAGCTTGATCTCGTCCATCGCGGTCATCTTGGGAAAGGCGAGCCAGCTCAGGATGCCGAGAAGGGTCATGATCACGATCAGCTCGGTCAGCGTGAACCCGCGCGCGCTCACCGGCGGCCCTCCCAGGACTGGGCGCGCGCCCGCTCGCCCGCGAGCGACCAGGCGCGGGCGGCATTCGTGGCCAGCTCCACGGAGGGACGGATCTTGTAGGCGCGCTCGAAATAGAACGCGGCGTCCCGGTAGCGGCCCGCGACGGCGAAGAGCACGGCCAGCCGGGCCGAGGGCTCGGGATCGTAGGGGGCGAGCCGGAGCGCGGCCAGGAGCTCGCCCAGCGTGACGTCCTGCTTGCCGAGCGCGGCCGCGGCAACCGCGAGATTCATGCGGGCGCCGGGAAAATCGAATCCGACGCGGGCGGCGTCCTCGAACCAGGGGAACGCCTCCTGATAGCGGTTCAGCTCCCACAGGAGCTGCGCGCGCGTCGCGGAATAGGTGATCGCGAGCTTCCGGGTGACGTAGTCGTACCGCTCCGGTCCTCCCGGCAGGAGCTCGGTGCTCCGCGGCCAGGGACCATAGGACAGGAGAGGCGAAGCGCCGCGGTCGGGGCCCGCGCGCGTGCGCGAAGGCCCCGGAAGCGTGGCGTGGTAGACCAGTCCTTCGTTCCGGAAGGCGACACCCGCCTGGACGAGGTCTCCGGGCGGCGTGGCGTAATAGACCGGGGCGTTCGACGTGCGCAGGCGCTCCATGTCTACACGGTGCTGGATCTCGCCCCACTTCGAGCGAGGGATGCCCCGCAGACCGTAGGGATCGCCGAACACGTAGCCCCGCCGGTTCACGAGATGGAGATCCGTGCGGTATCCCTCGACCCGCGTGAGGTACGCGGTGAGAAATGTCTCGTTGTCGCCGTCGACGATGAGCGTCGCGCCCGGGGGCAGGCCCGCCATGAGGTCCCGGCCGTAGCGCTCGGGAAGGCGGAAGCCGCTCCGGTCGCAGAGCCGGTAATGGAGAAAGCAGGTGACGACGATCCCGGCGCAGAGCACCGCGGCGAGAGGCGCGCGTGCCAGACGCGGGAGCAGCCCCAGGGACCTCGCGGCGGCTCCGGCCCATAGCGCCACGACCAGCGTGACCGGAATGAGGAAGGGGCCGATCTGGGCCAGGTGCTCCGCGTCGGGCGTGAACGCCACGATCCCCGCGAGCGCTGCGGGGATGGTGAGCGCGGCCAGCGTGAGCGGGAGGAGCGCCGCGCGGGCGCGGCGCGGAGCGAAGGCCCCCACGCCCGCGAGCGCCGTGCCGATGCCGCCGAGGGACGTGGCGGCGAGTCCCGCCATCGCGACCACCTCGTCGATCGAGAGGCTCAAGCTGTATCCGTTCTGGCGCAGCCCGCCGTAGTTTCGCCGGAGCAGGTTGTCCCAGAGCGCGGCGAGGCTCTGGTCGTGACCCCAGTCGAGCACCGGGTTCGCCCCGCTCCGCAGCGGCAGCAGGAACACCACGGAGAATCCTGCGACCGACCAGGCCAGGGCCGCGGCCAGGCGTCCCGGGGCGAAGCGGCGCGAGAGCACCCACGCCCCGAGGACGAGCGCGGGAAAGAGCAGCGTCTGGTGGGCGAGAAGCGAGAGTCCGGCCGTGAAGAAGAAGAGGGCGTCGGCGCGCGCTCCGCCGTGGCGCCTGGATCGCGCGCGGAGGGCCGTGAGCGCCAGGAGCAGGACGAACACGGTGGCCAGGGCGTAGACCTCGGTCCCCACGGCCGCGTCCCAGACCAGGGTGGACCCGGCGAACGTGACCGTGGCGGCGATCCGGCCCAGACGATCGAGCCCGCAGCGCCGGGCGAGCGCGTAGAAGAGCCCTGCGGCGCAGGCGGTGAGAACGGCGGAGAGCGCGTTGACGCGGAGGGCCGTCGTGCCCCAGGGCAGGAGGTCCACGCAGCGCGCGAGCAGGACCCAGAGCGGATACCCGGGCGGGTGCGGGATTCCCATCGAGTGGGCGGCGAGGATGAGCTCCCCGCTATCGCCCGCGCCGACGGATGGCGCGAGCGTCAAGGCGTAGACGAACGCCGCGATCGCCGCTGCGACGAGGCTTCCTGCCCCGGCGCGGGTCCACTTCATCGAGTCCCCCGATCCCCTCCGTAAGGCGCGCGAGGTGAGAGCGACGCTCCCACCTCGGCCGGTCCTGACTCCTACATTGAAGAACGAACGTGTTCTAGTAGGACGAGTACGCGTTCAGGTTCGCTTTGACGATTCCGCTGGCCGGCGTGTACTGCCAGCCGCCGGCGTTGTCGACGCCCGCGGAGGTCTTCACGGCGTTCGAGTTCAGCACCGGCTCCTTCGGAACGTTGCCGTCCGCGAAGATCGCGCCGTTCAGCGTCGGGAACGTGGCCGCACCGTTCAGAGCGTTTCGCGCGTACTGGATGGCGATCGCCGAGCGGATGGAGCCGAGCTGTCCCTTCAACGTGGCCACGCGAGCCTGCTCGCGCATGTCCTCGTACTTCGGAATCGCGACCGCGGCCAGGATGCCGAGGATCACGATCACGATGACGAGCTCGATCAGGGTGAAACCGCTCTCAGAACCTCTCCGGCACATACGAAAACCTCCTTGTCGTATTCCAATCGGTGCCCCGAGTCTCGGGTTGGACGTATGGGTGCATGCATTGCAATCGGCAATTCGGCGGGCGAACTTGAGCCTCAGTGGCGGAACACGTTCATGAGGTTCCAGAGGGGCAGGAACACGGCGAGCGCGGTGAAGAGGACCGCGGCCCCCAGGATGATGAGGAGGACCGGCTCGATCGCCGTGGAGAGGTTCTTGACCGCGTAATCGACGTCCTGGTCGTAATATCGCGACACGCGGAGGAGCATCTTGTCGACGGCGCCGGTCTCCTCGCCTACCGCGAGCATCTTGATCACGAGGGGCGGGAAATGGGCACTCCCCCGGAGCGGCTCCGCAAGCCCCATTCCCGCCACGACCCCGTCGCGCATCTTGTCGATCTCGGCCTCGATCACCTTGTTCCCCACCACGCCGCGCACGATCTCGAGCGCCTGGACGATCGGAATCCCGCTCGCGAGGAGCGCCGAGAGCACGCGTGAGAAGCGGGACATGATCGTCATCATGAAGATGGGCCCGAAGATCGGGACCGTGATCACGAACCGGTCGATCGTCACCCGGCCCCGCTCGGTCCGGCTCCAGACGACCGCGGCCGCGATGCTCCCCACCACGACGAAGAGGAACGCCAGCCAGTAGTGCTCGAAGAAGTCGCTCAGCCCGATCAGGACGCGGGTCGGAAGCGGAAGCTGGGTGTCGAATTTGCGGAAGAGGGAGGCGAAGCGGGGCAGCACGAACTTGATGAGCACAAGAAATGCGAGCCCCAGCTCGCTCACGATCAGGGTGGGATAGAAGGTCGCGGAACGGATCCTCTGGTCCGTCTCGGCCTCGTACTCGAGGAGCGAGGCGACCCGGTCCAGCATCTGGGCCAGGAGACCCCCCTCCTCGCCGGCGAAGACCAGGTTCACGTAGATGCGCGGGAAGCATTCCGGCTGGCGCCGGAGCGCCTCGGTCAGGGTGGAGCCCTGCTCCACGTCCGACCGCACCCGGTCGATCGCCTGCTTCAGCTTGGGGTGGGTGGTCTGGGAGTGAAGGCTCTCCAGCGAGGAGAGGATCGGGAGACCCGAATCGAGCATCGTCTCGAGCTGGCGCGTGAAGAGAATGAGATCGCGCGGCGTGACCTTGCGGTCGAGAAAGGGCAGCGTCCGGGCCCGGGTCCGGGGAGCGCCGTACGCCTCCAGGCGGACCGGTACGAGCCCCATGCTGTGGATGCGCTCGACCGCCTGGTCCAGGTCGGGAGCTTCGAGGAGCCCGGTCTGAGCCTCTCCCGACAGGCTTCTCGCCCGGTAGCGAAACGCGGCCATGGGCTACTTCCGGACCGGGAAGACGGCCTGATCCGTATCCTGGGTATGGATGTTCTTGCGCGTGACCCGGATCACCTCGGAGAGCGTGGTGATTCCCTGGGCGGCCTTGCGCATCGCGTCGTCGCGCATCGTGGCCATGCCCGCGCGGCGCGCGGCGCGCGCGATATCCTCCGTGGAGGCGCGCGAGACGATCAGATCGCGGATCTCGTCGGTCACGGTGAGGAGCTCGAAGATCCCGAGGCGGCCGCGGTAGCCGGTCTGGCCGCACACCATGCACCCCTGCCCCACCACGAAGTCCCCCTTCACGGCCTGCGCGCCCAGCTCACGGAGGGCCTCGGCGGGGGGCTCGCTCGGCTTCTTGCATTTCTCGCAAACGCGGCGCACCAGGCGCTGAGCCAGCACTCCCAGCATCGCAGAGGAGAGGAGGAAGGGCTCGATCTTCATGTCGAGGAGCCGCGGCAGCGCCCCCGCGGCGTCATTGGTGTGGAGAGTCGACAGCACGAGATGGCCGGTGAGGGCGGAGCGCACCGCGATCTCCGCGGTCTCCCCGTCCCGGATCTCGCCGACCATGATCACGTCCGGGTCCTGGCGCAGGAGCGCGCGCAGCCCCCGCGCGAAGGTGAGGCCCACGTCGGGGTCCACCTGTGTTTGTCTGATTGAAGGAAGGTGGTACTCGACCGGGTCCTCCAGCGTCACGATGTTCCGCTCGACGGTGTTGATCCCGACGATGCAGGAATAGAGGGTGGTGGTCTTCCCGCTTCCGGTGGGCCCGGTCACGAGCACGATCCCGTTCGGCCGCTCCACCATGCGCGCCAGCTCCCCCATGGGCCCGGGCGCCAATCCAAGATCCGCAGTGCCGAGGAGCGCGCTCGATTTGTCCAGCACGCGGAGCACGACGTTCTCGCCGTGGATGGTCGGGAAGGTGGAGACGCGGAGGTCGTATTCCTTCCCGGAGATCTCCATCCGGGCGCGGCCATCTTGCGGAAGGCGACGCTCCGCGATGTCGAGCTGCGCCATGATCTTCACGCGCGACACCACGGAGGCGTGGATGGATTTCGACTGGATCGAGGCCTCGCGCAGGAGGCCGTCCACGCGGTAGCGGATCCGGAGATTCTGCTCGTCCGGCTCGAAGTGGAGGTCGGAAGCGCCCTCGCGCACCGCCTGGTGCACCACCGCGTTCACGAAGCGGATGACCGGGCCGTCCTCCTCGGCGCGGACGACTGTGTCGCCCCCAACGCCTAGCTTCTGCCCCTGCTCGCGCACGAGGAGCTCGAGGCCGCCGCCGAGCGGACGGTGGCGGTCCACCGCCTCGCGGATGTGGGGCTCGGGAGAGACCACCACCTCGACCTCGAGCCCGGTCGCGGACTTCACCTCGTCCAGGGCCACGAGGTCGAGCGGATCGCTCATGGCGATCGTGAGCGTGTTGCCGATCTTGAACAGCGGAACCAGCTTGTACTGGCGCTCGATCCGCTCCGGCACCAGGCGCACGATCTCGGGCTCGAGGACGTACGTCGTGAGATCCATGCGCGGGATTCCGAGCTGCTCCTCGTAGTAGTCGAGGATCGCCTGCTCCTGGACCAGCTCGAGCCGGAGCAGCACCTCGCGCAGCGCCTGCCCCGTGCGGCGCTGCTCCTCGAGCGCGCGCGCGAGCCCGTCCGCGGAAAGGTGCCCCTGCTCGACGAGGCTTTGGCCGAGCGGTTTTCGCCCTCCTGAACCCATGTGCTTCCGCTCCCGCGATGGAATGAGACGTGGATCGCCCGGGAATCCGGCTTTTCCATCGCAGGTATCGGCGTGCGCGGGGCGTAACTAGAGCGGTTTGGGAGAGAGCGCTTGCAGGGGAGATCCGGGGGAGTCGAGCGATCCCGGTGTCTCCCGTGGAAAATTTATCCTCACCATTTTCGAGGGAGACACCGGATCGGTCGACCACCCTAAAGCTCTACTCGGAATCTACTTGATGATGATCCTCTGCCGGGGCGTGATGCCCTCGGGCGCCGGCTCCGGCGCCTGCGTGATCTCCGGCACGGCATCGTTCCCCATCCCGAGCAGGATGATGTCCGCGCGGAAGAAGAATCCCTGTCCGCCGGCCGCGCCGAGGGCCGCGGGAGCGGGCGGAGCCGGGGCCCCGGGAGGGGCGAGCGCGAAGGGAGGAATGCCGTACGGGATCCGGATGGATTCCGCCGGGGCGCGGGGCGCGGAGTCCGCGTTCCCCGCGGCCTGGACCGGCACGCGCTCCGTGGAGACCTCGATGATCGACCGCGCGTAGCCGGTGACGGGGACACCCGGGCTCCACCAGTCGGTTCGGGTCATCACCGCCCGGTTCACGTAGGTGGTGTCGTTCCCCTGCCAGTCCTGCTTGCCGTAACGGCGCACGCGCTCCACCGCGCAGGAAAACACCCTCGGCCCGACGCGAACCGTGTCCGAAGCCAGGGATTCGGTGGTGGTGCTGCCCGCGAACTCGATCAGATCCATCGCGGAGATATCGTCGTCGGCCAGGGGCGAGCCTTCGTCGCCGACCGGGTACTCGAAGAGTCTCCCGTCCGACATGAGCCGCTGGTACCGGGCAAGCGTGAGCTTGGGGGCGCCGGCGTGCGGATCGCCGTGCGCGGGCTCGTGCTCCGGCGGCGCGAAGAATCCGCGCTCCAGCCGCAACCTCCCGTTCTCGACCGTCTTGAGCTCGAGCCAGGCGCCCGCCTCGTCCGCGATCCCTTCGCGCGAGACCACCGCCAGCCGCTGCATCACCCGCTTGGGAGGGCGGTTCTTGAACACCACGTTCACCTGGTAGGAGATCCAGCTTCCGGGGCGGACGTCCGGGGGCACGAGCAGCGAGATGAGCTTGAGACCCTGAGCGTGGGACGTGCTTGCGACGAAGAGCAGCGCCAGAGCGGCGAGCGCCGGGGCCAGGGTGCGGCTACGGATGCCAGTGCACAATATGCTTCAGCGCCTCTTCGTAATCGAAGTTGGGATTCTGTTCGTGGGTGTGGCAGCTCAGGCACACCTCGGGGCCCACGACGGCGGCATTCACGGCGCCATGGTCCGGGTGCTTGGTGCCCATCCCGTGGCAGTTCTCGCACTGGACGTTCACGAGATCCGGGGTCGACTGCTTGGAAGCGAATCCGCCGGGCTGGCCGTAGCCGACGACGTGGCATGGGAGGCATTCCGGCGAGGAGTCGCGCTGGTTCTTGGTGAGTGTGGCGAACGCGCGCGCGTGATCCTGGCTGGAGTACATGTTGTACTCGGCTTCATGGCATCGCCTGCAGTTCTTCTCCCCCAGGAAGTGGTCCCCCGCGATCGAGGCCGGCGGGGCCGTCTGCGTCGCTCCGGGCTCCACCGCAGGGCCAGGCTCGGCGGCGAAGCGGCGGTTCATCTCGTCGTTGAAGGCATCCACCGTGCGATTCATCTCGTCGTCGGCGGGGACTTTGTCATCGAGTGCGACCATTTCCCCGTCATAGGAGGCGATCTTGCCGTCCTCCACGACGAGGTGGATCCCGGGAATGTACTGCCCGCGCTCGCCGGAGCGGGCGTTGATCACGCCGTTCGTCTTCACGATCTCCCGGAAGAGTCCCGGCTGGTGTCCGAACACCATGACGTCGATTCCCGGAGCCTCGAGCGTGAGCCTCTGCCCCTCCGTGAGGCCGATGTGGGAGAGGAGCACGAGGATGTCCGCCTTCTTGCGCATCTCGGGGATCAGGGCCTTGGCCGTCGCGACGGGGTCGAGCACCTCCAGCGCGCGCTCGCTCGCGAGCGTCCGGATCCTCACGTCCTTGCCCAGGAGGCCGAAGAAGGCGACGCGCGCGCCGCACATCTTCTTCACGACGTAGGGCTTCGCGAAGAGCTTCTTGTTGTCGGCGTAGATCAGGTTCGCCGAGACCACTTCGATTTTCGTCTTCTTGAAGTTGGAGAGCAGGAACGTCTGGCCGAAATTGAACTCGCGCTCACCCAGAGTCACCACGTCGTAGCCGAGCTTGTCCATGGCCCCGACGAGAAACGCGCTCTTGAGGGAGTCCTGGGCGCCCGCCGCGCCGAAGAAATCCCCTGCGTCCACGCGCAAGTGGTTGGGGAATTTGAGGGCGCCTACCTTGAACTGACTCGCCCTCCGGGCGAGTCCGCCGAGCGGGTGAGCGTGTCAGCCGCAGGGAGCGAGCTCGCCGTACACATCCGTCGTGGCCTGAATGAGGATGTCGCACGGCGTACCCTTCCCCATGAGGCGAGGGCTGAATACCGCAAGCCCTAGAGCGACAAGCAGAAAGAGTAGAGACCGGAATCGCGTCAGTTGGAATCACCCCTTTCCAGCGCAACAGGTGAGAACGCCCGAGACTATACCCCGCAAGGGCCGCCTGGTTCAAGATTTCGGCTGCCGGGGCCGGCATCTCGAGCCTGCGCAGGGGTCATCGGGCGGGAAGAGCCGGCGTGCGCGCCGGAAACGCGAAAGGAGCGGGTAGGCGCACCTGCCCGCTCCTTCGCAAAGCCTGGGGTCGAGACGTTACTTCTTGATGCGATCCTTGAGTGCCTTTCCCGCGTGGAACGCCGGGAACCGGGATGCCGCGATCTTGATGCGCTCTCCCGTCTGGGGATTGCGTCCTTCGCGTGCCTTGCGCTTGCGGGTCTCGAAGGTTCCGAATCCCGTGATCTGAACCTTCTTCCCGGACATGAGAGCGGCCGCGATCAATCCTTCCTTGCCTGGGGAGAAGAGCGTTTCCACTGCGGCGCGCGCTTCGCGTGCCGAAAGGCCTGTCTTCCTTGCTACGGTGGCGATGAGCTCGGTCTTGTTCACTTGGTCTCACCTCCTCTCGGCGGAACGGGCGTGAACGTACGCCGCACCCCAAGGGGTGTCAACGAAATCCTGATGCCCGCGCGGTTTTTTTCGCTCCCCTCGATCTAGAAATTGTTCTGGATTCCACCGAAGCCTCGCAACCCGCGCGAGCCTTGCTCGTAATAGACCTCCGGAAGATTCTTCACGTTGATCTTGAAGTAGTACTCCGTGATTCCGCCGGAGAACTCACGCGTGAATTGAGCTTCCCAGCAATGAAGGTCGCGCTTCACCGAGTAGTTCCAGGAGGTCAGCTTCCGGCCCGTGACGTCGAACTGCGCGAAGTAGTCCACGCGCCAGTGTTGCGTGGGATTGATCCCGATGGACGTGTTCGCGGTCGTGGGCGAGTTTCTCCAGCGGGAGTATCCGCCCGTCGAGAGCCTCTGCGCCGAGCCCGAATGGCTAAGCGAGATGGAGAATGTCCAGGGCAGATCGGAGGAGATGAGGGTGGGAGGAACCCAGCCCGTCGGCGCCTGGACCGCCTGCGCCGCGGGATCCAGCTGCACCGTCTCCTCCTGGAGCTGGGATCGCTTCACGCCCCGGAAGAAGAGCCCGCTCGTGACGCCGAAGCTGAGGAGCTTTCCGTCATAGGGGTTGTGGGCGAACGTCATGTCGATGGATCCCTGGGTGACGGGATGGATGCTGAGCGAGCTGTTCAGGTCCGAAAGGGGTCTCCGCCCCGAACGATTCGCGAGCAGGTCGTAGCTGCCGAAGGTCGCGAGCTGGATCAGGTTGTTCAGCACCTTGGGCTGCGCGGCGTCTCCCCACTTCACGTGCACGTCGTTGCGCAGGGAGAAGGTGAGAAGGCGGGTTTCCGAAGAGGAGAGCCCGATCCCGGGCAGCCCGGTGAAGCGGGGACGGAGAATCCCGGCCGGGTCGAGGTAATTCAGCTTCGGATAGGACGGCTGGTAGACCAGCGCGACCGAGGGCGTCACGACGTGACGGACCGCGCGCAGGGGGCCGATCGAGGGCCGGAAGTTTCCGTACAGCGCCGTGTTCACGCCGATGTTTCCTTGCCACACTCCGGCCCTCTGGTTCCGGTTCCCCGCCGCGTCCCTGCTGTAGAAGATCTCGGAGTAGCTCATGCTCGGGCTCAGCCTGAGGAAGCCGAGCAGCGTACGCTGGTCGGTGAGCCGGAAGTCGTGGAGAAAGCCCGCGAGCGCCAGGGTCGTGTCGGCCTGAACCACCGTGGTGTCGGTTTGCCCGAGCGGGCCGGTCGAGAACGTCGTCTCGGGTTTCGCCGCGAAGTAGCGGTCCCTCTCGCTCAGAAGGGTGGAGCGGAAGCCGAAGACCGTCGAGGAGAGCCAGGGAAGGAACGCCGGCTCCTTCCCTCGCTGAAGGTGCCCGATCGGCCGCGCGTTCAGGGAGAAGCTGGCGGAGGGCAGCTGCTGCTGCACGCGGCGGCCGCCTGGATCGGGATCGAGATCCTGATTGCGCAGGAGTCCCAGGACCATCGAGGAGCCACCCCAGCTCTTGTTCAGCGACACCTGGGAGTTCAGGTTTCGCTGGACGCGAAGCAGCACCGATCTGCCGATCGATTCTTCGCGCAGGTAATCCTTCGAGCTCACGAAATTTCCCTGGCCCGTGAGGGTGAAGCCGGGTCCCAGAGTCTGAAAATGACGGCCGAAGAAATCCCACCGGTCCGATCCGGTTCCCAGGGTGTGCAGGAAGGACGAGTTGATCTCCCCCGACCATTTGTATCGTTTCTGGTAGCGGGTCTGGGAATGCGCGATCCACTGCAGATCCTGGTAGTAGTCCCCCCAGAGCGTCGCATCGAGGTAGTCGTTCACCGCCCAGTAATAGCCGACGTTCCGGATGAACTTTCCTCCCCGGCTCGAGGAGCCGAACTCCACCTGAGGCAGCTGGAACCCCGAGTGGCGTCCCGCGCGGATCGGGAACACATAGAAGGGCAGGGCCAGGACCGGGATGTGCTTGATATAGAAGACGGCCGGCCGCACGATCACCTTGTCCCGCAGGATGATCTTCATCTTGCTGCTTCCGAAGTGATAGTGCGGCTGGTCGAGATCGCACGTGGTGTAGCTGCCGTTCCTCACGTCGAGCACGTCGTCGGAGACCTTCCGGATCTGCTCGCCGTAGTAGTAGCCCCTCTCGTAGGTCGTTTTCCCGCCGTAGATGGTGCCCCGCCGTATGGAGAGGTCGTAGGTCATGGTATTGCCCGTGATCCGGTCCCTGGCGTCGTAGAGGACCGGATTGCCTTCCGCGCGCATGCGCTCGGTCTTCGTGTCGAAGATGACCTTGTCCGCGTTGAGCCGCAGCTCCTTGTAGGTCACGTCCGCCGCGCCCTGGACCTCGACCTTGTTCTTGTCCACGTCGTAGACGATCCGCTGTCCCTTGTACTGCACCTGCTCCGTCTGGTTGACGCGGCTCGTGTCTCCTTCGGCGGCCATGGAGTAGGTGCCTTCGGCAGCGCCCAGCACCGTGGCCCGCCGCGCTCTGCCCTTCTCGAATTCCACGACGATGCTGTCGCCGTTCGAGAGGTTTCTCCCCCCCTGCGCGCTGTCCTCGCTGCTGGGCCAGTAGAGGCTCCGGGCGTGTCCGACGATCACCGCGCGGCGCGTCTCCTCGTCGGGATTCACGAGGGTCACGGTATCTCCGAAGGCCTCGGTCCGCTCGGCGCGCCCATGCTCCGCCTTCGCTTCGTACCGCACGGAGGCGTGGGGGCGGACCTGGACCGAGGACACGCGGCGGTTCTCGAACCGGAGATCCAGGGTGTCGCCGCGCACCTCTCCCTCCTCGTCCCAGGCCCGCGGCTTGCCCACCAGGAGCGCGCGATTCTCCCGCTCGTAGAACTCCCCGCGATCCCCCGTGGCCCGGAGCTTGTCCCGCTCCACCTGCACGTCTCCCATCGCGACGATCGCCCGCTTCTCGTTGTCGAATTCGAGCGTCGTTCCCCGGACCCCGGTGAACTTGCCTCCCCCCTCCTCGATGGTCAGCACCGGGTTCTCGGAAGCCCAGGCGTAGTTCCTCGCGCGGTCGTACCGGATGCGCCCCGCATGGACCGTGGTGCTCTCCGCCCGGTCCACGGCCACCACGTTGCCCGTGGCCAGCACGACGTCCTTGGCGCGGTCGTAATCGATCTGGTCGGCGCGCAGGGTCCGCGAGGAATCCTGCATTTGCGGGTTGCCGACGATCACCGAGCGGTTCTCGTTCCGGTAGAAGCGCGCCTCCTGCCCCGTGATCCTGGCGGTGCCCTCCTCGATCCGGACGTTGCCGCGCAGGACCGCGAGCCGTGATTTCCGGTTGTAGGAGGCCGTGCTCCCCCACATCCGCGTCTTCCCGTCCACGATCTTCACGTTTCCCATGACCTCCACCAGCTCGCGATGGCGATACACGTGCGCGGAGTCGCCGGTGACGGTAGTGGGACCGTGCTCGACCGTGACGTGGACCGCGGTGTACACGTCCTCGTCCGAGGTCGCCGACCCGGAGAGGCGGTCCGCCCTCAGGTGGTAGGTATCGTCGGACGGCCGCGCCTGCGCGTGCGCGCCGCGTGGGAGGGCGGCCGCCGAAACGGCGAGCGCGCCGAGGAGGAAGCAAAGCGGGCCGGCGAGCCGGCCGTCAAAGCGCATCGGGGACGCGCACCTCGAGATGCGGCAGGGCTTGAGCGAGGAGGAAGAAGGACCCGGCGACCACGACGACGCTTCCCGTCCCCTTCGCCCAGAGGAGTGCTCTGTCGAGCGCCCCGGGGATGGACGGGACCGCGTCACAGGAGAGGTGACGGCAGGGGGCCGCCTCCAAGAGCGAGGACGCCGGAGTCGCGCGCTCTCCCTCGAACTGGGTGAGGTAGAAACGCGAGGCCACCCGGCCCAGGCGCTTCAGGAACTCCGCGTGCGCCTTGTCGCGCGAGAGCGCCACGACGAACGCCACGCCGCGCCCGGGAAAGAGCGCGCCCACCGTCTCCGCCAAGGCCGCCGCCCCCTCCACGTTGTGCGCCACGTCCACGAGGACGGGCGGATCCTCGCGCACCAGCTCGGCCCGCGCGGGCCACCGCACCAGCGCAAAGCCGCGCCCGATCGCGGAGGCGATCTCCGGAGCCGGGCGTCCTTCGAGCCACGTCTCGGCCGCCAGCGCCGCGAGCGCCGCGTTTCGCGCCTGATGCTTCCCCAAGAGATTCGTGCGCAGCCTCCCTGAGAACGAAGATGTTTCCAGGTGAAGCTCGGTTCCATCCCGGAGGCTCATGCCCCGCGTCTTGTACCGCGCGTCCACGCCGAGCCAGCGCACCGTGGCGCCCTGTTCCGATGCCGCGGCGGCAATGGCCGATCGCGCCTCGCGGCCGCGGACCCCGCACACGACCGTTCCCCCCGGCTTCACGATCCCCGCCTTCTCGGTGGCGATCCGGCGAAGGGTGCTGCCCAGGATCTCGCTGTGGTCGCTGCTGATGGTCGTGATCACGGAAAGGCGCGGCGAAAGGATGTTGGTCGCGTCGAGCCTTCCGCCCAGACCCACCTCGACCACGGCCACGTCGATTCCCGAGGCCGCGAAGTGATCGAACCCGAGCGCCGTCGCGGCCTCGAAGAAGGAGGGCTTCTGATCCTCGAACCGGGGCCACCATCGCTCCAGGAGCGACTCCAGCGCCTCGTCCTCGATCTCGTGCCCCTGGACTCGGATCCGCTCGTGGAAGCGAAGGAGGTGGGGGGAGGTGTAGAGGCCCGTCTTGAATCCCGCGGCCCGGAGACACGAATCCAGGTGCGCCGCCGTGGAGCCCTTGCCGTTCGTTCCCGCGATCAGGATCGAGGCGAAGGCGCGATCCGGGCGCCCCGCCGTCTCGAGCAAGCGCTCGATCCCGACGAGGCCGGGGCGCATCCCGGACCTCTCGAAGCGGTACATCTCATCGAGGCGCCTCGTCAGGGTGGCGCTCGCAGGCGCCTTCATTCTCGGATGGGAATCTCTCGGTCGGCGGGGAACGCGGTCGAGCCGCCCGGCGTGGACCCGGGCGTTTCTTTGGGCGCTTCCGCAGGCGTCTCGCCCGACGGAGCGGCCGGAACGCCGTTCGGTCCCTGAGTCGCCGAAGGCTGGAACTCGCGCAGGGGCACCCCGGGAGCGGGAGCCTCCTCGGGGGGTTTCGGCGGAGGGGCCGCGGTCTGCGCGATCGGTCCCCCGACGGCGCGGAAGCGGGCCAGCGTCTCTCCGGCGCGGCGGCGCGGCTTCTGGGGCAGCATCGCCGCGGCGGCGAAGAACTGGAGGAGCCAGGAGAGGGTCTTCCGGAGCTCGTTCCGGTGAACGATCCGGTCGATCATTCCTTTCGCGAGAAGGAACTCGGAGGTCTGGAAGCCCTCCGGCAGCTCCTGATTGATCGTCTGCTTGATGACGCGGGGACCTGCGAAGCCGATCAGCGCCCTGGGCTCCGCCAGGATCACGTCCCCGACCGAGGCGAAGCTGGCCGTGACGCCTCCCGTGGTCGGATGCGTCATGATGGAGATGTAGGGAACGCCCGCGTCGGAGAGCCGGGCGAGGAGCGCGTTCGCCTTCGCCATCTGCATCAGCGAGAGAATTCCCTCGAACATCCGGGCTCCTCCCGAGGAGGAGAGGAGCACGAGCGGATGGCGCTTCTCGAGGGATAGCAAGATTCCCCGCGCGATCCGTTCCCCGGCCGCGGACGCCATGCTCCCTCCGAGAAAGGCGAAGTCCATGACTCCGATCACGAGCGGCCGCCCCTCGATGGTCCCCTCCCCGACGAGGATCGCCTCGCTCAGCCCCGTCTCCTCGCGCGCTTTCTTCAGGCGGTCGGCGTAGCGCTTCGTATCGCGGAACCGCAGCGGATCGGTGGAGACGACCTCGGAGAAGCGTTCGACGAAGGATCCTTCATCGAGGAGAATCTTGACGTAGGTGCGCGCCGGGATCCGGAAATGGTAGGAGCACTTGGTGCAGGTCCAGAGATTCCGCTCGAGCTCCTTCTGGTACAGGATCTCGCCGCATTCCTCGCACTTGGTCCAGAGGCCGTCGGGAAGCTCGCGTTTCCGCTGCGGCGTTTTGAGCCCTTCTTTTGACCTCTTCAGCCAGCTCATGCGCTCGGATCCTCCGGGAGGACGCGAAACATCACGATAGCATCCTCCACGGGGCTCCGGTAGTAGTTCTTTCGGATCGCGATGTCGATGAAGCTATTCTTGTAATAGAACTTACGTGCTCCATGATTGGACGCGCGCACCTCCAGAGTGACGCGCTTGATCTCCTCGTTCGAGGCATCGCGCACCAGCTGGTCCAGGAGGCGTTGGGCGATCCCGCTGCGCCGCTCCCAGGGTGCCACGGCGAGATTTCCAATGTGCGCCTCGTCCGGGATGAACACCGCAAAGACGTATCCGATGACGGTTCCTCGACGCAGCATCCCCCGGACGTACCCCTGCGGCTCCTGATCCAGCTCCGACTCGAACATCCCGCGCGTCCAGGGGTCGGAGAAGGAGGCGCGCTCGATGGGAAGGATCTGGTCCAGATGCTCCCTCGAGAGCGGAACGATGCGGAGCGAATCGTCTTCGTTCATGGCGAGGGAGTGGGTTTGCGCGCGTTCGGCGCGCGCCCGTAGGAGGGAGCGGCCGCGGCCAGATCCTCCGCGCGTCCGGCGAGAAGGTTCCGGTCCCCCAGCTCGGCGACCGCGGCGGCGGTCGGAGGAAGCGAGTCCGCCGAGGCCGTGAGAAATCCCGCTCCCCGGAGCGACTCCAGGAGCGGGGACGGAAGCTCCGGCGCCGCGACCGTGACCTTGGAAGCTCCCGCCGCCTCACGCAGCGTGGCGACGAGCTCCTTCTCGTGGACGCGCTCCGGCCCCCAGAGGCACGAGACCCCGGTCCCCCCCGACCAGAGCGCCGCCTGCGCTTCGCCGCGCTCCCCGGGGAGCACGGTGGCGATCAGGCCCGGAGACTGCCGGTGCCGGTACGCGTTCACCTCGTGCTCGGAGACGAGCGTCAGCTCGAGGGAGAGACCCAGGCAGACCCCCTTCGCCCAGGCGAGCCCGATCCTGAGCCCCGTGAAGGAGCCGGGCCCGCCCGAGACGGCGATTCCGGCAAGATCTTGGAGCTCGAGCCCGCGTCCCGAGAGGATCCGCTCCGCGGCACGGGAGAGTCCGCTCGAATGCTCCCCGGGAGCGAGCGACTCCCAGGCCGCCGCGTTTCCATTCCCGGCGAGGGCGATCGAGCCGAATCGCTGGGCGGTGTCGATTCCCAGGACGAGACGCCCGGCGCTCACGACCCGGACCCCAGAGCGGCCTCGCGAAGCAGACGCTGCCACCGCTCCCCCCGCGCCTCGAGAAGCACTTCGCGCGCATCCTGGCCGGCGTAGCGGAGCGACACACGGAGTCCCTCCTCCGGCAGCCGCCCCGGAGCGCGGTCGGCCCATTCCACGAGCACGATCGCTCCGGACTCCGCCCCCGCCAGATCCTCGATCCCGAGCGTGTCCCACTCCTCGGCGCGTTCCAGACGATAGAGATCCGCGTGAACGATCGCGGGCGCCCGTCCATAGACCTCGACCCGGACGTAGGTCGGACTGCGGCTCTTCTGCCCCGGGTGGATCCCCTCGACGATCCCGGCGACGAGGGTGGTCTTCCCCGCGCCCATCTCGCCCGTGAGTCCCACCCAGTCGCCCGTGGTGAGAAGGCGCCCCAGACGCTTCCCGAATGCCGTCGTTCCCTGGGCTCCGCGGAGGAGCGAGCGCCGCTCGAGTTCCAAGGATCAGCGCCGGGGCGTGAGGGTGGCCGTGGGGAGGATCATCTCCTCGAGCGAGATTCCACCGTGCTGGAAGCTCCCACGGTACTTGTTCTCGTATTCATGGAAGTGGGTCGGGTAGACGAAATAGAAATCTTCCTTGGCGATGATGTAGTTCTTGTTCATGGAATCGGCGGGCAGGTGGAAGCGACTCGGATCCTTCACGGGCACCGCGTATTTCGGGTCGGAGGTCAGATTGGCGCCGAACTTGAACCGGAGATTCGTGGAGGTCTCGCGGGTCCCGTAGACGAGCGCGGAGCGCCGGCTCAGGATGGCGCCGTGATCGGTCGTGAGAATCACCGTGCAGTCCTGCTTCGACATCCACTTCAGCGCGTCGAAGAGCGAGGAGTGGAGGAACCAGGAGCGCATCACCGAGCGGAAGGCCGACTCGTCCGGGGCCAGCTCTCTCAGGAGGTCCGACTCCGAGCGCCCGTGCGTGAGCATGTCCAGGAAGTTGAAGACCAGCGCCACGAGCGGGATGTTCTGGAACGTCACGACGTTCCGGCGCACGTTGTTGGCCTCTTCCGCATTGTAGATCTTGATGTACTTGGGCGGGGACGCCAGCTCGACGCCGAGCCGTTTCAGGTTGAGATCGAGGAGCTGACGCTCGAACCGGTTCTTGCTCCGCTCGTCCCCGGGCCCTTCGTGCCAGAACTCGGGATGCTGCCGCTGGATCTCGTCCGGGTACTGGCCCGCGAAGATCGAATTCCGCGAATACGGGGTCGCCGTGGGAAGAATCGAGACGTGGTGGTCGACGGTCACGTCGAAGAATTCCCGGAGCAAGGGCTCGATGGTCAGCCACTGATCCAGGCGCATGCAGTCGACCAGGATGAAGTACACCCGGCGCTTCTCCCGGAGCAACGGGGCCACCCAGCGCTCCATCACGTGGACGGACAGCGGAGGAGCGCCGGAATCGGGCTCCGTCCCCGCGGTGAGCCACGTGGCGTAGGATGCCTCCACGTACTGACTGAACTCGACGTTCAGCTCGCGGCGCTGATCCTGATGCGCCTGCTTCAAACCCGCGTCCTCGACCTTGTCCAGCTCGACGTCCCACTGCGCGCTCCTCGCGTAGAGATCGATCCACCCTCGCCAGTCCAGCCCTCCCGTGGATTCGGCCCGCAGCCGCGCCTGCTCCGCCACGTACCCGCGGGCGCGCTGGCTATCTTGCAATCGGTCCGCCTCGAGCAGGCGCTTCAGCGCCAGGAAGATCTGCGTCGGGCGCACGGGCTTGATGAGGTAGTCGTCGATGTGCTTTCCGATCGCCTCGTCCATGAGGGATTCCGCCTCGTTCTTCGTCACGAGGACCACCGGCACCAGGGGATCGCGCTCCTTGATCGCCTCGAGGGTCGCGAGCCCTCCCAGTCCCGGCATGGACTCGTCGAGCAGCACCACGTCGAATTTCTCGCGGGCGGCGCACGCGACGGCGTCGGTGCCGTTCGAGACCGACGTCACCCGGTACCCTTTCGACTCCAATAGCAGGATGTGGGGCTTGAGGAGGTCGATCTCGTCATCGGCCCAGAGAATCTTTCGGTCTTGGGCAGGCATGATCCTGGATCTCTGGATTACGCGGAACCGGCGTTCGGGGAAGGTGCGACGGGCAGCGCCACGGCGATGGTGGTCCCGTGGCCGGGAACGGATTCCACGATGGAAATTCTGCCCCGATGATACTCGTGGACCACCCGCCTCGCAAGGCGCTCGGGCACCCATACGGTCGAGATCACGATCTCGCCATGCTCCTTGTCCCCCGCGTCGATCGCGTTCCGGATCAGGTTCTCGACGACCCACTCCATGAGGTCCGGATGGAACGCGACGCGTGGAACGGGCTCGTAACGCTCCACGATCTCCGTGCCCCCGCCGAGGTGCGGCAGCCGGTGCCGGAAATAGCGGACCACGCCCGCGACGGTCTCGGTCAGATCTCCTTCCCGGAGCGCGGGCACGGAGCCGACCTGCCCGAAGCGGGAGGCGATCTTCTCGAGACGCTCGAGATCGAGATCGATCTCTCCCGCGATCGCCTCGAGCCGCTCCGGCGCGGGCTCCTTCGCCGACGCGGCTTCGCGCAGGTGCGCCGACCAGCCGAGGAGCGAGGAGATGGGCGTCCCGAGCTGGTGCGCGGTCTCCTTGGCCAGCGCGGCCCAGAGCGACCTCTGCTCCCCGGTCATCAAGGTCCGGAATCCCACGAAGCCGAAGACCAGGAGCGCCAGAATCACGCCGAATTCGATGTAGGGCACCCAGCGGAGCTTTCCGACCAGCGGCGGCTCGCCGTAGTGCACGTAGCCCAGAACGCCGGGCGTTCCGAGCCGCTCCACCTTGATCGGCGGGTGCCTGCGGTCCAGCTTCGCGGCCTCCTCCTGGATTTGTTTCACCAGGGGCGGCACGACGCCGGTCTCCGAGGCCTTCTGGAGCACCGAGTCGGGGACCGCCGAGGGCGGGACGTCGATGAGCTTCCACGCGCGCGGAATTCCGCCGGTGTCCGTGAGGATGATCGGGAAATTGATGTTGGCGACCACCTCACGAAAGATGGGACGCAGGGTCGGATCCTCGGCGGCCTTGAAGGTGGTGATCGCGAAGAATCGCGCGAGCACGGCGCAGAGCGTCTGGGTCTCGGTGTTGAGGCGTGAGATCAGGTAGTTGGAATGGAGCACGAGCGCCGCCATGAGCGCGACGATGGCGAGGAAGAGGTACATCTTGTAGGACAAAGGCCGCACCGTCGTTGGCGCGGCCGCGCGCGGTTCCGCCATGCTGCCGTGCCTCAGAGGGGCGCGATCTCTCGATCGCCGTCCCAGTACGGGAGGAGCGCCTCCGGAAGACGTACCGTCCCCCGCTCCGTCTGGTGATACTCGAGGAGCGTCGCGTACGTTCTCGGGAGCGCCAGGCCCGACGCGTTCAGCGTGTGCAGGTACTCCGCCTTCTGGCCCGGCCCGGGCCGGTACCGGATCCCGGCGCGCCGCGCCTGGAAGTCCTCGAAGTTCGTGCAGGAGGAGACCTCGAGCCAGCGTCCCCCCTCCCCCGGCGCCCAGGTCTCGAGGTCGTAGCACTTCGCGCCGGCGAAGCTCAGGTCCCCCGCGGCGAGCAGCACGACACGGTGCGGAAGCTCGAGCGCCTCGAGCACCGCCTCCGCGTCCT
>VBOR01000008.1 GCA_005893165.1 Candidatus Eiseniibacteriota bacterium | reverse complement strand
CATGTAGGGGATGTTTCCGGGCTCCTCTCCCGTCACGGGATCGACGAAGTTCGCAATCTCCTCGATGCCGTACACGCGCGAGAAGAGGTCTCCCTCCTCGAGGCCCAGCACGTCGGTGATCTCCTTTAGAAGCCAGAGGTAGTACGCGCCCTCCCCCCCTTCCGAGTCCGCGTCCAGCGCGGAGAAGAAGCCCCCCTCCTCCGACGTCATTTCGCGCGCGATCCACCCGAGGGCCTCCTCGGCCACGCGGCGGTACTCGGGGTTCTGCCACCGGGCGAATGCCTCCGTATAGACCGAGGCGAGCTGGGCGTTGTCGTAGAGCATCTTCTCGAAGTGCGGCACGACCCAGATGGCGTCGGTGGCGTACCGGTGGAATCCTCCGCCGACCTGGTCCCGGATGCCCCCCATCGCCATGCCGTCCAGGGTTCCGCGGATGATCCGCTCCAGGTCCTCCCGCGGCGTCATCGACGTCGCGCGGAGCAGAAGCTCGAGCGCGCCGTGCGGCGGGAATTTCGGCGCCCCGCCGAATCCGCCGTAATGGCGATCGTAGGTCTGGATCAGCTCCTCGATCGCGCGCTCCGGGACGGAGCGGTCGAGCGCCCCCGTCGCCACGAACTGGCGCCCTCCCTCCATCTGCCGGAGCGCGGCCGACAGCCGGTCCGCGGCGGCCTCCACCTCGGAGCGACGGCCGGTGTAGGTGTCGGACAGGGCGCCGAGGATGGACGCGAAGCCCGGCCGGCCTCCGCGGTCGTCGGGAGGGAAATAGGTCCCTCCCCAGAAGGGTTTCTGGTCGGGAGTGAGGAAGACCGACATGGGCCATCCTCCCGAGCCGGTGAGGAGCTGGACGGCGCGCATGTAGATCTCGTCCACGTCGGGGCGCTCTTCGCGATCCACCTTGATCGAAACGAAGTTTTCGTTCAGGAGCTTCGCGATCGCGTCGCTCTCGAAGGACTCGTGCTCCATGACGTGGCACCAGTGGCACGAGCTGTAGCCGATCGAGAGGAAGACGGGCTTGTTCTCGCGGCGCGCCTTCGCGAATGCTTCCGGACCCCAGGGATACCAGTCCACCGGGTTCCACTGATGCTGGAGCAGATAGGGGCTCTGCTCCTTCGCGAGTCGATTGGGCTCGCGCTCCCCGACGTGCGCCGCCTGGCTCATCCGCGGAGTATACGTGCCGCCGTGCTACATTCGCACCCATGGACTCTGCGCGGAAGGGGCCGGCCATCACGGCGCGGGAGCTGACCAAGCGATACGGCGACGTCGAGGCGGTTCGCGGCGTCTCCTTCGAGGTGGCGCGCGGGGAGATCGTGGGGTTCCTGGGACCGAACGGCGCCGGGAAAACCACCACCGTGCGCATGCTCACCTGCTTCCTTCCTCCGACCTCGGGCACGGCGTGGATCCACGATCTGGACGTGCGCGAGCGGCCGCGCGACGTGAAGCGCATCCTCGGGGTCTGCCCGCAGGAGGACAACCTCGATCCCGATTTCCACGTGCTCAAGAATCTCCTCGTGTACGGCCGCTACTTCGGGCTTCCCCGCCGGGTGGTCCGCGACCGCGCGCTGGAGCTCCTCGCGTTCGTGGCGCTCTCGGACAAGGCGCACGCTCCCATCATGGCGCTCTCGGGCGGCATGAAGCGCCGGCTCATCCTGGCCCGGGCGCTCCTGAACGAGCCCCGCGTGCTGATCCTCGACGAGCCCACGACCGGTCTGGATCCCCAGGCGCGGCACGCGATCTGGGATCGGGTCCGCGGGCTGCGGGCCCATGGGACGACGGTGCTCCTCACCACCCACTACATGGAGGAAGCCTCGCAGCTCTGCGATCGCGTGGTGATCATGGATGGCGGAACGATTCTCCTCGAGGGAACGCCCCAGGAGCTGGTGGAGCGCGAGGTGGGGCGGACGGTGGTCGAGGCCTGGAACTACGGCGAGGATTTTCTGAATTTCCTGCGCGCGCTCCCCGGACGGCTGGAGGAGCTGGGGGGCCGGCTCTACTTCTACCCGCAGGAGGGGGATCACATCGAGCGGACCTTCGATCAGCGCTTTCCGCAGCAAGACCGGCTGATCCGCCGTGCGACCCTCGAGGACGTGTTCCTGAAATTGACCGGAAGGGCGCTCCGCGATTGAGCACCATGCGCGCGCTTCTCCGCAATACGTCCCTCCGCGCCTTCCGTGTCTGGCAGCGGGACTTCGAGGTCTACCTGACCAACTGGAAGACCGAGTTCCTCCCGCCCCTCTCCGAGCCCATCCTCTACGTGTTCGCGTTCGGGTTCGGGCTTGGATCCCTGATCCACGAGGTCCGGTACGAAGGGCGCGATCTCACCTACCTGCGCTTCATGGCGCCCGGGATCGTGGCCGTGGCGATCATGTTCTGGAGCTACTTCGAGACGACGTATTCCTCGTTCGTGCGCATGTACTATCAGCGGACGTTCGACGCCATCCTGGCGACGCCGCTCCTGGTCGAGGACGTCATCCTGGGAGAGCTTCTCTGGGGCGCGACCAAGGCCCTCATCGCGAGCACCATCATGATGGCCGTCCTCACCGCGCTCGGTCTGGTGGCCTGGCCGTCGGGCCTCTGGGTCATCCCGGTCGCCGCGGTCGCGGGAGCGATGTTCGCGGCACTGGGCCTCATCATCACCTCGATCACGAAGAATATCTCCTCCTTCAACGTACCCATGTTTCTCATGATCATCCCGATGTTCACCTTCAGCGGCACCTTCTTCCCGGTGAGCATCCTGCCCCGCTGGGCGTTCTGGGTCGCCTGGTGCCTGCCCCTCACGCACGTCTCCAACCTGGTGCGCGCTTCGGTGCTGGGGTGGTGGCGCGGCCCGATCGTGGTGAGCGCGATCTACGTGGTGGTGCTCGCGGCGGCGCTCTCGGCGCTCGCGCTGAGGCTGATGAAGCGGAGGCTGATTCAGTAGGCCCGCGAGGCGGGCGGACCCCGGGCGGCTTCGCCGTGGCGGCTACTTCTGCAGCGTCTGGAGCCGCTCGGCGGCGACACGGGCCGTCTTCACGTCCCCCTTCGAGAGCGCGATGGCGCGCTTGTAGTGGTGCTCGATCTCCTCGTACGCGACGGAATCTCCCGGCGTGTACCGCGCCCGGACCGCTTCGGCGAGGTAGAGACGGATGCGAGCGGAGTCCTGCCCCGCGCCGCCGGAGACGTAGAGGGCCCGAAGCTCGGGCTCCGCGCGCTCCAGCGCTTCGGGGGTGACCCGCGAGCCGTCCCAGACAGGCGGGATGCCGAGTCGCTGCATGAGCGCGTCGTAGGGGCTCTGGGCCTGGAGCTCGTCGGATGTCGCGGGAGGCGCCGTCAATGCCTGCGGCGCCGGCACTGCCGGCACCGCTGCGTCCGCACGCTGGCGGGTTCCCTCGTCGCTCGACTTCTCTTCGCGGACGGCCTCTTGCGGAGCGTTCTTCCCGACGCTCTCCGCTTCCGCAGACCCCGCCTCCCCGGTGGCCGCGACCTTGCCGACCTCGCCCGGCTCCGGGTTCGTCCTCGCCCGATTCAGGCGAAGCGCCTCGCGCTTCTCCTCGACGGGCTTCTCTGCACCGAGCGTTCCCTGGTCCTTGTTCTTTTCGAGATAGCCCTGCTTGTCCTGTCCGGTGGATTTCTTGCCAGCGGCCGTGCCCGCCTTGAGGTCGCGGTCGGGCTTCGCCCCGCCCACCCTGGAAGGCTCCGGCAGCGGTGCACGATGATCGAATCCCTGTCTCATGAGGATGACCACCACGACGAGGACCGCCGCGGCGGCGCTCGCAGTGGAAAATACGGCGGCCCAGGGAAGGCGCGGAGCCTCCTTCACACGGACATTCTCACCGGCCGTGCCGGCGCTCTCCCCACGACGCTCGCGTCCTCCCAACCGGCTCGAGGCGCGACGGTCATGGCTCAAGGCCGGGGACGGCCCCGCCACGGCCGCCAACTCCTCGACGTCCTCGCCCGGCGGGCCGGAGGCGACGATGCGCGCACGGACCGTCTCGTGCAGGCGCTCCAGGTATTCCGCGGGGGCCCGGTCCGGGGATTGCCGAAGCTCGGCCTCGAGGGAGGAGACCTGGTCGATGAAGGAGCGGCACGTGCTGCATCCCATGACGTGCGCCTCGATCAGCGCGCGCTTTTCCGGGGAAAGCTCTCCGTCGCGGTAGGCGAACAGGTCTTCGGAAGGGGGATGGATCGGCCGGTCTCTCATGCTCATCGACGGAATCTCGCAGCCCTCAGTTTCTCCACTTCCTCGAGCAGCGCCTCGCGAGCGCGCGCCAGACGGGACATCACCGTGCCCACCGGAAGATCGAGCACGCCCGCGATGTCCGAATACGAAAGGTCCGCGTCCACGCGAAGCGCCAGAATCCCTCGGTGCTCCTCCGAGAGGTTGCCCAGCCCTCGCGACGATCGTGTAAAACCAGGGCCCGAAGGCGCGACCCGCCTCGAAACGGCCGAGAGCGCGGTAGGCTTTGACATAGCTCTCCTGGACCACATCGTCGGCATCCTCGTGGTTGCGCGTGATTCGGCGCGCCAGGCGGTAGGCGGGGCGGCGCGTGCGGCGGACGAGCTCGTCGAAGGCGTCGATCTCGCCGCCCAGCACCAGTTGGACGATCTCGGCGTCGGGAACCGCGGAGCGGTCGGGCTTGATGTCACCCATTCGACGCGCACTGTACTACGCCGCCCGGAGCGGGTGTATTCCAAACAAAAAGGCGGAGCCGCATGACCTCCGCCGGATGATGTTGGAATTTGGGGCCTTGATGAGAGCCGAAAACCGCCTCGACCGCGAGAGCGCGGTGTCGAGGATTTACCGGCGGGTCCGGTCCTTGTTCTTGTTTGCGGACCTGCGCTTCCACCACAGCAAGCCGAGCACCACTACCACGACCCAGATGAGGATCTTGAGCAGCAAGATACCGCTCACCTCCCTCCGAGCTTATTTTTTCTTAGTGCGTGCTCTGGGCGGCCAAGGCTTGCATGAGCTGGATGGCTGCTGGGCCCAGGATGACGATGAGTAGCGCAGGGAATATCATGAACACCAATGGAAATGCAAGCTTGATACCCGCTTTGCGCGCTGCCTGCTCCGCCCGCTGCCGCCGCTTGGTGCGCATGGACTCGGCGTGGGCGCGCAGGGATTGGGCGATGCTGGCACCCAGTTTCTCGGCCTGGATGAGCATGGCGGTGAGCGCGTAGATGTCCTCGACGCCGGTCCGCCGGGCCAGGCGTCGCAGCGCCTCCGACCGGGCCAGCCCGGTCTGGATTTCCTGGTTCGCGAGCAGAAGCTCGTCGCTCAGAGCGGGGCTGGACAGCTCGACCTCCCTCCCCACGCGCTCGATGGCGGCGTTCAGTGCCAGTCCCGCCTCGACGCATACCACGAGCAGATCCAGGGTGTCGGCGAGCGCGGCCTGGATCTGGGCCTTCCGTGCCTCCCCCTTCCGGTAGAGCCAGAACGTGGGGAAATAGAACCCGACCACAACCGCGATCCCTCCCTGGAGGAGAATCGAGCCCATCGGCCGTGCCAGGGCGTAGCTGATCGTGACCCACGCTAGTCCACTGGTGAACGCCAGGAATACCTTGGTACCCAGGAACACCAGCTCGGCACGCGGCGCGCGGATCCCCGCGCGCTCGAGGCCCGAGCGCAGACTCTCGTCGCTCTCGCGGGTCGGAAGGAATCCTCCCAGCGTGGCGAGGGCATCGGCGAGGGTCCACGCCCGCTCCTTCTTGACCTCGGGGCGCGCGGCCACGGTCCGCGCGCGCAGGTCCCGGAGCCGCGCGACGACCGGATCCCGGTCGCGCACGAGGATCTGGTAGACCGCGAGGAGTCCGGTGCCGAAGGCGACGGCGAAGAGGATGGTCGCGAGGAGCAGCACGGCGTCAGACCTTGACGTCCACGATTCTGCGAATGGCGAGCCAGCCGAGGAACTGCAGCATGAAGGCCATTCCCAGAATCGAGCGTCCGGTCGGATGGTCCCACATGAGGCGGAAGTATTCCGGAGCCCCCATCAGCATCAGGACACACATACCCAGCGGCAAGGCGCTCAGGATCATCCCCGTGAGACGGCCGGCCGCGGTGAAGGTCTTCACGTCCCCCAGGATCCGGAACCGGTCCCGGATGAGGCGGCTCGTATTCTCGAGCACCTCGGTCAGGTTGCCTCCCGTCGAACGCTGGAGCGTCACCGCGGTGGCGAAGAATTTGAGATCGAGCGAAGGGACGCGGTTCGTCATGTTCGTCAGCGCGTCGCGCAGCTCGAGGCCCAGCGTCTGCTCCTCGACCAGGATCGCGAATTCGGAGCGCACCGGCTCGGGAGACTCCTCCGAGACCACCTGAAGGGCGGCCGAGAAGGAGATCCCCGCGCGAAGGGCGCTCACCAGGAGGTCGAGGGCATCCGGGAACTCCTCGGAGAACTGCTGCTGACGGACGCCACGCCTGTGGCGCACGATGATGAACGGGATGAATCCGAGGACGAGCATGAAGACCACGCCGTGGAGCGCCTTGTGGAAGACGCCGATTCCCACGATGAAGCCTGTGATTCCGAGGAGGGCGATCAGGAGGAGGAAGGAGCCGACCCGGATCGACATGCCCGCCTGGTAGAGCAGGAGCTCCAGACGCCGGGCGATGGCGAGGCCGCGAAGGACTCGATCGATCGCGGGAATGGCGCTGAGCCGCTCGTCCCGCTCGACCGCCAGAGGCGCCCATTCTCCCTGGACCGGTTTGGCCACCCCGACCCGCTCTTTCAGCTTCTGGGTGCTCTGCTCGCGTTTCCGGAGCAGGAGCGAGAAGTACAGGGCGACGGTGGCGCAGAAGATGAGGAGCGAGACGAAGAAGAAAATCACTGAGACGGAGTCCTCTGGAAGATCCCGGACAGGTCGGTTCCCGCAAGCTCCACTCTCTCGGTGAAGTGCGGAACGATCCCCGTCGCTTCATAGCGTCCCTGAATGATGCCCGTGTGACCGATCCCGGTGCGCACGAAGCGGAAGATCTCGTGCATGGTCACGACGCTGCCTTCCATGCCCACGATCTCCTCGATGCTCAGCACCTTTCTCGTACCGTCCGACATGCGCGAGACGTGGACCACGACCTGGAGCGCGGAAACGATCTGCTCGCGGATGGCCTTGTCCGGAAGGTTGTGACCCGCCATGAGCACGAGGTTCTCGAGTCGATGGAGCGCGTCCCTCGGCCCGTTGGCGTGGAGCGTGGTGAGCGATCCGTCGTGCCCCGTGTTCATGGCCTGGAGCATGTCCAGCACCTCGTCCCCGCGGACCTCACCGACCACGATCCGGTCGGGCCTCATGCGGAGCGCGTTCCGAACCAGCTCGCGCTGCGTGATCGTTCCCTTCCCCTCGATGTTGGGGGGCCGCGTCTCCAGGCGCACCACGTGCGGCTGCTGGAGCTGGAGCTCCGCGGAATCCTCGATGGTGACGATGCGCTCGCCGTTGGGGATGTACCGGGAAAGGATGTTGAGCAGGGTCGTTTTCCCCGAGCCGGTCCCGCCGGTGATCATCACGTTGACCCGCCCCCGCACGATTCCACGGAGGAGATGCGCCATGGGCCCGGAGAGCGATCCCAGCTCGAGCAGATTCTCGATCGAGAGCGCGCGGCGGCGGAAGCGGCGGATGGAGAGAATCGCCCCGTCCAGGGCCACCGGAGGGATGATGGCGTTCACGCGCGATCCGTCCGGAAGCCGCGCGTCCACGAGCGGGCTCGATTCGTCGAGGCGCCGGCCCACGCGGGACACGATGCGGTCGATGATCAGCCGGAGGTGGGCCTCGTCCCGGAACTGGGCCCTCGTCAGCTCGAGCTTTCCGAGCCGCTCGACGTACACCTGCCGGTGCGTATTGACCAGGACGTCCGAAATCTCCTCGTCCATGAGGAAGGGGGTGATGGGCCCGAGGTCGAAGGCGTCGTGCAGGAGGTCCTGGACCAGCCGCTCCTCATCCCCGCGGGTGAGCTTGACGTCGGATTCGGCGAGGAGCTTCCTGCCCAGCGACTCCACCTGCTCGCGGCGCTGCGCCTCGTCCATGTCCTCCATGCTCGCGAAATTGAGCTTCGCGATGAGATCGTGATGGAGCCGGCGCTTGAGCTCCGTCAGCTCGTCCTGCGGGCCGCCGTTCCTTTCGACGGGCGCGAATTCCTGCGTGCTTCCGGGTGTGGCCACAGGGGAGCGTCGCAGGCGATCTCGGAGGCTCATCGGGGCGCCATCCTTCCAAAGAGGCCGCGTCGGGCGCCGGCCACGGCCGCGGGCGCCTCCCGGCCGATCAATTTGCCGGCAAGCGTGATGAGATCGCGCGCGGCGGGAGTCTCGGGATCGTCCAGACAGAGGGGACGCCCGGAGTTCACGGACGTGAAGATCCGCTGATAGTCGTTTTCGATGGTCTGATAGGCGCGGCTCTGGAGCGCCTCGGCCAGCTCGTCGAGCGAGATCAAGGCGCGGCTTCGGGAATACCGGTTCACGATCATCTTCACGCGATCGGGAACCGCCGTGTATCGAAGCCGCTCGAACACGTCGAGAGCGCGGCGGGCGGCACGGATCCCGGGAACGCTCAGCTCGAGGACGATGAGGATCGACGTGCTCCGGTCGAAGAGCTCGAGCGAGACCTCGTCCAAGGTGTGCGGCGTGTCGATGACGACCACGTCGAAGGAAGAGGAAAGCGCGTCGATCATCCCCCCGGCCTGGGCGGGCGTGACCACCTCGACCTTGTTCATGTCCTCGGGCTGCGCCAGGACCGCGGTGCCGGTCCGGTGGTGCAGCAGATTCATGTGCACCGTGGGGGAGTCGATCCTGGGCGCGCGGGCCACGTCCGCGATCGAATGCTCGGCCTTGAGCCCGAGAAGGTGCGCGGCATCGCCCGAAGCGGGGTCGAAGTCGGCGAGCACGGAGTTGACGCCGAAGTGCGCCTTGAAGGCCACCGCGAGATTCGCGGCGATGGTGGAGGTCCCGACGCCGCCCTTCGGTCCGAACACAGAGATGATCGAGCGCGCCCGGGTTTCCCCAGCGGAACGTGCGGCGCCGCTCCGCGAAACGCGCTCGACCGCTTCCTGAAGAAGCACCTTGTCCAGAGGCTTCTTCAAGACCTCCTGCGCTCCGGCGCGAATCGCCTTTAGAAGCACTTGAGGATCGAGCGTATTGGACATCAGGAAGAGCGCGATGTCGGGAAAGTCGAGCTTGAAGCTGCCCGCCGCGATCAGGGCTTCGTCGCACTTTTCCGGAAGATCGAGGAGGAGGATGCGCGGCCTCAGCTGGCGCGCGAGCAGGAGCCCGCTTCGGAGCTCGGTCCGCTCGCCGACCAGCTCGACGCCGGGAAGACCGTCGATGGCCGTGCGCGTGCTGAAGCGGTCCCGCTCATCGTTCAGAATGACCAGGAACGTGATCGGCCCCGTGCCGTTTCCGCCGGGGTCCCCGCCCTGCACCGGCCTACCGTCGTGATTGGAATTCGTGTCCGTCATGCGTTCTTCCTATCCGAGCGTGTTGGAATCGCCCTATTCGTTCCCCAGCACGAGACGCGTCCCATAGAGCTTGGTCTGGGACGACGCGTCCGGGTCGGGGTCGCCGGGAGCCACATAGTTGATGACCCGGCCCACGATCAGCTGGTTCGGCGTGGGCTTCTCGGTAAGAAAGAATCCGGTGAATCCCACGATCCTCACCCGGCTGGGCCCCAGTTCATTGACGTTGTTCCCCTGGATCCCCTCGCTGAAACGGGCAACCACGCCGCTGCCTCCCTGCCCTCCCCGGTCCGCGGAGTTCCCGCCGCCGCCGCCCAGGACCTCGACGATCGGGCAGATCAGGACGCGGTTTCCGTTTCCAGCGTAGTCCGCGTACGTGATTCCTTCCCTCTGGTCGGTATCGCCATTCCACCTGTCCTTCAACGAGTTCTTCACGGTGGAGAAATGGTCGTTGAGGAGCAGGGTCCAGAACTCATCCCCCTTCTTCAGGCAGCACCCGTATCCATTCACGATGTAGCAGCCGAGCGTGCCTCCGCCCACCTGGGAGCAAGGCCCTTGGTTGCAACCGTTCCCTCCGGCTTGGAAGGAGACGTAGTCGAGGATGTAGGAGTCGATCGCGGTGGCGCCCAGGGGCTGCAGGGCGCTCGGATCCAGGTTGAAGGTGTAATCCTGGTCGGGGGCGTAACCGCCCGCAGTCATCGCGAACGGTGGGGTCCCGTCGCAGGGGTTGATGGGGGACACCTCCGCGGTTGCCGTGGCCTGAACGTCGATGGACATGATGCCCAGCGACCGCGCGAAGATCGTGGTCATGGGATTTCCGGTGTCCGCGGTACGGTGGACGGTCACCTGCACCCAATTGAACCTTGGAAAGGCCACGTCGGCGTCCGGGTCGATCACCACCGGCTCGGCAACCTCCCGCAGCGCCTCGTTCGAGCAGGCGGTCTTCGCGGCCCGGTCCCGGGCCAGGGCCTCGATGAGATTCCCGGTCTGGGAATCCACCGCGGAAGCACCCGCGAGCGCGGCCGCGTCCGCCGCCCTCTGAAGCTGCGTTTTCGTCGCCATGAGCTTTCCCATATCGAGCGCCAGGGATACGAGCCATACCGATGAGAGCAGGAAGACGGCCGCGTACAGCATCGCGACGCCCCGCTCGTCCCTGGAGTTGTCAGCCCTCGCTGT
>VBOR01000007.1 GCA_005893165.1 Candidatus Eiseniibacteriota bacterium | reverse complement strand
CTCCGATGCGCAACGGGGTGCGCCGCCGGCCGGTGCGATCGATCACCCCGGCTCGGATCCGCCGCGAGGCGATCGGCAGGCCGTCCTGAGCGAGGACCATGGGCACCGCGCGGATCTTCAGACGGCGCAACGCCTTTGCGGCCCGCGCTTCGTTCAGCGCGATCGCGACGGGGTACCGCTCCGCGGACACGACGATCACGTCGAGGTCGGGGAGGTCATCCGCCGGCCCGTACGGATCGTCAATCGGTTCGATCTTTGCGGGACGCCATTTCCGGCCGGCGAGGAAGCGCTTCAGGTTCCGCTCCCGCACCGCATACGGGTTCACGCGCGTTCGCGACTCGCGGGCGAAGCGGTCCGTCGTGAGGCCGATCAGCACCTGCTCGGGCCGACCCTCGAACGCGGCACGCAACAGCGCCTCGTGGCCCTGGTGCAGGATGTCGAACGTCCCTCCGAGGACGACCCGCATCGGCGGCCCATCCGGTCCGCGCGATATAAGCGTGCTCACCGAGACTCACGGAGACAGACGTCCTTCGTGAATCGCAATCAGATCGGAGTACACCGCGAACGCGGTCTGGCGGAGACCCGGATCGCGCTCGACGATCTGGAACTCCTTCAGCATGTTCGTCCGCACGACGAGCGAACTCGAGGTGCCGTTGACCGAGAACAACGGATGGTCCGGACCGATCGCCTCGAGCGACACTGAGGCTCTCACCGTCCGCCCTTCCCGCCACCCGCGGGCGAGCTGCTTCACGCGTTTCCCGTCCGCGACCGCGTCCCGGACCGCTTCGGGTGCCAAGGACGAGATGCCCTGCCGCGGGACACGCTCCGGTCGGACGTGGCCTCCCATCAGCACGTTGCAAAGGAGGCACGCCTTGACCGTCGCGTCCCATCCGTCGAGGTCCATCGACGGGTCCGTTTCCGCGAATCCGATCCGCCGCGCCGCGTCGACGCCGTCCGCATAGGTCCGGCCGGCTTCGATTTCCGAGAGGACGAGGTTCGTCGTGCTGTTCAGAATGCCCTCGAAGGATTTGAGCCGCGCGCCGCGGAGCGCCTCCTGGAACAGGTTGAACACGGGCGCTCCGTCCATCACTGTGCCTTCGTAGCGGAACCCGACATGGTTCAGGCGGGCGAGATCGCGCAGCTGCCGATAATGGTACACGACGGGGCCCTTGTTCGCGGTGATCACATGCTTGCCGCTCCGCAGCGCCGCGATCAGATGATCGAGGGCGACTTGGCGGGGAGCGATCCGCAACGGGGTGACCTCGATGACCGTGTCCGCTCGCGCCCGACGAATGTACTCGGGCGAGCGCTCCGAAATCCCGCGACCGCACGATTCCAGAGAGACGCCGGCATCCGCGAGCCGCAGCGCCCTCCGCACGTCGATCCCGCGAGGGTTCTCCACCGACCCGTGCCGCGCGGTCAGGATCGCGACGATGGAGGCATCGAGTCCGAACTCTCGCGTCAGTTCGGACCGATTCTCCAGGAGGAGTCGAGCAAATTCCCGCCCCACGTTGCCGAACCCCACGAGGACGATCCGATGACGCATCCCATCCGCCTTCAGATGTCGAACGCTTTGCCGATGCCGTGCCGCGTTGCGGCGGTGACCACGAGTTCCGCGACGGCGGCGTCCTGCACGCCCACGCCGGTCAGGTCCGCCACGATGATTTCCTGCGCCGACGTGCGCCCCCGCTTGAGCCCCGCGGCGATCTCGCCGAGCTCCGCGTACACGTCCGCCGGACGGAGGACGCCGGCCTCGACGGCATGATGGATTTCTCCGAACCGGACGCATTGATCGAGTCGGTCCGCGACGACCTTGTCGGCTTTCTTGAGGACCTCGACCTCGAGCTCCTGCTTATCCGGACCGTCCGCGCCGACGGCCGTGACGTGTGTGCCCGGCCCGATCCATTCCGCCCGGACGACCGGCTCCCGGGAAGGCGTCACGGTGATCACGACATCGGAGCCGCGGACCGCCTGCTCGACGGTCTTCGCGGGCAGGACGCGGATGCGATGGAGCTTCTCCATTTCCTGCGCAAAGGCCGTCGCCTTCGCCTCGGACCTCCCGAACGCAATCACCCGCTCCGGCGTTCGTACGCCGAGGAGGGCGGCGAGCTGGTACCGCGCCTGGGTGCCCACCCCGACGATCCCGACTCGATGGACCTCGCGGTTCGCGAGCAGATCCGCCGCCAGAGCACCCGCGGCACCCGTCCGTAGATCCGTGAGGTATCCGTTATCGAACAAGACCGCCCGCGGGAACCCGGTAATCGAATCGAAGACCAAGACGATGCCGCTCCCGACCGAGAGGCCGCGGTCGGGGTTGGCGTACGACCCAGACGCCACCTTGATCGTGAAGAACCGCGAGCCTCGGAGGTGCGCTCCCTTGACGTGCGCCTCGGCGCCGGAATTCGGGATGTCGAGGTGGATGACGCCGGGAAGAATCGCCTCGCCGCGCGCTAGCCGGACGAACGCGTCCCGGACCACGGGGAGGGCCTCGGCCGGCCCGACCAGGTCACGGATCTCCTTTTCCGAAAGGAGGAGGAGGTCCATCACGCCTTCCCTTTCTCGGCCCGGATCTCCCGCAGAACGGCGTCGATCCGCTCCAGACCGTGCGTGAGGTAGGCCGGCGCGTCCCCCATCCCAATCCGTATGAAGCCGTCCATCCCGAACTGATCGCCAGGGACGATGAGCGTCGATTTCTCCTTCAGCAGGCGCCATGCGAGTTCCGAGGAGTTGATTCGCAGTGCGTACCGGAGGAAGCAGATCGCGCCCGCCGTCGGAGGGACGTGGGAGAAGAGGGCGCCATGGTCTCGGATCCAGGCACCGAGGATCGCGTAGTTCCGTTGGAGGATCGAACGGGTCCGCGCGAGGATCTCTTCCCGGCGCTCCGGCGAGAGGGCGATTTGCGCGAGACGGTCCGACAGGTACGTTGGCGCGAGGGTCGTGTAGTCGTGGTAGCCCCAGAGCGTCGCAATCGTTTCCGGCGGCCCGACGATCCATCCGATCCGCAGGCCCGGGAGGCCGTACGCCTTGCTCAGTCCGTTCACGATCAATGTTCGCTCATACTCGCCCCACGCGGTCTCGGTCCGCGGCCCCTCGCGTTCCGCGCCGAGGTACACCTCGTCGGAGAGTAGCCACGCCCCGCTGTCGCGTGCCGCGTCGAGGATCGCCCTCCGCTGCGCGTCGCCCATGACCGCCCCGGTCGGGTTGTCCGGATTGCAAATCGCGATTGCTTTCGTCTTGCGCGTTACGACCGAACTGAGTTCATCCGGATCGAACTGCCATTTCCGGTCTTCCCGAAGGGGGAGCGGCTTGACGGTGCCGCCGAAGATCTGTACGAGGCCCCAATTCTCCATGTAGTTCGGGAGCATCACGACGATTTCGTCTCCTTTTTCGACGAGGTGCCACATCGCGAGCAGGTTACCCTCGGACGAACCGTTCGTCACGAGGACGTGGCTCGGCGTGGCATCGCGGTACAGGTCCGCGATCTTGGATCGGAGCTCCGGCGTTCCGTTCCCTTGGGAATACGCGAGCGGATGGTCCAGGAACCGCTGGGTGGTGGTTTCATCGCGTAGGAGTTCACGGAGCGGAATCGGCTGGACCCCGCTTTCGGACAAGTTGAAATCGACCGTGTTCTCCCACGTCGATTGCCATCGCTCCATCTCGAATGGGACGATTTTCACGCCGTCTCCCCATCGGCGCATCGGAGGCTCGCGGTTAAATGTTCGGGAATGAGAACCCGGCAGATCCCCGCCGGCGGTTTGAGGCCGCGCAGAGGACTCCGACCCGCAACCGGATTAACCTTGAATAAGGTTGACGGAGCGGCCCCGATGCTTCGCCTGGAAGGCCGAAAATCGGATCTTTCGTAGGCTCAGGCGCATGTGCCTCTACAAATAAATTCCGCTCTCCTTAAATAGTAGGCACGCATTGCCAGCGACCAGACCAGAGGGGGCATGAGGCGGCTCGGCGTGGTCGAGAACATCGCCCACGACGGCACCGTCCTCGTCCGATCCGAGTTCGCCCCCTCGCGAGGCGCCGACGTCCGGGACAAACGAAACCGACCGCTGGGCCAGGTGATAAAAGTGTTTGGACCCGTTCGCGAGCCATTTGCGGCGGTCCGACCCGCCGCGGCCGCCTCGCTATCGTTGATCGGAGCCGACGTGTTCATCGCTGAGGTAGACCATGCCGACCAAGAAGATCGAAGAAGCCGAAGAAGTCACTAGATCCCCGGAATGCAATTCGGGCCACCTCTCGTTCGACTACGAGCGCGGCGAGCTCATCTGCGAAGAATGTGGCCTCGTCCTGACCGACCAGATGATCGACCAGGGCCCGGAGTGGCGGGCCTTCGACGTGGAACAGGGCGAGAAGCGCGCCCGCACCGGCGCGCCGATGACGTACACGATCCACGACAAAGGCCTCTCGACGACGATCGGATGGAAGAACAAGGACTCGTACGGCAAATCGATCCCCACCCGGAACCGCGCCCAGTTGTACCGACTCCGGAAATGGCAACGCCGGATCCGCGTGAGCAACGCGACGGAGCGCAACCTCGCCTTCGCGCTGAGCGAGTTGGACCGGATGGCGAGCGGCATGGGCCTCCCGAGGAACGTCCGAGAGACGGCCGCGATGGTGTACCGAAAGGCGGTGAACAAGAACCTGATCCGCGGTCGGTCGATCGAAGGCGTCGTCGCGGCGTCTCTGTACGCGGCGTGCCGGCAGTGCAACGTGCCGAGGACCCTCGACGAGATCGCGAATTCGTCCCGCGTGGGCCGCAAGGAGATCGGCCGCACGTACCGGTTCATGACCCGCGAGCTCAAGCTCAAGCTGATGCCGACGAAGCCGCAGGACTATGTGTCGCGGTTCTGTTCCGAACTCAAGCTCACCGGCGAGGTCCAGTCGCGGGCGGTCGAGATCCTGAAAGAAGCCCAAGACAAGGAACTCACCTCGGGCCGCGGACCCACCGGCGTCGCCGCGGCGGCGATCTACATCGCGTCCATCCTGTGCAATGAGCGCCGCACGCAGCGCGAGGTCGCCGACGTCGCGGGCGTGACCGAAGTGACGATCCGGAACCGATACAAGGAACTCACCGAGAAGCTCGGCATCAAAGTCGAACTGTAACCCGTCCTCGTGTGGACCTCGCTCGACGCGAATCCGTTGGCCTCAGAGATCATAGACGACGGCGACGATGCCGATCGACCAGCCCACAATCCCCGAGACGACATACACCAGTTCGAACGCGGGAATCGCGTACGGAAGGACGACGACGAAGGCGACGGCGAACAGCACGGCCGCGGACCAGATCGGCCACATCTCCGCGGTCTCGCGGGGTCGCATCCGCAGTCCCGCCCGCACGATGAGGATCGACGCTCCGAGGGCCATCACGAGCTGCTCGCTGAAGATCGCCACGTTCGCGGGTTCGGTGCCGGAGGCGAGCACCACGAGATGATACGCGAGGATCGCGACGAGCACGACGAAACCACCCGCGACGGACCAACGGAACAGGCTCCACCATCGCCGCACCTCGAGCCGATCCTGAAGGCGCCGATACAGGAGGAAGGGAGAGGACAAACGTAGCGCCACCGTGATGCCGGCGATCGGGACGAAGTAGACGGGGTCCGAGATCGCCGAATTCACCAGGAGGACCGCTCCGATGCCGAGGGCCAAGATGATTACGATCAGCACCGCGAACAGAGTCCGGGAGGCGGCGAACGTCCACGCGTGGTGCAGGATCGGAAGGAACGCCAACAGCACGGATCCGGCGACGAGCATCGCGGCGAACACGTAGACGAGCTGGACTTCGGCGCCGGTCGCGATCGTCGATGCCTCCTTGGAAGTTGCCCGCTCAGGGGAGCCGGAGATTGCCGCGGATGAGCGGGACGGATTGGCCCCCGACCCGCACGATCTTCGGCTTTCCGTCCTCCGTCTCGACGCTCACCTCGATGCGGCTCGCATGATGGACTTCGATCCCCTGTTCAATCACGAACGTCGGCGCGGGCAGCTTCCCCCGAAACGCGAGGTACGCGCCACACGCCCCCGCCGCACTGCCGGTCGCCGGGTCCTCGATTCCAAGATCCGGGGCGAGCCCCCGTGCGTGGACGGCAGCCCCGGGCGTCTCGCCCCCGAGGGCGAACGTGTAGCAGACGACTTTCTCCCCAAACTTGGAGAGGACCTTCCCGAGGGCCCGCAGGTCCGGATCGAGGCCCTTGACGACGTCAATCGAACGAAACGGAACCTGAAGGGACGGGACCCCGGTCGCGGCGATCTGGGGGACCAGCCCTTTCGGACCGAAGTCCTTCGCGCGTACGCCCAGGG
>VBOR01000006.1 GCA_005893165.1 Candidatus Eiseniibacteriota bacterium | reverse complement strand
ATGCAGCTCATCGAGATCGGAAGACCCGTGGTCGTGGCGCTCAACATGATGGACACCGCGGACGAAGAGGGGCTCCATGTCGACGCGCCCCTCCTCGAGAGGACCTTCGGCGCCCCGGTCATCCCCATCTCCGCGAAGACCGGGAGCGGGCTCCGGGAGCTCCGTGAAGCGATGGAGCAGGACGTGGCACCGCCCCGTCCGGTGACGCGCACGCTCGCGGCGCCCCTCCTCCAGGCGGCCCAGAAGGTCGCGGGCATGCTGCCATCTACCGGTCCCCTCGCCACGCTGAACCGGTTCCACGTCGCGATGGCGCTCCTCCTCGACGAAGGGGAGGACGATTCCCTCATGCGCGCCGTGCCACCCGCGATCCGCCGCGAGGTGCTCGCGTTGCGGGCGCTTCTCAACGCGGAGATTCCCGAGTGGCGCTCCCACGAACCCATCGGGCATTACCGCTCGATCGAGGATCTGATCCGCCGCGCCACCCTGCGCGTAAAACCGGAGACTTCGGTGCGCGAGCGCATCGACCGGGTGCTGACCCACCGGGTGTTCGGTCCCCTCATCTTCATCGCCTTCATGGCGGTGATCTTCCAGTCGCTCTTCATGTGGGCGCAGCCGCTCATGAACGCGATCGATTTCGGGGTTTCCGCGCTGGGCCGTTTCATCGGACCCTGGCTCCCGGCGGGCCCCATCCGGTCGCTGGTGGTGGATGGAGCGATCGCCGGCGTGGGCGCGGTGGTGACCTTCGTGCCTCAGATCGCGTTCCTGTTCCTGTTCATCTCGCTCATGGAGGATTCGGGATACCTCGCGCGGGCCGCCTTCATCATGGACCGTCTCATGCGAGGGGTCGGGCTCTCGGGCCGGGCCTTCATCCCGCTCCTCTCTTCCTTCGCGTGCGCGATCCCCGGCATCATGGCGACGCGCACGATCGACAACCGGCGCGACCGGCTGACGACGATCCTCATCGCTCCCTTCATGTCGTGCAGCGCGAGACTTCCCGTCTACGCGCTCCTGATCGGGGCCTTCATCCCGAACCGGACGGTGCTCGGGATCTTGAATCTTCCCGGGCTCGTGCTCTTCTGCCTCTACGTGCTGGGGATTCTCGCGGCGGTGGTCGTGGCCTGGGCGCTGAAGCGCACCGCCCTCCGAGGGGCGCGGCCGCTCTACGTCATGGAGCTCCCGCCCTACCGGGTGCCGTCCTGGCGCTCGGTGCTGGTCACGGTGCGCGATCGCGCGGGGCTTTTCGTGCAGAAGGCCGGCACGGTGATCCTCGCGGTCTCGATCGTGCTCTGGTTCCTGGCCTCCTATCCCAAGAATGCCGAGGTGAAGCCGCTCGAGAAGGAGCTCCAGAAGGTGGAACAGAGTGCCGACCAGGCTCAGGCGCAGGGCCAGCGCGCGGAAGCGGCGGCGAGCCGCGCCCAGGCGGTCCACCTCGAGAACGAGATCGCCGGGGTCTCGCTGCGCGATTCCTTCGCGGGGCGCGCGGGGAGGCTCATCGAGCCCGCGATCGCGCCCCTGGGCTTCGACTGGAAGATCGGGATCGCGCTTCTCTCCTCCTTCGCGGCGCGCGAGGTCATGGTCTCCACCATGGCCACCGTGTACAACCTGGGAGACGCGGACCAGACTTCGGTATCGCTCCGGGAGAAGCTCCGCCACGCGGAGGACCCGCGCACCGGAGAGAAGGCCTATTCGCCTCTCATGGCGGTGAGCCTGATGGTGTTCTTCGTGCTCGCCTGCCAGTGCATGTCCACCGTGGCCGTGGTTCGACGAGAAACGAACTCCTGGGGCTGGCCGATCTTCATGGTCCTGATGATGAACGCGCTCGCCTGGATCGCGTCCTTCGCGGTCTTCCAGGGGGGCCGCATGCTGGGGCTGGGATGATCGCGGGCGCCGGCTGGCAGGACCTCACGGCGGCGTTCGCGACGCTCGTCGCGGGAGGGTGGCTCTTCCGGCGCTGGCTCCTCAAGCGGCGCACCAAGGCAGGCTGCGATCAGTGCGCGGCCTCGATGCACGCGCGGATGGCGCGGAAGCCCGAGGTCCGGAGACCTGCCGGATAAATCCTCGCGTCCGGTGTTCCTCGTAGCAATGCGCTTCGTCTCGTCTCTCCTCGTCATGATGTGCCTCGCCGCGTGCACGGTATCCGCCCATGCGGAGCCCGCGGACTCGGCGGCGGGCCTTCCGAGATCTCCCGCGACCTGGACCGATGTCTCGGCTCCAACCGGGCGCCTCTTCACGAAAGGGGACGCGTGGTTCGCGGCGGCGACGGTAGCGACGGTCGCCCTCGGGACGCGCCTCGACCGATGGGCCCAGGACGAAGCACCGGAGAACAACGGACCCTTCGCGGTGCACGTCTCCCACGCGGCGGAGCACCTGGGCAACGCCGCCTACATCATCCCGGCGTTCCTGGTCCTTGGGGCAGCCGACGCTCTGGAGCACCGCTCGGACCGCGCGGCCTCCCTCGTGCGGATCGTCGAGGGAATGGCGGCGGCCGGCGCCGCGGCAGGGGTGGTGAAGTTGGCGGTGGGGCGGGCGCGTCCCTTCCAGACCCCGGGCGATCAGGACGTCATGCTCCCCTTCTCGGGATATTCGTCCTTCCCCTCGGGGCACACCACGCTGGCGTTCGGTCTGGCGGCCGCCATCGACAAGGAGACCTCGGCGAAATGGGTGCCCTGGGTGGTCTATCCGCTGGCGGGGCTCGTAGGGCCAGGTCCAGGTCCAGGAGGTCCGAAGCTCCCGCCACGCGCACGAGCTTCGGGTATCGCTCTCCGCCCGCGTACGAGACCCGGTAGGTACCGTAGAACTCGCCGTTCTTCGTCAGGACCTCGATCGGGTTCCTGGATCGCGCCGCGGCGCGGATCGCTTCCCGGATCACGTCCGGGGTGAATTGCTTTCCATTCACCGCGATCACCTTCATTCCCGGCGAGAGTCCCCCGCGCGCGGCCGGGGTCCCGTGCAGGACGTCCAGCACCTCCCCTTCGTCCGTCAGGTACAGCCCGATCGAGTAGCGAAGGTCCACCCGCTTCCGCGCGTGCTCCAGGCTCTTGTGATAGGCGGACGCCGAATCCACGTAGCTGAGCTTCCATCCGCCGTGCGTGATTCCCGCGAGGGGCGCCCGCGGCTGCACCCGGTTCACCCGCTCCGTGAAAAAATCCGCCCAGTCGTAGGGATACACCGCGTTCATCGCGGCCACGACGTCCTCGAACCGGTACGTCTTCACCTCGGGCGGGCCGCTCTTACCTCCGTGGAAGAGACGGCAGAAATCGTCGAGCGATCGCTCTCCGTGGGTGCCCGCGCGGATGATCCCGTCCGCCTCGAGCCAGAGGAGCAGGCTCTCGTCGTAGAAATCCACCCCGCGCCGCCAGGCGGACCACGGCCGTTCCGCGCCATAGAGGAACTGCGCGGAGACGGCGGTGTCGAGGAGCGGCCGCCATGTCCGGCCGGGCTCGTTGTCCAGATCGGCCGCGATCTCGGCGAGATAGTCCCTCGCTTGCTCCGGGGTCAGGAGCCCGCTTCGGGCCGCCAGCATCCATCCCAGATACTGCGTGAGCCCCTCGTAGACCCAGAGGAGGTCGGTCCTCATGGGGATTTCGTAGCTCGGCGTGGTGAGGTCGGCGGGCCGACGGTATTTGCCGTTCCAGGAATGCGCGAACTCGTGCGAGAGGAGATCGGCGGACCGTACCCTCAGGTCGTCGTCGATCAAGGACCGCTCCTTCACTCGGTTGTCGCTCGACTCGTGATGCTCGAGCCCGAAGAAGGGCACGTGGTCGCTCAGCGTGAACAGGAAGTGGTACTCGCGGTAGTGATGGGCGCCGAAGAGCGCGAGCGCCTCACGCACGAGATTGGAGCAGTGCTCCTCTTCCTCGCGCGTCATGTCGATCGCTTCGCGGCTGTCCCCCACGAGATGGATCACGTGCCGGGGATGGATCTCCGGCGCGAGCGTGATCGTCCGGAAGAACTCCCCCGCGTTGACCGGGGAGTCGATGAGCGTCGCGAGCGGCGCGGGCCGGAACTCGATCTTCCCCGCCGATTCATGAGCCACCGGGAGCGCGGTGCCGTACTTCCAGCCCGGAGGGAGCGTGAGGGAGGCCTCGTAGACCAGATCCTCGAGCGGAATCCCCGCCGGATACAAGAGCACCTGGTTCCAGTTCAAGACCGCGAGCCTCGACGTGGAGGAAGCGGCGAACGTGTACCCCTCCTCGTCCCCCGAGATGAGGAAATCGAGCGCGACGTCCAGCTTCTTCGTCCCCTGGGGCGCCAGGACGTGGATCGCGTACATCTCCACCTCGTCCCGCTTCCACGGGACCTCCTTCCCGTTCGCGAGCACGCGAAGCCCCGCCAGATTCGCGATCGGCCCCGTGGGCCCGTGCTCGCCGGGAATCCATTTCGGATAGAGGAGCGTCACCGGGTCCGTGGTGAGGGGAATCGCGAGCTTTGCGTGGACGATACGTCTCGTGGCCTCGCTCATGTCGACGCGGAGCTGGATGGGAGCGGCCAGGGCGCCGCTCGGGGACAGCAGGAGGAGGAGGAGCGCGAGGCGGACGAGCATCCTGAAACGATGCCACCCGGAGACGCTCTTCCACAAGAGTCTTGTGCTACGCTCCCGGTTTCCCTCCCCAGCACGAAGGAGCATCCCTTGATCGATCTGAGGCAGATCCAGAATGCCGCCGAGCGGATCCACGGCAAGGTGCATCGCACGCCGCTCTTCTCGTCGTCGGCCCTCGGCGACCACACGAGACTTCGGCTGCACCTCAAATGCGAGAACTTCCAGAAGACCGGATCCTTCAAGCCGCGTGGAGCGCTCAACAAGGTCCTCTCGCTCTCGGAGGCCGAGCGCGCGCGGGGCCTGATCACCGTCTCCGCGGGAAACCACGCGCAGGCCGTGGCCTGGGCCGCGCGTCAGGTCGGAGCCCCCTGCGCGGTGGTCATGCCCACCGACGCGCCCCGATCCAAGCTGGATGCGGTGCGCGGCTACGGCGCCACCACCATCCTCCATCCGGACCGGGCGACTCTGTTCGACCGGCTGGAGCAGGAGCGAACGGCGCGCGGCGCGACCTTCATCCACCCCTTCGACGATCCGGTCGTGCTCGCCGGCGCGGGGACCGCCGGGCTCGAGATCGTGGAGGATTTCCCCGAGATCCAGGCGCTGGTCGTTCCGGTGGGGGGCGGCGGGCTCCTCTGCGGCGTGGCCTGCGCCCTCAAGGCGATCCGCCCGAAGGCGCGGCTCATCGCGGTCGAGCTCGAGGCCGGGCCCGGATTGAAGCCGGCGCTGGAGGCCGGGAAGCCGGTCCCCGTGAGCCGCCCCGCGGACACGCTCGCGGACGGGATGACTCCGCCCTTCGTGGGAGCGATTCCCCTCGAGGCGGCGCGGGAGTTCGTGGACGAGATCGTCACGGTCACCGAGGACGAGATCGTCGAGGCGATGAAGCTCCTCCTCACCCGCGCGAAGCTCTACGTCGAGGGCTCCGGGGCGGCTGCGACCGCGGCGCTACTCGCGGGCAAGGTGCGCCTCCCCGAGAACGCCCGGACGGTCGCGATCGTGTCGGGCGGGAACGTGGATCTGAGCCGGTTGTGCGCCGCGGTCGCGGGAGAGGACCGCGAAGACGCGGCCGTCGGCGGCCGGGCGCGCGCCGGGAGGCCCCGCTAGGCCGGGCCATGAAGACCCTCGTCATCTCCCAGCGCGAGGTCGCGCGGCTCCTTCCCATGAAGGAATGCACCGAGCTCATGGCCGAGACCCTTCGCACCCTGAGCCGCGGAGACGCGGTGCTTCCGCTGCGGACGGCGATGTGGCTCCCCGACCGCTCCGGACTCCTCGGCGTCATGCCCGCCTTTCTCGGGTCAGCGCCGCGGCTACCCGCCTGCTCGCGAAGGAAGACGCCGGGGATCTCGCGATCCTGGGATCGGGCGTGCAGGCCACGACCCACCTCGAATCCATGAGCGCCACGCGGACTCTGAGACGGGTCCGCGTCTGGAGCCGGAATCGCGCGCACGCGCGCCTCTTCGCCGAGCGGGAATCGGGGCGGTGCGGCTGCTTCATCGAAGCATCCGAGAGCGCCCGCGAGGCCGTGGAGGGCGCGGACCTGATCTGCACCGTGACCGCTTCACGCGAGCCGGTGCTTCAAGGGGATTGGATCGCGCCGGGGGCCCACGTGAACGCGGTCGGCGCGAGCTTCCAGGGAGCCCGCGAGCTCGACACGCGCGCGGTGGCGCGCGCGAGGCTCTATGTGGACCGGAGGGAATCGGCGCTCCACGAGTCGGGAGATTTTCTGATCCCCCGGGAAGAGGGCGCCATCGGAGACGACCACATCGTGGGTGAGATCGGGGACGTCCTTCTCGGGAAGGTGCCCGGGAGGCGCTCGGCCAAGGAGATCACGCTCTTCAAATCGCTGGGCCTCGGCGTCGAGGACGTGGCCGCGGCGCGTCTCATCTACGAGAATGCGCTCCGGACGGGCGCCGGCACGGCGGTGGAGCTGGGAGGGCAGCGCGATCCGGGCGATTGATCCGCCCCGTCCGGAGGAGATCGCCCAGGCCCGCGAGCGCATCGCGGGCGCGGCCCTTCGCACGCCCCTCGTTCCCCTCGAGCTGACGGCGCTGCCGGACGCAGGCACGGGAGGCGCGCGGCGCCCGCCGGCGCGAATCCATCTCAAGCTCGAGAACCTCCAGCCCATCGGCTCCTTCAAGATCCGCGGCGCCATGAACGCGATGCGCCTGGCCGGTCCGGCCGCGCTCGAGCGTGGTGTCTACACCGCGAGCGCGGGAAACATGGCCCAGGGAGTCGCCTGGAGCGCCCGCGCGATGGGAATCCCCTGCACCGCCATCGTTCCGGACACGGCGCCCCGGACCAAGCTCGACGCGATCGAGCGCCTGGGAGCCTCGGTCGTCAAGGTTCCCTTCGAGACCTGGTGGCGCGTGCTCGAGGAGCACCGGTATCCCGGGATGGACGGACGCTTCATCCATCCGGTCTCCGATCCCGCCGTGATCGCGGGCAACGGAACGATCGGTCTCGAGATCCTGGAAGACCTGCCCGACGTGGACACCATCCTGGTTCCCTACGGAGGCGGAGGGCTGATCTCGGGGATCGCGATCGCGGCCCTCGCGAGGAAACCCGGAATCAAGCTCTACGCGTGCGAGGTCGAGACCGCGGCCCCGCTCCGGGCATCCCTACGCGAGGGATCGCCGCAGACCATCGAATACCGCCCGAGCTTCGTGGACGGCATCGGGGGCAGGAGCGTCCTGCCGGAAATGTGGCCGATGGTGCGCGGACTGGTGGAAGACTCGATCGTGGTCTCGCCGGAGGAAATCGCGGCCGCGATCCGGCTGCTGGCCGACCGGAGCCGGGTCATCGCGGAAGGGGCGGGTGCCTGTCCGGTGGCTGCGGCGCTGCAGGGAAGCGCGAACGGCGGGAAGGTCGTGTGTGTCGTCTCGGGGGGAAACATCGACTCGAGGAAGCTCGCGCGGATTCTGGAGGGGAACCTTCCGGACTAGGGCTCGCCGTCCCGCGCGGTCCCTGCGGGCTGTCCGTCCCCCGCGGTCCCGGTCGGGACCGGAGCCGGAGCGTCCTCGACGGGGCGCTCGGGCAGAGCCGGGCTCCCCTTCACCGGCACGCGGACGACCAGGAAATCGGCGACGGCGCGATCTCCTGCCCTCGCGGCGCTGAACTCCCAGCGCTGGAGCGCCGCGCTCGCCGCTGCGACGATCGATGGATCGGTCGAGCCCTCCTCCTGCATGTCGAGGAAGCGCGATTCGCGAATCCGGCCGTCGCTCCCCACCATCACCACGAACGGGATCAGGGTCGGCAGGGGACCGGGGCATCCGGAGCAGTAGGCCTCCTCCTGCGACTTGGCTTTGGCCTTCGAGGTGATGTCCTCTTCGAGGAGCGCCTGGCTGCTGTCGATGGGAACGAGGTAGCGGCCGGCGTAGCGATAACGCTGTCCGTGCCGGACGTTCTCGAAGCGCGTCACGCGGGGCGCGTGCGCGTAGATCACGGAGTCCTGCTCGAGGACGACCGAAAGAAGGAAGTCCGTCTCATCCGCGCCGTGATCGGGGCCTCCGTCGATCCCCAGCCAGCCCCGGATCAGGTACCTTCCCGGGCGCTCCGGCCGGATCACGATCTGGATCAGCCGCTGCGCTCGCCTCCGCATCCACCGGTTCACGTGCGCGACGCTCACGGTGTCCCCGGAAATCACGCGGATCCCTTCGGGAATGGAGATCCGAGCCACGCTCGTGACCGGCACGTCGTAGGAATCCTCCCCCCAGACGCGCACGAGGAGCGTGGTCGCCTGGCCGAGCCGGGGCGGGGTCTTGAAGTAGCCGGAAATACCGAATGAAGGCTCCCCCTCGGCGCCGATGCCCGCGCGCGCGGGAGCGGCCGCGATCGAGACCGCGGCCACGCAGGCGAGGAGCACGAGAACGGCCACTCGGGGCCGGATGGATGCAAGGGGATTCATCGGTCTCTCCATGCTTCGGTTTCGGCAGATTCCCGCTGAAACTATAGGTGATCGTGCGAGCGCATTGGGGCTGGAACCCACTCGAGGGCCCGATTAGAATGCCGTGGTGCGATCGTTTCTCACGCGCGCGGGCCTGGGACTCCTCTCACTCGCCGCACTGTCCTGCGCCTCCATCCAGCTTTCCGACGAAGAGCAGGCCGAATGGGGGCGTGCGATGGATACCCCGCTCACGTTCATCGTGTCCCGGGAGCGGTCCCTCGAGACCTGGGACCGGGCCCAGGAATTCATCGGCCGGTACAGCTCGACGAAGCTCCGGTCGACGACCGATTCGTTGCTCGTATCGTACGACTCCCCTACCTATCAGAATGTTCCCCCCGCCGAGTCCGGGTCCGCCATCCACTACGGATATTCCATTTCGCGTTCCCGGGATCCGGAAGGAGTCCGGATTGGGGTCCAGTGCATCTCCACCAGCAAGCTGGGAGAGAAATCCGCGGACCAGAACGCCCACATCGCGGCCTACTACATCCGGACGGGCACCCTGGGCTGCAATCGCTGTATCGTCCGCTAGCGCCCGAGTCCAGGGAGGGCTCCTCATGAGGCGACGCGACGCACGCGGGTTCACGATGATCGAGCTGGTCGTCGCGCTCGGGATCGTCGTCAATTTCGCAGGATCTCGAAGAGAAAGGCCACGTTGGAGATTCTCGGCATCAGCGGACGGCTCTAGCGGTCAGGCCACGTAGAACGTCGGGAGGGAGCGCGAAGCGCCCGGCTCATGAATGAAGCTCGACCACGTCCCGGTCGGCGAGGACGTGATCGCGATCCACCTGCTGCCCGTCGAAGCGCGCCGCGCCCCAGATGCGCGCGTACTTGACGCGCTCGGCCACTTCCTTGTGAACCGCGAGGGCCAGGGCGTGCACCGTGGCGCCCCGCTTCAGCACGAACGGCCTCTCGAGATCGGGCTTCTTCCCGGGCTCCTTCGCGTAGATCCGGATCCGATCGAGCGAGCGGAAGAGAAGCGGACGAAGGTCCTCGAGCCCGGTTCCATGCTCGGCGGATACGGCATGAAAGGGAATCCCGCCAGGGACGGCCTCGCGCGCGAGGGAAACGAAGGTGCCGTCCGGATCCAGATCGCGCTTGTTGCCGATCGCGAACACCGGCTTCACGAGCAGGAACGGGGGCGCATCATGCGGAAGGGGGCGCTCCAGAGGCCACACGCGCGCTTTGTCCAAGAGCGCCGTGAGGCCCCGCACGGATTCCTCCAGGTCGTCCGCCGCGATGTCCAGCACGAGCAGGATCCCGTCGGCCGAATGGGCGAGGTTCGGAAGGTAGGGCTCCGTGTGGGCGGGCGCGACCGGAGGCGTATCGACGAGCTGAACCTGGACGTCCTCGAAGGGCATCATGCCCGGCAGGGGCGCGCGCGTGGTGAAGGGATACGGCGCGACCTCCGGGTGGGCGTGCGTGAGCGCCCGCACGAGCGCGGATTTCCCCGCGTTCGGCGGGCCGAGGAGCACCCACTGCCCCGCGCCTTCCCGGGGCACGTGTCCCGGATCGAACCGCTGCGCTCCCGCGCGCCGGGGAGCCGCCTCTTCCTCTTCGAGCTTCGCGATGCGCTTTCGGAGATCCGCCTGGATCTTCTCGGTGCCCTTGTGTTTCGGCAGGAGCGCGAGCATCTCGCGCAGCGTCTCGAGCTTCTCCACGTGCGTGGCCGCCTGGCGGAACCGTTGCTCCGCTTCCTTGTATTGCGGCGTCAGGTTTGCAGGCATGGAGTCGCGCCTTTCGACAGGATCGGGACAACATTGTACACCCGCCGCACATGCCGCGTTAGACTCCGCCCCGAAGCGTAGCGATCGCGAATCCACGACCCGAAGGGTTCCCCTTGAGCGAGAGCTCTCCCCCGAAAACCAGGCGATCCCCCGAGACCATGGGCATCCTGACCCTGGCGGCCGGCGCTTCGATCTACGCGCTTCTGGTCGTGGTCGCGTCGATGGGCACGGGCGCGAGGGGATGGGGCGTCCACGCGGCGGGATTCCTGCCGCCCGGGATCCGGCTCCTCCTGCTCGCCGCCCTGCTCGCGGCGGCGGTCCTCCTCTGGATGACGGCGCTCCAAGCCCAAGGCACTCCGGCGGTCCCGCCCCCCGCGTCGAAAGGCCGGCCGGAGCGACCGCGCCTCTGGCTCCTCGCACCGCTTCTCCTTCCGTTCGGAGCGGCGCTCTGGTTTCTTCGCGCGCGCACGCAGCTTCTCGGGGACGGGGCGGTCTGGCTCGCCACGGTGCGGTCCAGCCAGCATCCGATGTTCAGCGAGCCGCTGTTCGCGGCCCTCTGGCATGCCTTCGCGCGCCTCGTGCGGAAGACGGGACACGCACCGGACGCGGTCTCGATGTCCCTCTTCTCGATGCTGTGCGGCGGGATTGCCGCGGTGCTCCTCGCCGGGATCGCGCTGGAGATCGTTCCCTCGCGGACGCGGTGGCTCGTCCCGTTGGGCCTCCTCCTCACGCTCGGGGTCTCACAACTCTACTTCGGATACATCGAGAGCTATCCGCTTGCGGCCGTGTTCCTCCTGCTCTACCTGTGGCTGGCGCTCCGCCGGGTACGAGGCGTGGATCCCGCATGGGTCTCCGGCGCCGCCCTGGCCCTCGCCATCTCCGCGCATCTGAGCGCGATGTATCTCGTTCCTTCCTATGTCGTCCTGGTCGCGCTCGAGAAACGGCCGCTCCCGCAGAAGCTCCTGTCGCTCGCGCTCCCCATCGCGTTCCTCGCCCTCCTGCTCTTCGTGCTGGGGTACCGGCCCGCGCAGTGGCAGGCGCCCCTTCATGCCGCGACGAGCGGGATGCGGGAGGGATTCGAAGGAGTCACCATCCACCGCCCGTATGGCTTCTTCTCGTACGGGCACCTGTCGGACGTCGCGAACGTCCTGTTTCTCGCCATCCCCGTTCCGGTGCTCCTTCTCCTCGGATGGGCCGCGGGCCAGCCCCGGTCGGCCCGGCCGCTCCCGCGGGCTCTCGCCGTTCTCGCGGCGGCCGCGCTCCCGGGACTTCTCCTTTCGATATGGCTCATGACGCCGGTCGCGCCGGCTCAGGACTGGGACCTCATGTCGGTCTTGCTTCTTCCGGCCGCGGTCTTCGCGGTCGCGGCGAGCCGGCGCCTCTGGGAGGGGCCTCCGCGCGCCCGGGTCGCCGCTGCGCTGATCTCGATCTCGCTCGTCTCGCTTCTGTCCTTCGTGCTCGTGAACGCGGACGAGGGTGCCGCGGTCCGGCGCTTCGCCGCGGTCGTGAACGACCGCGATCGGGTGTCGAGCTATGGAAGGTCCTACGGCAACAGCGTGCTCGAGCTCTTGTACCGGGACCGAGGGCAATACTCCGAAGCGCTCCCCTATGCTCGCGCCGCCGCGGAGGCGGAGCCCACGAATCCCCGCAACTGGACGAACGTCGGGTTCGAGCTCATGCGCCTGAGCCGGTACGAGGAAGCGCTTCCCTACCTGCGCGAGGGAGTGCGGAGGGGTCCGGAGCGGTGGGAAGGAAGGTACAACCTGGGCCTCACCTACATGAAGCTGGACCGCTATCCGGATGCGATCCCGGTGCTCCGCGACGCGGTTCGCATCCAGCCGAACCTGCCGGTGCTGCGGCACAATTTGGGGCTCGCCTTCTACCGGAGCGGTCAGACCGATTCGGCCCTCGTGGTGTGGCGGGAGATCCTCCTGCGCTGGCCCGATTACGCTGCTTCGCTGAAACTGCCGAGTGAGCAGCTGCGCTATACTTTCTCCGTTCATGGCGGATCGGCGGTCCCCGCGCGGCTGATCTGGACGAAGGAGTCCACCAGGTGCAGGGGAACGCCGTCATGGAACGCAAGGACGAACCACTCTCCGGAGACATCGAGGCAGAGGCCCGTCCGTACGGGGCCGACGCCCACTTCGTTCACTCCTCCCTCACGCTGACTCACGCCCAGGGACTCCGCGTGCGCTGCGGCTTGCTCGAGCCTCGCGAGCCGGCCCAGCCCGGCGAGCGGCGCCCCGGAATCCTGGTCATGTCCGGACGCGAGATGGGTGTCCGGGCGATCGAGCAGGTCACCGATCTCAAGAACGTCGTGGTCCTGGCCCTGGATTACAGCTACGAGGCTCGTCCCAGCTACACCGTTCGCACGTTTCTCAACGACGTGCCTCAGATCCGGCGCGCGGCGCTCGACGTCGTTCCCTCGGCCCGGCTCGCCCTCGAGTATTTGAGACAGCGGACCGACGTGGATCCGACCCGGATCATCCTCCTCGGGTACAGCTTCGGCGCCCCGCTCGTACCGCGGATCGCCGCCGAGGACCGAGGCCTCGCAATGGCGGGAATGATCTACGGGGGCGGCAACCTTCGCACCCTCATCTCGCACAACATGAGACGCTCGCGCGGATGGATCCCAAGCCAGCTGGCGGGAATCCTGGGCTCGCTGATGCTTCGAGCCCTGGATCCACTCCGGCATGCGGGGAAGGTCTCCCCCACGCGGCTCCTCATGGTGAACGGCCGGCTGGACGAGCTCATTCCAAGGAAGAACGCCGAGGCGCTCTACCGGAAGGCGCGGAGCCCGAAAAAGATCGTCTGGCTCGACTCGAACCACGTCACACCGAAGAACCGCGACCTGACGCGCCGGATCTCGAGCGTGATCCGGGACGAGATCGTCGCGACCCAGCTCCTGAGCTCGACCCACATGACGTGATCGCGAGGCCGGAGCTCCTGACGTTCGACATCTTCGGCACGGTCCTCGACTGGCGCCGTGGCCTCCGGGAAGCGCTCCGGGAGCACGGAGCCGGGCTGAGCGATTCCGACTTCGATCGGGTGATCGATCTTCAGGCCGAGCTCGAAGCCGGCCGCTTCCGCTCCTACGCCTGGATCGTGAGCGTCAGCCTCGTACGCGCCCTGGGGCTCCCGCTCTCCTCCGCCCGGGCGATCGGCGAGCGGGTGGGCGCGTGGCCGCTCTTCCTCGATTCGCGCGAGGCCTTGAGACGCCTCCGCGCGCACGCGCCCTGCGTCGCGACCACGAACAGCGATCAGCGGCACGGACGTCAGGTCCAGACCGCCCTGGGATTCGACCTGGACGGCTGGATCTGCGCGGAAGAGACCCGCTGCTACAAGCCGGATCCCGGCTTCTGGCGGCGCGCGGCCGCCCGTCGGCGCCTTCCCTTCGGCCCCTCGTGGTGGCACGTGTCCGCGTACGGCGATTACGACCTCGCGCCGGCGCGCCGGCTGGGCCTCACGTGCGTCTATGTGTCCCGGGACCACGCCCGCTTCGGTCCGGCGGATCTCTACGTGCGCGACCTCTCCTCGCGGCTCGTGCCGCACGAGCGGGAGGACGAGCGTCGCGTCGGGCGGCTGACCGAGCGGCTTCGTGGCTCCGGAGTGCTCAAGAATCCGCCGATCGTCACGGAGGTCCGGACCGCCGACCGAGGCGACTACCTCGTCGTGCTGGACGGGGCCAACCGGGTCTCCGCCGCGCGCGCCTCGGGCCTGCCCCACTTCCTGGTTCAGGTGGTGCGCTACGAGGACCCGGGGGTAGAGCTCATGACCTGGCATCACGCGCTCTCGGGATTCCCCTACACGCGCCTCCGGGATTCGCTGGCCAGGATCCCGGGGCTCACCCTCGAGCAAGAGCCCTTGGGCCGCGCGCGGGCGCTTCTGGCGCGCCGTGAGGCGATCGCGTACGTGGTGTCCGAAGAGGATGGCGCGCTCACGTTGAGCGGGGATCGCGGGCTGAGGGAGCAGAACGCGCTGCTCAACGCGGTGGTGGATCTCTATCGGGACCAGGTTCCCTTCCATCGCGTCGCGCGCGACTCCCTGGACGAAGCGCGCGCTCGTTTCCGGGACGTGACGGCGCTCCTGGTATTTCCGCGCTTCCATCCCGACGAGATCCTCGACATCGCGACCAGCGGAGCCAGGCTCCCCGCCGGGATCACGCGGCATGTGATCCCGTGGAGGGCGCTCCGCCTCAACGTCCCCCTCGAGGTTCTCTCCGATCCAGCCCGATCGCTCGAGGAGAAGAACGAGTGGCTCGTGGCCTGGATCGAGGAGCGCGTCGCTCAAAAGAACGTCCGTTTCTACGAGGAGAGCACCGTCCTCTTCGACGAGTGAGGCCCGGGAGGCCGGAGATCGTAGCTACCGCCGCGCCGAGAGCGCCTCCGCTTCGCGCACGAAACTCTGGGGATCGATGGGCTTGCTGACGTAGCCGTCGAATCCCGCGCCCATGACCCGCTCCCTGTCTCCCGGCATCGCATACGCGGTCACCGCCACGACCGGAATGGATCGGGTTCCCGGGTCCGCCTTGAATCTCGACAGGAGCTCGAATCCGTCCATGCCGGGAAGCCTGAGATCGCAGAGGATCAGGTCGGGTGTCGCGGCGGCGGCGACGCCCAGAGCGGTATCGCCCGAGGCGGCCCCCAGGGCCTCGTGCCCAAAGGCGCGGAACAGGTAGATCATCAGCTCGAGGCTGTCAGGATCGTCTTCGACGACGAGCACGCGAAGGTGCATCAGTCCGCGGGAAGCCTTAAGGTGAAGATGGTTCCCCTCCCCGGTTCGCTGGTGAAGTCGATCTTTCCCCCGAGACGGTAGGCCATCCTCTGGCTCAAGTGAAGGCCCAGGCCCGATCCCGGATCGGCCTCGGATCGCTTCGCATGGAACTGCTCGAACGGCTGGAACAGGCGTCCCTGGTCCTCCCGCCGGATCCCGATGCCGGTGTCCGTCACGCGAAACGCGACTTCGCGGCGCTTCCCCGGCACCGGGCTCAGCTCCTCCAGATCCACCCGAACCGTTCCCTGCTCGGTGAACTTGATCGCGTTTCCGGCGAGATTGAGAAGGATCTGCAAGAGCGTTCTGCGGTCCGAATGGATCTCCACTTCCCGGGACGGCAGGCCGACCTCGAATCGAAGCCCCTTGGCCCCGGCCCCGGGTCGAAACGTGGCGCCGATCTCCTGAACGATCGGCCGGCAGGCGACCCGCTCGAGCTGGAGCTCGGTCTTTCCGGATTGAACCTTCGCGAGATTCAGCAGATCGTTGATGAGAGAGAGGAGATGGCGGGCGCTGAACTGGATGAGCTGGAGCTGACGCTCCTGATCCTCGGTCAGCTCCCCGGGCAATTTCATCAGCATGGTCCCGGTGAAGCCGATGATCGAGTTGAGCGGGGTCCGGAGCTCGTGACTCATGGACGCCAGGAACGCATCCTTGGCGCGGCTGGCGATCTCGAGCTCGATGTTCTTCCTCCAGAGCTCCGCCTCGAAACGACGTCTCTCCGTGATGTCCCGCGAGCTCTTCGAGAGCCCGATGATCCGCCGGTGCTCGTCGAGGATCGGGGAGAGCGTGATCGAGACGTCGAGGCGGGATCCGTCTTTCCGAAGACAGACGGTCTCCAGGTGGTCTACGCGCTCGCCCCGCCTCACGCGCGCCATGTAATCTTTGAGCTCCTCCATCCGGTCCGCGGGCACCGTCATGCTGATCGGGCGGCCGATCGCCTCGTCCCGGGTCCAGCCGTGGAGCCGCTCCGCCGCCCGATTCCAGCTCGTGATGGTCCCGTCCAGCGTTTCGGAGATGATCGCGTCATCGGAGGATTCCACAACCGCCGCCAGCCGCGCCCGGGTCTCGCCCGCCGCTTGCAGGCCCGTGATGTCCCGGGAGCTCTTCGAGAGCCCGATGATGTTTCCTTCGTCGTCGCGAATCGGAGAGAGCGTGATGGACACGGCAATGCGCGTCCCGTCCTTCCGGACGCGGATCGTCTCGAGGTGATCCACGCGGTCGCCCTGGCGCGCGCGCGCCATGCATTCGTTGAGCTCGTCCATCCGGTCCGGAGGCACCGTGATGGTGATGGGCAGTCCCAGCACTTCTTCCGCCGCCCAGCCGTACACGCGCTCCGCGGCCAGATTCCAGCTGAGGATGGTTCCGTCGAGTCCCTCGGCAATGATGGCATCGTCGGAGGATTCGACGATGGCCGCGAGGCGCGCCCTGGTTTCGGAGGCCTGCTGCCGGTCGGTGATGTCCTGATAGGTCAGGATCACCGCATCGAAGCTGGAAGTATCCGGCCGGTTCACCGCGACCATTCCCAAAGCGCGGTAGCCGCCCCCTTGATTGCGGAAACGGAAGTCGCCGAGGATGGGGAAGCCGGGCCTGGCCAGAGCGTCCTGAAAGAATCCCTGGGCACGGCCGGAGTCCCTGGGATGGATGTTCTCGAAGATGCTTCGACCCGGGAGGGCGGTGATGGGATATCCAAGCAGATTCGCGGCCGCGGAGTTCGAATAGAGGACCCGCCCCTCTTTATCGACCAGCACGGTGGGCTCGGTGCTCTTTTCCGCAAGAGCGCGAAACGCTACCTCGCTCTCGCCGGGCGCGTGAAGGGGCGAGGAATTCGCCTCGGGTTCTTTCTGTCTCGAATTCTTACCGCGGGTGCGCAACGTCGAAGGTTTCTCTCGCATGACCAGGGCAGTCCCTGCCGGAGCAAACGCTCGAATCGAACATGAACGGACGCATACAACGCTAGCACACCGGATCCTCCGTCAATCAATGGACAATTTCCTTGTCGGGGACAGGCTTACACGATGCTACGGACGGGGTTGCATGGCCCCCCGCGTCCGGGTGTGAGCCGTTTCTCACCCGATACGTTCAAAGATCCCAAGGACTTCAAAGCAGCCGCCGAGAAGGTGCAACGACGGCCGCGGCGTGCCGGAGGGGCCGGCTTCAGACCTCGGCGGTCGTGGGATCGATCACGGCCTTCACGGCGGAGATCCGGTTGGCCGGGAATCCTCCCAGGCGGGCGTGCTCGCGAATGAGTTTCTCGTCCGGGGCGAGATAGATGCAGTAGATCTTGTCGTCGGTGACGTAGCTATGAACCCACTGGATCTGCGTTCCGAGCTTCCCGAGGACGCCGCACGACTTCTGCGATACGGCCTGGAGCTCCTGCCTGGAGAGTTTGCCGGCCCCGGGAAGGTCGCGCTCGATGACGTACCTTGGCATAGACCCCTCCTCCTTCATGGCCGCGGATCGCCGCGGACGTGGCTGTGAGTGGGCGCGGAGTATAGCACGAGCCGGGCCCTCTCGGACCCGGCTCGCCGTGCATCACTTGAGCAGAATGGAATCGGGGTCGCCTGTCAGGGCGGTGCGACCTGCCATCAGTGATGTCCGAGCGGAAACGTGGCTCCGCCTGCGATCATCGCCTGCGACCGGTCGGTCGCGACGTATCTGCCTTCGACGAACAGACGAAGCGTGCTGGCCGGAATCAAGAGACCGCCGAGGAGATTCAAGCCGATGTCCGTGTTCGTCTCGTTCGGCCCCGGAAGGTCGAGGGAGTAGAAGTGAAGTCCCGCGCCACCCCCGACGTAGGGGCTGACCGTGCCGGCCCGCTGGAAGTGGTACATGACGTCGAAGTTGGGATTCACGTCGCTCAGGCTTCCGCTCGACCAGAACAGGACTCCCGGCTGCAGGTGAAGGCGGGTGCCGGACTGCTCGAATTCGAGATGACCACCGACCGTGAACGCTCCGCCGGCTCCCTCGGGATCCATCTCGCCGGCGCGAACACCGATCGCGGAGAGATCGAACGCGGTGGCGGAAGAGGGCACGAGCGCAAAGGCCAGGAAGGCGAGAGCCAGGCTTGCCGCTACGGCGAATGATTTCATGACGCTCCTCCTTCGTTGAATACCGAGCGGGCGATCCCGATCGGTCTTGCGACTTGGGGAAGCCTTTCAAGGCTCATGCCACTTCTGGGGCGACGACGGGTCTCGAGGAGCGCAATTCGAGACGGCAATCGGGGTTCCATCCGGTTGAAATTTTCGATGGCCTCCGTGCCGTGGCTCGCTCGTGTCCCATTCCGGTCGATCTGCACCGCTATGTACAGGAGGAATGACGACGGCAAGCCTCAAATCGGAACACCGGCGTTGAATGCATCGCGAAACGCGTGCTACGTTCATTTCAGCATTTTCCCCCCGC
>VBOR01000005.1 GCA_005893165.1 Candidatus Eiseniibacteriota bacterium | reverse complement strand
CGTGAACGAGACCAGCGTGCTCGGGTTCAGGGGGTTCGGTCTGACCTTGGGATCCAGGATCCTCGCGTTCCTGCCATCCTGGCCGCCCTTGTCCTTGTTCGTATCCTTGTTCTTATCCTTATCCTTGTCTTTGTCCTTGTTCTTGTCTTTATCGCCCTCGCCGTTGCCCTCGTGCTTGTGTCCCTCGAAGGTAGCCACCACCGTGGCGCCGTCCGTCAAGAGGGCATGGATCTCGGCGTGGACCAGATCGCAGGGCAAGGCCGCTCCGGCGAACAGGCCGAGAAGGGCCTGGGTCGAGAAGCAAGCGCGGACCGCTACCGAGTCACAGGTCTGACCGGTACGGATGCCCTGGTCGTCGAGGTTGTGTTCCTTGCAGCTGAGGCTGCACGTATCGGCGTCCGCACCTTCGTCGTCGTCGCAATCGTCCTCGCCGTCGGGATGGTCGCCGCCGCGATGGAGCGCGGTGGCGTCGTGGTGCCCATGGCCGCCGTCGCCGTGATTGCCGTTATCGTTTCCCTCGCCTCCGCCTCTCCGAGCGTGGCATTCCCGCTCGATCTGGACTCCACCGTCCAGCGCGTGGATCGACTGCCCATGGAAGAGGAGCGTGAGGCTGGACAGCACGACGTTACGAACATCGAAGGAGCCGTTCACCGGACGGATCCGGAAACACGTGGTCTCCTTGTGGTCCTTGAATTTGCCGATGACGCACGCTTTTCCAGGCACATCGCCGCCACCGCCGCCGCCCCCTCCGCCCCCTCCGCCACCGCTCACGTCGTTGACCGTGATCGTGGTGGTCGCGGTGCCGGTGCCGCCGTGCCCGTCGCTGCCTTCGAAGGTCACGTCATAGACCCCCGACTGCGTCGAGCCCGGAGTCCACGAGAAGGTTCCGGTGTTGTCTCCCTGATCGGAGAACAGAGCTCCCGGAGGCACCGAGGCCGACGAAAGGGTGACGTGATCGCCGTCCACATCGGAGGCCACCACCGAGAATGAAAGGCTCACGCCCTCGTCGACGGTCTCAGTCGGAGGCGCGCTCACCGTGGGGGCGTGGTTCTGCGCGACGCCACCCGTCACCGTGATGATCGTGCTCGCCGCGCCGGAGCCGCCCCGGCCGTCGGTGCCCGAGAAGGACGCCGTGTGCGTCCCGGCCTGGCCGGAAACGGGGCTCCAGGTAAAGGTCCCGGTGTTGTCCCCGTGATCCAGGAAGTTTGACCCGGGGGGCAGAGCGCTTCCAATGAGATCGACGTGGTCCCCATCGGCGTCCGTCGCGGTTACGTCGAAGCCGAGCGTGGATCCAATGTCGACGGTCTCATTCGCGGGAGCGCTCAAGACCGGCGCGTGGTTCGTCCCGCCCGTGCCGCCCGTGACGATGATGTCGAAGCCCTCGGTGACGGAAACGCCGAGGGAGGTCGCCGTGACGGTGGCGTGGTGGGTCCCCGTGCTTCCCGCGGGCGGGGAGACCGCGATCGTGGTGTTCACCGATCCCGTGCCCGTTCCCGGAGGATTCAGGGTCGCGAACGACGGAAGCGACGCGGTCAGGGTGATCAAGGCGCCCGGCGTCCCGGTCGCAGTGACCGGTACGGAGATGGAGGCGCCCTCCGCCAACGTGACGTCGTCGATCGGAGTGATGGTGACCGTGGGCGCGCTGTTGACGCGGATATGCGTGACCGCGGACCCGGATGATGCGTTCGCGGCTTCAAAGGAGACGTCGTACTCGCCGTCCTGTCCCGTTACCGGCGTCCAGCTGAACACCCCCAGGGTGTTCGTCCCGTTCGGGGTGAACGTGCTCCCGAAGGGGAGGTCCGAGGCGTTGAGGGACGCGATGGCGTCCCCGTCCGGATCGCTGGCGCTGACCGTGAAACTCAGGCTCGAGCCGGTCACGCCCTCTTCCAGGGCGGGCGCCGTCACGATGGGCGCCTGGTTCTGGCCCGCACTGTTGACCGTGATGTCGAAGGTCCGGACGGTGGAGACGCCTCCCGCCATCGCCGTCACGGCGGCCGTGAAGAGCCCCGTGTTGGAGCCGGATGGCGTCAGGGTGATCGTGGTGACCACCGAGCCGGTGCCCGAGGTTGGGCTGTTGAGCGTCGCGAACGACGGAAGCGACGCGCCGAGGCTGATGGAACGCCCGTCGACGTCGACCGCCACCACGTTCACCGTCCGCGACGTGCCCGCGTTGAGGGTGATGCTTGGTATCGGAGAGAGCGCCGGTCCCTGGGCAGAAGCGCTCGCGAAAGGCGCGAGCAAGCACAGACCCAAGGCCAAAAGCTTGAGTGAAGCCTTCATGAGACCCCCTTCATTGTCGCTGGATGTCTCTCGCCTGACTTGTGAGACCATGGGGAGGTTTGAAAAGCCCCGACCAATCCTCACGCGAAGCAGGCGGCGTGCCGCGATTCCATGCAGTTTGCGCGGCGCCCGGAGCCTCCGGCCGATCCGGCTGCGATCAGCGGATCGACGCCCTTCCCAGGGCACGAGAAAATCGGAAAGGAACACGCGAGCGCCGGGAGCGCCGGGGGGATTGGCCGCGATGGGCCAGGACTTCTCTTGCAGACCGCGAGACGGAGGGAGGGGGAAGGTTGCAGATTCCGGCGGCCGGCTGGACCGCCGGGCGATGGAGTCAGGCCGCCCGTTCTCTCGAGCGATGGACGTGCGCCGCTTCGGCTTCGAGCCGCAGCGTGCGCGCGTGATTCTCCGCGACCGTGAGCTGATCTCCCACGTGGCGCGTGAAGTGATTGAAGAGGAAGAGCGCCGGCACCGCGATCGCCAATCCCGCCGCGGTCGTCATCAGCGCCTCGGCGACTCCGGAGGCGAGGAGCGAGGATCCCTCGATGCTGGGGCGGGACATCTCGTGAAGGGCTCGCATGGTGCCCCAGACGGTTCCAAGCAATCCGACCAGGGGCGTGGTCCTTCCCAGGGTTCCGATGAGCCCCAGGTGACGCTCGAGCAGCATGCGCTGGCCGCTCAGCGCGATCCTGAGCTTCTCTTCGGCAGCCTCGGCCGAGGCATTCGAAGCGCGCAGCATCTCGACCGCCACCGAGCCGAAGGGATGGGTGCACCGGTTCAGGACGCGGAGCGCTTCCTCCTCGTTCCCGGTGCGCAGGGAGCCCAGCGCCAGGGTGAGGGCTTGATCCGCGCTCCCTCCCCGCACCGCGAAATAGATCAGGCGCTCGAGGACATAGCCCACCGTAAGGACGGCGGAGATCACCAGCGCCAGCATGACCGGGCTCGATCGCAATGCGCCGAGCCAATCGAAATGCTCGAACATGATTCGGCTACCAAGCAGATGGCGTGCCGCGAGTTGGCCTCGGCGCCTGCACGGCATACGCGGCGTCTCTCGAGAGCGTTCTTGCAGTCCGCAAGGAGGTGGGCCGGGGGGATTGCAGAGTGCCCCTAGCTTCGCGGAGGCTCCATGGCGGCGAGTCGATTCAGGTTCTTCACGACGCGGGTGAGAAGGAGGCTGGCCATGCCCAGGGCGGCGGCCGCGCCGAGGACGTCGAAGATCGTCGCCCCCACGACGCCGATGTGGAACGGAAGCGGCGGGCGGAAGAGCGCGAGCGTGTTCAGCGCAATCAGGAGCACGCGCGCCTCCGTGGGGCCCATCCATCCGTATCCGAACTGGAACTCGCCGAAGGCATGGGTCTCCAGATACACGTTGATCGAGAGCACGAGGTAGGCAATCACGATCGCGAGCCCCACCGAAAGGAGCATGTAGGGGGAGAGGCCCAGCCCGATTCCGATCGCGGTCGTCGAGTAGGCGTCGGTGAGATGGTCGAGGTAGAAGCCGTACCTGGGGCGCTCGATCTTCCGGACGCGCGCCAGGGTCCCGTCGAGACTGTCGCCGAACCAGTGCACGACCAGCCCCGCGCTCGCGGCCCAGAGCCACGCCTCGTTCCGGTTCGAGAGGGCGTAAGCGACCGCGATCCACGTCGCGGCCAGGATCCCGAGCAAGGTCAGGTGGTCGGGCACGACCCAGCGCGGCAGCGAGGAGGCCAGGCGAGGCAGCGCCCAGCGCTCGAACCGCGCCAGGAAGAAGATCGACGTTCGCTCGTGGGAAGGGCCTTCCGCAGCCATCCGCGTAGGAGACTCCAATCGGCGGGGACGGTCAAGAGTGATAGACTCGTCGATCGCGCACCACCCGCTCCGTCCCGACGCGCGCGGCGCGCGGACACGCCATGCGAGCTCCTTACCGCCCCAAGCGAATCCTCATCTCCGGCGCAACCGGCACGATCGGGCGCGCCCTCCTTCCATCGCTCGCGGGGTTCCAGGTCCCGCTCCGGATCCTCCAGCACCAGACTTCGGTGAACGGCATCCTGGGCCGCCGGGCCGCTCGAGGGGAATCCGCGGACACGAAGGTGGATGTCGTGCGCGGCGATCTCCTGAAGGCCGCCTCGCTGCGAGGAATCGCGGAAGGCTGCGACGTGGTCGTCCACGCCGCGGCGCGCACCGGCTTCCGGAACCTCGGAAGGGACGTGCAGCGGAGGATCAACGTATCCGGCACGGAGGCGCTTCTCTCCGAAGCGCAGAGCGCCGGGGCGCGTCTCTTCGTGCTCCTCGGCTACACCGGAACCGTGCAGGAGCGCGAGGACCCGAGCCGCCCCGTGAACGAGGACACGCCTCCCGAAGGCATATACGAGTCGGAGTACGTCCGGATGAAGTTCGAATCGGAGGCGATGGTGCTGGAGGCGAACCGCGCCGGCGGGATGGCGACCCTGGTCGTGAGTCCCGGCGTGCTGGCGCAGCCTGGCGCCGAGACGATTCTCGGCGGCTTCGTGAAGGCCTTCGTCACCCGGGAGCTGCCGTTCCGTCTGCTCAGCGATGTCTGGCTGGCCATCACGGGGGGGAGCGACGTGGGACGCTGTGTCGCCGCGGCCATCGAGGCGGGGCGCGGCGGGCGCCGTTACTTCGTCACGGGAGATTGCGTCCGGCTCGGAGCGGTCTACGACCTCCTGGCGGATCTGTCGGGTGTTCCGGCGCCCCGCCGCCGTGTCCCGGATCTCCTCGTGGAAGAGCTGGGGCTTCTCACCCCTCTGCTGCCCCGCCAGTCCTTCCTCCGCCAGCTCGTGCTGCCCCGGGAGCTGGTGCTGCACCTGAAGCGGCTCGCCCCCGTGGACAACACGAGAACGCGCGCGGAGCTGGGGTTCACGCCGACGCCGCTGCGCACCGCGCTCTCCGCGATGATCGAGGAAGGAACGAAGCGCTAGCTACTTCGCCGGAGAAGGCGGCGGCGGCAGAAGCGTGTCCGGCGGAGTGTGCGCGGGCGGAATCGAGTCGGGCGGAGTCGGGGCGTGCGGAATCCTGCCCGCCGGCTGGGCCGCGGATCCTCCGGGAGTCGCGGCGGGCGCGGCTTGCGCGGGGCTCGTGCCCATCGGCGCGCCTTCGCCGGCATGCGTTCCGCCGGGGGAACCGCCGGGCGCAACGCCGGGGGAGCCGCCCGCGGGCTCGCCGGACGGTGTCTCCTCCGGAGCGCCTCGCCCGAGACCGGGCGCCGGCGGCACAGCCGTCGTTCCATAGGACTCGCGGCGCTCCCGCTCCTTCGTGAGCGCGTCCATGTTCACGAGGCGGAATTCGGCGCGACGGTTCAACGCCCGGCCCTCCGGCGTCTTGTTCGAGGCCAGGGGCTGCGTGTCGCCGTACCCCGTGTAGTAGTAGTTCTTGGCGTTCAGGGTGGGATGCTTCGCATAGATCTGCTGGAGGATGTACCGCGCGCGGAGGTGGCTCAACGGCTGCCGTCTCGCGTCCTCCCCCAGGTTGTCGGAGTGCATCCCCACCTCGAACTTGAGCATCGGCCACTGCTCGAGGAAGCCACCCACCGAGTCGACCCGCGCCAGTCCCTGCGGCGTGAGCCTCACCGAGTCCGGAACGAACTCGAGGTCGGTCAAGCGGATGATCCAGTCGTTCATCAGATCGCGCTCGATCAGGCCCATCACGACGGGGCAGCCTCCCGCGTTCACCGGCACGCCGGGTGGCGTGAACGGGCACGTGTCGATCCCGTCGGGGACGCCGTCCCGGTCGGCATCGAGCGGACAACCGTTCTTGTCCACCACGGAGCCCTTCGGCGTGTCGGGACACTTGTCCGGTCCGTCGAAGACGTGGTCCCCGTCCGAGTCCAGGGGACAACCCGTGGCATCGACCACGACGCCCTTCGGCGTGTCGGGACACTTGTCGAGACCGTCGTAGACGCCGTCCCCATCCGAGTCCAGCGGACATCCCCCCGCGTCCACCAAGGCCCCGGGGGGCGTTCCCGGGCACTTGTCCAGCCCGTCGTAGACCTTGTCGCCATCGGTATCCAGCGGGCACCCGCCCGCATCCACCACGGCGCCCTTGGGAGTATCCGGGCAGCGGTCGCTCTTGTTCGGCACCCCGTCCGAGTCCGTGTCGCGCGGCCGGCCCATCCAGAACGCGGTGATTCCGGTGGAGATCGAGAATTCGTTCACGCGAGCGGGACGTCCGGGACCGTCTTTCTGCCTGTAGCTCACGTCGCGGGCGTCG
>VBOR01000057.1 GCA_005893165.1 Candidatus Eiseniibacteriota bacterium | reverse complement strand
ACTGAAGACCCGCAACGATGTCGTCAAAGCCATCCCCGTTGAAATCTCCCGCAGAAGCTGTGAGAAACCCAAGAAGCCCATATCCGCCGTCCCTCAAGTGTAGGTCGGCGAGGGAGTCCGCGTTCGGCCCTCCCCAATAGACGTGGACGCCGCTACCAAATGGTTCGCTCACGGCAAAGTCCTGATAGCCATCACCATTGAAATCCCCCACGCCCCCGGCTGAAAAACCAAAAAGACCGCAGGGGTCATTGCCCGCCAAGTGCAAGATCTCGACTGGCGGCTCGCTGGAAGTCGCGCGCGCCAGTGCAGGGATGCATGAGAGAAGGAAACCCGCGAGAACCAAGGCAGGGGCGGTGGTGCGGGACAAGTGCTTCTTCATTGCTGGGCTCCCCGGCTGGGAAGAACTCCGTCCTTCCGGGAGTTTCGTGCTCCAGGAGTGCTGCGACCGCCCGGTCACCAACGGTGTTGAATTGGGAGACTGCTCAGGATGATACCACCGATCTGAGTGTCTTCCCACGGATGGCCCCGGACACGAACCGAAGCGAGCCCCCGCAGCCCGCCAGCCAGATCGACGCGACCTTCGCAAAGCAGCGCGGGCGAGGAAAGCGAGCGCAGGTTGCGTGTCCGGGGCCTACCGCGCAACGCCAGGCTCCGTGGAGCTCGGCCTACTCGTAGCGCAGCGAATCCACCGGATCCAGCTGGGCCGCCTTCACGGCGGGATAGATTCCGAAGAAGAGCCCGATCGCGGTCGAGGAGAAGAACCCGAGCGCCATCCCCCACAGCGGCACGGCGAACGCGAATTTCGCCAGCATGTGGACCAGATACCCTGCCCCGATCCCGAACGCGATTCCGACGACCCCTCCGGCGCCGGTCAGCGTCATCGCCTCGACCAGGAACTGCCACAGGATGTCGCGACGGCGTGCGCCCAGCGCCTTGCGCACGCCGATCTCGCGCGTTCGCTCCGTCACCGACACCAGCATGATGTTCATGACCCCGATCCCGCCCACCATGAGGCCGATCGAGGAGATGACCATCATGACGATGTAGAAACCCGTCGTGACCTGCTTGTAGATGTCCACGAGGGACTGGTCCGTGAAGATCGCGAAGTTGTCCCCCTGCCTGGATCCAACCTTCCGCTGGCGGCGCAGGGTCTCCGTCATCTGATCGATCGCGGCGTCGATCAGCTCCGGCTTCATGGGCTTGGCGTTCAGCACCATTCTGAGATTCGGCCCGAGCGTCTTCTCGAGCGTCGTGTAGGGCACGATGACGATGTCGTCCAGACTCATGCCGATGAACTTCCCGCGCTCCTCGACCTGGCCCACGACCGTGTACGGATACCCCCCGATGTAGATCGCCTTTCCGATCGGATTGGCGTGCGGGAAGAGCGCCTCGATCTGGTCCTTTCCCAGCACGCAGACCGTGGAGCGATGGTCCACCTCGGTCTCGGTGAAGAAGCGGCCGTTCGCGATCGCCCAGGAATTGGTGACCAGGAAATCGGGGGTCGTGCCGATCACGTTCGTGAACCGGCTCTCCGCGTCGCGATAGCGGAGCCGCGCCTCCACGAAATTCAAGGGCGCGACGGCTTGAACCGCGGGGCAGGTGCGCCGGATCGCCTCGGCGTCCTCCACGGTGAACCACTTCCGCCGCCTCAGGCTGTCCGGAAAGCCTCCCACGAATGCCCCGGGGCGGAAGGGCCGGATGTAGAGCACGTCGGACCCGATCGAGGCGATCTGCGCTTTCATGCTCTGGTTCAGCCCTTCGATCACCGAGACAATCGCCATGATGCTGGTGATGCCGATGATGACCCCCAGCACGGTGAGGAAGGACCGGAGCTTGTTGGTCCGGATCGCCCCGAAGGCGATGCTCATCCCCTCGCGAACGTCGATCGCCACGGGCTACTCTTGCCGGAGGGCCACGATGGGATCCAGCTTCGCGGCCCGGGTCGCGGGGTAGACGCCGAAGAAGAGGCCCACCGAAGAGGCCACGAGGAGGCTGATGGCCACCGACCAGGGCTGGATGGATGCGGGCAGAGGCGTCACGAGCCGGATGAAAAGCGCAAGCGCCACGCCGATCAGGACGCCGATCACCCCGCCGAAGAGCGAGAGCACGACGGTCTCGCTCAGGAACTGCGAGAGGAGGTCCGACTGGCGCGCGCCGATCGCCTTCCGGATCCCGATCTCACGGGTGCGCTCCGTGACCGCCACGAGCATGATGTTCATGATCACGATCCCTCCCACGAGGAGCGAGATCGCGACCAGGCCGATCGTACCCGCGAAGATGCCCGCGGTCAGCTTCTGGTAGAGGGACATGTAGGTCTCGGACGTGGTGATCGCGAAGTCGTCGGGCTTCCCGAGCGGGACGTGCCGGCGCGCGCGTAGGATTACCCTCGCCTCGTCCATGGCGCGGTCCATGTCGGCGCCCGGGCGCGTGCGCAGGAGGATCAGGATCGACTCGTGCGGGCCGAACATCTTCTGATATTGGCCGAAGGGAACGAGCACGAAGTTGTCCTGACTCCGGCCGAGAACGTTTCCCCGCGGCGCCACGGTTCCCACCACGTGCAGCTCGTAGCCGGCGACCCGGATCGGCTGGCCGATGGGATCCACCACCGGGAAGAGCTGCTGAGCCAGCTCGGAGCCGATGAGGCACACGCCTCGGCGCTTCGCGATCTCATCGTCCTCGAGCGGGCGTCCCTGGTCGATGTCGTAGGTGCCGACCGCCTCGTAGCCCTCCGTCGTGCCCAGGATGCGGACGTTCTTGAGCTCGACCTTCCCCGCGCGCACCCGCTTGTTCGTCTCGAGCTGCCCCACCACCTCGCTCGCGAGCCGCGACTGCCCCTTCAACGCCTCGGCGTCGAGCATCGTCAGGTCCCGCCGCTTCATGGCCTCGCGCCAGGCATCCTCGTTCGTGATGAGCCCGAACTTGTCGATGTAGATGACCTTGAGCCCCTGCTCGAGCACCTTCTCGCTGACGTAGGTGTTCATGCCGTCGATCACGGCGACGACCGCGATCACGGACATGACCGCGACCACGTTCCCGATGACGGTGAGGACCGAGCGGAGCTTGTTGGCGCGGAGCGCCTCGAGGGCGATGCGGAGGTTTTCCCCCTGCGAGGCCCAGAACTCCCGGCGTGGCCGCGGGAGCGGGGCCATCAGGCGGACGATGGGGCGGACGCGCGGCGGGCGGCCGACGAGACGCCCCCGTTCCCCGCGGCGCGCGGGGTGGGCTGGTCGCTCTCGATCCTCCCGTCCCGGAGACGCACGATGCGTTCCGCGTTCGCGGCGATTTCCTCTTCGTGGGTGACGAGGATGACGGTGTTGCCCCCGTGATGCACTTCATCCAGAAGGGCCATGATCTCGAGCCCGGTCTTGGAGTCGAGGTTCCCGGTCGGCTCGTCGGCGAGCACGATCGAAGGCTCGTTCACGAGCGCGCGCGCGATGGCGACGCGCTGGCGCTGGCCGCCCGAGAGCTCGTTGGGCCGGTGGTGCGTGCGGTCCCCGAGTCCGACCAGGTCGAGCATCTCGCGGGCGCGTGCCTTGCGGTCGTGCTTGGAGCGTCCCGCGTAGATCATCGGCAGCTCCACGTTGTGGAGCGCGTCGGCGCGCGAGAGCAGGTTGAAGGTCTGGAAGATGAATCCCACTTCCTGGTTCCGGATCCGGGCCAGCTCGTCGTCGTCCCGGTCCCGGATCTCGGTTCCACGGAGCTTGTAGGATCCGCTGGTGGGGGTGTCCAGACATCCGACGATGTTCATCAAGGTCGACTTGCCCGAGCCCGACGGACCCATGACCGCGACGTATTCTCCGCGCTGGATCCGGAGCGAGACGCCGTCCAGCGCGTTCACCTCGGCCGCGCCCATCTGGTAGACCTTGCGGATGTCGACCAGCTCGATCAAGGCTCCGTCACGTTCCGGCGCCACGCTCACTTCGACTCCCCTTTCTTCATCTTGGGCTCCTCGATCTTCACCTTGCTGCCCGGCTTGAGCTGGCGCAGCACCTTGTTCGGTCCCGTGATGACCTTCTCCTTCGCTTTCACGTCCCCGGAGACCTCGAGGTCGGTGTCGCTGGAGATCCCGGTGCGCACCTTGCGGAAAAGCGCCACGCCGTCCACCATCACGAACACGCCCTTGATCTCCTCGTTCTTGTTCGCCGGCGTTGCCGGGTCGGGCTCCGCGGCCGTCGCGGTGGCTTCCCTCCCCTTGCGGCGCCCCGGCTTCGCGTTCGCCTTCGCCAGCTCCTCGGCGGTGCGCACGACCACGGCCTGGATCGGCACGTGGAGCACGCCGCTCTTCGTTCCCGTCTTGATCTCCACGTCCGCGGTCATTCCCGGCCGGAGCGTGGAGGGCGGATGGTCGATCATCACGTCCACGACGAAGTTCGTCTGCTGCTCCTGGGTCCCCAGCTCCGTCACCTTCGGGGAGTTGGCGATCTCCACCACCGCTCCGGTAAGCGTCGTGTCCGGCAGCGCGTCCACCTTCACCGTGGCGGTCTGCCCGACGCGGATCGCGGCGACGTCGGTCTCGTCCACGTCCGCCTCGACCTTCATGCGACGGAGATCGGCGATGCTCAGGATCACGGTGCCCGGGTTGTTCATGGTCCCGACCATCACGATCTCACCGCGCTCCACGTTGAGCTGGGTCACCGTGCCCGCGATGGGCGCCGTGAAGACGGTCTTTCTCAGGTTGTCCTGCGCGCTCAGGATCGCGGCGCTGGAGCGCGCCACTTCCTCGCGATTCACGTCCGCCCGCGCCCGTTCGGTATTCCGCTGCGTGCGCGAGGTCTCGATCTCCTGGGGCGAGACGAGCTTCCGCTCGAAGAGCTGCTCCTTCCGGCGGAGGTCGGACTCGGCCTGCTCGAGCGCGACCTCCGAGAGCCGGAGACTCGATTTCGCCGCATCGAGCGCGGCCTGACTTTGCCGCAGCTGCGCGCGGTACTGGGTCCCGTCGAGCTCGAGGAGGAATTGCCCTTTCCGCACCCAGTCCCCTTCCTTGACCGCGATCCGGACGACCTCGCCCGGGACGTTGGCGCTGAGCTTCACGTGGGTCTCGGGCTGCACCTTCGCGGGCGCCCGAACCGTGGACGAGATGTCCCCCTGGACGACGTCGTTCACCTGGACGCCCTGGCGGCCCCCCTGTCCCTTCGCCATGTTCGCGACCACGATCGCTCCGACCAGGATGACCCCGCCCCCGATCAGGAGACCGCGTTTCAGACCCGGCTTCATGCCCTCGGGTACTCCCTTCTACCCACTAATAACGCCGCGAGCCCACGGCGCGTTCCAGGGCCGCTTCCGCCACATGGGCGTCCGCGACCGCCTCGACGTAGCTCTGCTTTGCCTGAGCGAGACTTACCTGGGCGTTGAGCAGGTCCAGGAAGGTCCCGGCCCCCAGCTCGTAGCGCCCCTTGGAGAAGCTGTAGTCCTCCTCCGCCGAGGCCAGACCGTCCTTGGCGACGTCGATCCGCTGCGCCGCTTCGCGCAGCTGGAGCCAGGCCTGCTGCACCTCCACCGCCACGTCCACCTCCCGCTGGTGGCGCTGCGCCTCCGCATCGACCAGGGCGCCCTTCGCGGATCTCGTCCTGCCCTCCATCGCGAATCCGTTGAAGACGGGAAGGGAGAGCCGCACCGATCCGAACCATTCCGTGGCGTAATAGCTGTCGTCGAACTGCCCGAACCCCAGCTCTTCCACGCGTGTGGTGTTCTTGGAGCGGTCGACTTCCAGGGAACCGGTCACGGACGGCAACCTGCCCGCCCGGGCCCCGAAGAGTCCCGCCCGTGCCGCTCGTTCCGTCGCGGCCGCGCGCGAAAGCTCGGGACGCGACCCCAGCGCGGTCCGCACCGAGGCCGCGGAGTCCGGAACCGCCACCGTCTCGTCCAGGCGCGTATCGATCGCGAGCGGAGTGTCCGGCTTGAGACCGATCACCTGCTTCAGCCTCGAGCGCTGGATCTCGACCTGATTTTCCGCGCGGATGCGGTCGAGCTGCGTCGTGGCGCGCCGGGCGCGCGCCTTCAGCACGTCGCCGCGCGCGACCGTCCCCACCTCGAAGAGGGCCTGCGCGCGCGATTCCTCGTCCCGGGCCAGCCGCTCCGACTCGCGGGAGACTTCCGCCAGACGCTCCGCCTTCACGAGCGTGAAATACTGCTGCTTCACCGCGTAGACGACCCCGTTCCGGGCCTCCGCCTCCGACTCGGAAGCGCTCCGGCTCAGGAATTCCTGGCGGCGCTTTTCGCTCCACGCGGGAACGCTGAACAGGTTGGACTGGAGCGTCGCGGACGCGACCTTCGCCTGGGATCGCTTGACCAGGAAGGTTGTCTGTGCCCCGGACGAATCCTGCACGACGTACGTAGACGTTCGTTGGTCGGGAATGGAGTGATTGTACGACAAATTCCCGGTCAGGGAGGGCAGAATCCCGCTCCAGGCCGAGAGCGCCGACCCTCGCGCCTGGAGCGTGCGCGCGTGCGCCGCGCGGGCATCCACGCTCCCCTCGAGCGCCGCGGCCACTGCGCGCGCGAGGCTCCAGCGCTCGCCCGGAGGGCCCGCGGGCTCCGCGACTCCGGTATCCGCGCCGGCGCCGTTGAAGCCCAGGGTGTCGCGCGTCGCCTGGGCGAACGCGGGGGTGGTCATCATGAGTCCCCACAACAACGTGAGCGCCGCGCCCGCGCGCGGCGTCCGGTAACGCAGCGTCATCAGTCCACCTCCCCTGGGTTCGGTCACTCCTCCTCTACGTCGCGCGCCGTCGCGGAGTTTCCGGGACATGGACGGACTCACTGTTGCAGCGCGGAAAGCGAAACCAAGATCAGATAGCCGGGCAGCACCGCCAGCACCCCGAACCCGAAGCCCTTTTTGGCCATGACGGCAACCCCCAGCGCCTCGATCGCCGTGGCCCACAGAAGAAGCGGGTCGGTGGCGGTGTCCAGGATCCGCATGAGCCCGGTCAGGTCCTCGCCCAGGAACGCCCCCACTCCGAGATGCACCTGAAGCGTCCCGCGGCTCAGCGCGATCATCAGCCGGACCAGCTGATCCAGGATCCCCACGACGGCGCCGTATGCGGCAATGCAGAGGTAATGGATGTAGCGGAGCCGTGCCCCCAGCATGAGGTTCGCGATGAAATAGATCAGCGCGGCGGAGACGAGCAACGAGAACACGAGCACGATGGGCCCGGCGAAGACGAAGCCGTACTTCGCGGGTCCGTCCATCACGCGGGTGACGGCCTCGATCTGCTCGGGAGGCGCGTTCTTCGCCTCGAGCCGGGCCAGCGTGTCGTTCTTGAGAATCCCCGACTGCGCGAGCACGAGCCCGAATACGACCTGGAAGATGAGAACCACGAGGAGCGGCGCCAGGACCCGGGGCTTCGATTGAAGCGCCTGGTAGGTCTGTCGGGGCTTCGCGAAGATTCCGATCAGAGTCGCCGGCGCGGACATGGGCGGCGCTTCCGGGGCCATTCCCGCCGGGGCCGAGCCTTCGACCTGGACCGTATCTGCGTTCATCGTCTCCTCCACTGGCTTAGAGGTGAACATTCAGGCTGAAGTTGAAGGGCACCGCCACGGTGCACTTCACCGGCACTCCCTGCTGGGATCCTGGCGCGAACTGAAACCGGTACAGGGCATCGACGGCGGCCTCCACCAGCGCATCGGGCGCCGTGGCCTGCGCGACCCACACGCGGATGACGTGGCCCCTCTCGTCCACGTTCGCGTTCAGCACGACGGAGCCCTGTCCCCCTGCCGCTTTCACGTGAGCGGGATAGTCCGGGATCACGCGATCGAGGACTTTCGGAGGAGCATCGAACGCATAGAACAGAGGAGGCGCTTCCTCCCCCGGTCCGTCGAGGCCGGTCTCGCCTTCCCCACCCGCGGCGCCTCCACCTCCACCGCGCGCCGTTCCATTCGACGGGCCCCCCGCGGCAACGGGGGATGCTGGGTGGAGCTGTTCCGTGAGAATGGGGGTCCCGCGGCGGATCACCGGCGCCGCGATGCTGCGCGTTTGCCGGGTTGTCGTGGCCGGGGTGGGTGCGAGCGCCCCTGCATGCGCACGGCCGCCGCCCGCCCGTGCGGGCCCCGCGGCCACGAGCCGCAGGGGCGTGGCGGGGAGCGTGTAGGGGCGCGGCACGTACGCGGGAGCGAGCAGGAGCACGGCGGCGTGGATCCCCATCGCGAGCAAGAACGCCGCCTCCATGCGACGGTAGTACCGGCCCTGCTCCCGCCCGCTCGCGTCGAGCGCCTGCGCGCTCACCGGCTTCCCCGCGATTCGGTCGTCAGCGTCACCCGCGGCGCGTGCGCCCGCTCCACCTCGTCCAGCACGCGCGCCACCGTGGCGTAGGGCACGCGCGCGTCGGCGTAGAGCGCGATGGAGAGCGAGGGATTCGCCGCGAGCTTCTCCGCGAGGACGGTCCCGACGAGCTCCATGGGAACGGAGGCGTCGTTGAAGGCCACTTCCCCGCGCGGTCCCACCCACACGCGGATGGCCTCTTCCCTGCGGAAATGCTCCCCCGTGGTGGCTCCGGGCAAATGCACCGAGAGCGCCTCGCGCGCCTTGAAGATCGTGGTGCTCAGGAAAAAGATGAGCAGGAGCATCGCGATGTCCGCCATCGATGCGGTCGGGATCGCGTTGTGGTGACGCGCGCGACGCCGGATCTTCACGATCCGTCCCCCGTCTCGATCGAGACCTGGCGCACGCCCGCGAGCTTGACCTGATCGAGCGCGCTCACCAGCGCGGCGTACGGGGCCGCGGGATCGACCCGGAGCGAGAGGAGAAGATCGGGCGTCTCCCGGAGCTTCAGGCGGATCGCGCCCGCCAGCGAGGCGAGCGGCACGGCCACGCCGTCGAGCGTCACCGATTCATCGGCGGCCACGAACGCGTGCGCCGTCTTCGTGGCCGAAACCAGGAGCGCGCGCCCCCCCGGACCCGGCAGCTCGAGGGATATGCCCCGCTGCGTCGCGAAGATGGTCGTGGACAGGAAGAAGATCAGGAGCAGGAACGACACGTCCGCCGTGGAGACGAGCGGAATCTCGGGGTGAGGGTGCCGCCGTTTGAGGATCTTCATCGCGGAATCGGGGCGCTGGGCGGCTTCAGCGTCGACAGGAACGTCTCCCACTGGCGCGAATAGGTGGCGAGGGCGTCGATGAGCTCCGCCCCCGATTCTTCCATGTCGATCACGAACTTGTCGATGCGGGAGACGAAGTAGTTGTGCGCCGTCTGCACCGGGATCGCCACGATCAGTCCCGCCGCGGTGGTGATCAGCGCCTCGTAGATCCCGGTGGCCACCAGCTTGGCGGAAACCTCCTCCGCCGCCGCGATCGCCTCGAAGGCGTGGATCATTCCCGAGACCGTGCCCAGGAATCCCAGGAGGGGGGCGATGTTCGCGACGGTGGCCAGCCAGATGAGGCCGCGCTCCAGCCCGGCCGTCTGGATGGACGCGGCGGTCTCGATGGCCTTCTCCACCGCCTCGGGACCCTTCTTGGCGCGAAGCAGCCCCGAGTGGAGGACCGCGGCGATCGGTCCGCGCTTGGAGTGGAGCATCCGCTGTGCCGGCTCGAATCCTTGATCCTGCAGCACGTGGAGCAGCTCCCCCATGAGCCTGCGGGTATCGGTGCGCGCCTTCGCGAAGTAGTAGAGCCGCTCCAGAATGATCGCGAGCCCGAGGACCGAGCAGAGGAGGATGGGGTGCATGAAGACGCCGCCCGTGACGTAGAGCTCGACCAGACCGCTCTCGTTCGGGATCGGGCCCTCGACACCGGTCTTGGCCCAGGCTGCGGCCGCGATGAGGAGCACGGCGAAGGCCACGAGCGCAGTCCGGAACCGCTTGGGGAATCGTAGCTTGAGGCGTGCGGCCATGTCCCGGGAGACTAGCTCCGAGCCCTCGGGGTGTCAAAAGGAAACGAAGCGCGGCCTCACGCCGCGCACGAACGTCAGAAGTGGAAATCCATGGGGACTTCGACCCAGACCGCGACCGGCTTGTTGTTGCTGAGCGCCGGCTTGAAGACCCACTTCTGGATGGCTTTCACGGCCTCCTCGTTGAGCCCGGTCACGCCCTTGATCACCTTCACGTTCTTGACCCTGCCGTCTTTCCCCACGAGGACGTGGAGGACCACCTTGCCCTGGATCTGCGCCTCCCGCGCGAATTCTGGATACGCGGGCTCCACCCGCGTCACCGGCACGGGCTCGTCCTCGTAGTAGACGAACTCCCCTTCCGAGGGCATGTCGTCGGAAGACGCGATCACGAGGCTGTCCTTCCCCGAGCCGCTCACGCCGACCGGCGAGTTGAGCGCGGAGATCTCCTGCTGCGTCATGATCGTCTGCTCGGGAGCCAGCGCGTCCGCCACGGGCACGGGCGTTCCGATCGTGGGCTTCACGATGGGCTGGTTCGGGATCACGGGCGGCGGGGGCGCGTTCGAGAGCGGCGGAGGAGGCGGCAGGGTCTGCATGCGGATCACGCGACCCGTGTACTCGACCTCGTCCCTGGGCTTCCAGATCGTCGTGGCCACGTAGATCCCGATCAGCCCCAGGTGGATCGCCGCGGAGATGATGAGCGCCTTGCGGAGCAGACGCTGCGCGTTCGCCTTCAGATCGGCGGCGCCGATCGGGATGCGCTCGCTCGTGTCCGTGAAGTCCGGCGTGGTCACTGCTCGGGTCGCCGTCACAGCGCCTCGACCTCCTTCTTCTCCTCAGGCAAGAGCGGCGCCAGCGAGAAGCGGTTCAGCTCGGCGAACTGGAGCTGGTCGATGATGTCGACCATGTACCGGTACTTCGCCTTGCGGTCGATTTTCACGAGCACGACCAGCTTCGAGTTCTTCTTCACCTCGGTCTCGAAGATGGGCTGCAGCTTCTCCACGTTCACTTCCTGGAACGGATCCTTGGCGATCCTCCAGAACGCGCGCACGTCACCGCGCGTGCTATCTGGACCCGCCACGACCCGGAGCGTCATCACATTCGATTCCGCGATCTCCACCTTGGCGTTCGGGTCGGGGGGAAGGTTGATCTCGAGCGCCTGCGGCTTGCGGAACACCGTGGTGCACATGAAGAAAATCAGGAGCAGGAAGGCCACGTCGACCATCGGGGTCATGTCGATCTTGATCCCGATGCGCTTGGGCTTCCGTCTCCGGCCCTTTTTGTGTTTTACGCCTGATTCAGGGGTGTCTACCGCACCCATGGGAACAACGCTCCTTCCAGTCGATCCTTCGTTGAGCCTAGTGGCTCATCGCACTCTTCTTGCTCGCGATGAGCTCGGTGACCAGGCTGAAGGTGATCGTGTTCGTTTTCTGCATTACCGCCATGACGTCTTCCATGGTCCCGTAGTCCGAGACCTTGTCCGCCTTGATGGCCACGCGTAGCCTGGGATTTCTGCGGCGCGCGCCGGTCACCACCGTCTCCAGGTTCGCGATATCCGTGTACTCCTGCGGCTGCTTCCCGATCTGGTACAGGATCTGATTTTCCTTGGAGATGCCGATCGTCATGACGTCGGACTCCGGCACTTTCAGGTTCGAATGGCTGTCCGGGATCGTGATCGGAACCTTCTGCGGCGGATCGAACTGCGAGGTCGACATGAAGAAGATCAGGAGCAGGAACGCCACGTCCACCATGGGCGTCATGTCGATCTTGATTCCGATACGGCGCATCTTCTTCGCGGCCATTTACTTCGTCGCCTCTTTCATCGAGAGGACCTCGACGACCTCCACGGTCGCCTCGTCCATCATGTAGTTGAAGTTGTCGATCATCGTGACGAACACGTTGTAGAGCACGATCGAGAAGATCGCGACGAAGAGACCGCCGGCGGTATTGATGAGCGCCTCGGAGATCCCGAGCGCCAGCTTGACGGCGTCGACCGAGCCCGTCTGGCCGAGCGCGGCGAAGGAGCGGATCATCCCGATGACCGTGCCGAGGAGTCCCACCATGGTCGCGATCGAGGCGATCGTCGCGAGCGCGATCAGATTGCGCTCGAGGAGCGGCACTTCGAGCATGTTCGCCTCTTCCATCGCCTTCTGCACTTCTTCCATCCGCGTCTTCAGATCGAGATTCACGTTGCGCACGACCAGGTAGCGGTCCAGCCCGGCCCGGAGCACGTTCGCCAGCGATCCCCGCTGCTTGGCGCACAGCTCGGCCGCGCCCTCGATGTCACCGGAGTCCAGCCTCTTCCGGATCTCGCGCATGAACGCCGGGACCGGCATCTTCCCGCGCGCGCGGTTGAGCGTGAAGAGCCGCTCGAACGTGAGCGTCACGGACATGATGGAGAGCATGATGAGGAGCGCGACGAGCGGTCCGCCCTTCCGGATGTAATCCGGCAGGAACATGTAGACCACGATCGCGATTGCGAGCGCGACGACCGCCACCATCGTCATGAACAAACCCTGTTTCACCGAAACCTCCTTCAATCATTGTTGATGCGAGCCGGTCACTCGTTCGGTACCGACTCGACACGACTCGAGGGGCACCGCATAAGCTCCACGCTGGCCCCGCATTGGGCCAGACTCTCAGTATGCTACAAGGCTCCCCGGCCCGGCAAGGGATGCCTGTTCCAGGCACCATCCTACTCGAAACTCTTCAGGGCCTCCTTCTCGGTGTCGTACACGTCGAAGACCAGCGAGAGCTTGGTCACCACGAAGATGTTCTGGATCTTCTTGTCCACCGCGGCGAGCTTCATCTTCGCCCCCCGCTTGGCGTAGCTCGTGTGGCCGCCGATCAGCACGCCCAGCGAGACGCTGTTCATGAAGGTGGTGTTCCCGAGATTGATGAGGAGCTTCTTGTTTCCCGCCTCCGACAGCTCGCGAATCTTGGACTGGAGCTCGTCCGTCTCCTTGCCCCCGAGGAGCATCCCCTTGGGGGTGAGCATCGTGACGTCCCCCACCGTTCGGACATCCAGACTCATCGATTCCTCCCTCTCCGCGGCTCCTCGCCGCCGTCAGGGCGTGCCGCTCTTCTTGGCCGCCCCGCTCTTGATCGCGGTCTTATCCTGCTTCGGGTCCGCGGCGGGCTTCGCCGTCCCGCTCTGCTTCGCGGCTTCGGCGGGCTTCGTCGCCCCGCTCTGCTTCGCGGCTTTCGCCGCCTCGTATTTCCGGATGTAGTCCAGACCCTTCGCCGCTTCCTTGTTGTTCGGATCCAGGTCGAAGACCTTGTTGAATTCCGCCTTCGCCTTCGGAATGTCGCCGCTGTTGGAGTAGGCCTGAGCGAGCCAGATGTGACCCTGGATGTTTTCCGGCTCGAGCTGCACCGCCTTCTCGAGAGAGGGAATCGCGTCGGCCCAGTTCTTCTGGAGCAGGAGCACCACGCCCGCCCCGCGCTGGGCCTCCGCGTTCTCCGGCTCCGCGGCCATCGCCTGCTGGTACATCTCGAGCGCTTCCGGAAGCGAATCGAGCGAGGTCAGGGTCTGCCCGATCCAGATCCGCGGGCGATTGTCCTTGGGATTCACATCGAGCGCACGGCGAAGGTAGGCGATTCCGACGTTCGGCTGCTTCACCGCCAGCTCGGCAAGACCGATGTTCATGAGCGCGGGGACGAATGCGGAGTCCGCGCGAAGCGCCGCCTCGAAGTAAGGAATCGCTCCGGCGTAGTCCCTTCGCGCGAAATACAGGAACCCGAGCTGGAAGTCCGCGTCCTTGGTCTTCGTCGAGTCCATCTGGACGGCCTTCATGAGCTGCGGCACGGCTTTCGAGGAGTCCTTTGCGGCCACGTACATCGTGCCGAGGCGCAGATGCTCCTCCGCGGTCATGAGCGTGTCCGCGCACTGCGCGTACTTGTCGTAGTACTTCAGGGCATTCTCCGTGTCGGGCGGATTGCGCTCGAAGTAGAGCTTGCCCAGGGCTCCCGCCACCTCGCAGGATTGGGGGTTCTGCTCGTACGCCTTCTCGAGAATGGGAATCGCCGCCTGCCGATCGTCGGGATTCTGGCTCTTCGCGAGCGCGCGGCCCAATTCCATGTATCCCTGGGGGTCGTCCGGCTTGAGGCTCGTGTAGGTGCGAAGCTTTTCGGCGGCCTCGGCCATGTGGATCGGTCCGGCGCGGTAATACAGGCGCCCGGCCTCCAGATAGGCGGGTGCGTAGGACGAATCCGCCGCGATGGCCGCCATGTATTCCTTCAGCCCGGCGTTGAACTCGTTCATCCCGACCAGCGCGCGGCCGGCGAGGTAGTGGGTCTCCGGGTTCTTTGGATCGAGCTCGGTAGCCTTCACGTATTCGGGCGCGGCGAGGACGGGGATCTTCCGCCGCTCGTAGAATCCGCCCATGTCCAACCGGATGCGAAGATTGTTGGGATCGGTCTCGCGCGCCCGGATGAAGATCTCCTCCGCCTTCTTCGTCTCTCCCTTACCCTCGAGCGCGAGCGCCTGGCCCGCGAGGAACGCTCCGCGTCCCTGCTTCAAGAGGGTGCCCTTGGTGAACACCTTGTAGGCGTCGTCCCAGCGCTTGTCTTGAAGGTAGGCCAGACCCAGCGCGTAGAGGGCGCCCGCATCCTTGGGGCCGTACTTCACGGCCTCCTCGAGCTTCTGGATCCCTTCTTCCTTTCCCTGCTTGCGGAGCAGCTTCCCAAGCCCGGTCAGGGCCTCGACGTACTTGGGATCGATCCGGATCGCGGTCTCGTACTCGACGCGGGCGCTGTCCGGCTCCTCCACCTTCTCGAGGGCGCTCCCGATGAAGTAGTGCGGCTTGGCCCCGCCCGGATCCAGCCGCTGGGCCTGCGTGAAGAGCTCGAGCGCGCGTTTGTATTGCCCCGCCCGGTAGGCCTCGACGCCCTGCTTGATGATGTCCCCGGACTGCAGGGCATACGCCGCCGCGGCGGCGAGAAGCATCCCTCCCACGGTCAGGGAAAGGACGCGGCGAAATACGGGGTTCACTGTGCCTCCTCTGCGGTGCGCACGACGCGCACGGGAATCACCGGCGTGTAGCCGTGACGTGAGACGATCTGCTGGCCGTCCACGCTGGTGACGAAATTGATGAAATCGGTCGCGGTGGCCGGCGGCCGCGACTGCGTGCAGAGCGAAAGCCCTCGCATGAGCGGGTACCGGCGAAGCATCGTCGTCTCCCGGGTCAGGGGCACGTACGGAAGTCCCTTGGCCGTGGAGACGGCGAGCGCGCGCACGCGCTCGTCCACGAACTGCCTGGAAACGCATCCGATCGCGTCCTGACGGGACGCGACGAGGTCCCGGATCTCCGGCTCGCCCTTCTGGGCGTAGATGCGCGCCCCGTACGGGTCGCCGCCCAGGAGCGACTGCTGGAGAAACTCGTAGAGACCCAGCTTCGGACCGGTGGTGAGGGGAATGATCTCGCCCCCCTGCCTCCAGCCCAGATCCGCCCAGTCGGTGATCTCGCCGCGGTAGATCTGGGCCAGCTCGGTCCTCGAAAGCTGTCGGATGGGGGAGCGCGGATTCACGATCACCGCGACCGCGTCCCACGCGAACGGGAACGCATTCAGCCCCTGCCGCGCCATCGCGGCCTTGACCTCCGGATCGGTCAACTCGCGCATGAGGACCGACATGGTGACTTCACCGTTGACGAGCTGCTCCATACCCTCCGCCGAACCGTTCGGGATCGCCCGGATCTCGGCTGCCGCCGAGTCGCGGTCCCGGAACGCCTGAATCTCTCCTCGTAGCATTGGGACCAGGTGCTCGGCGCCGGCAAGGACGATCGGTGCGGGAGGGATCTCGCGCGGGGGGGAGGGCGACGAGCACGAGCCAAGGCCAAACGCCAGGAGCGCGAACGCCACCCGATGCAGCCAGGTGCCTCGCACCCGGCCCGTGACTCTCACGATGCCAGAGTACCCACCCCATGAAGCCGTGTCAACTCGCCCCAAACCTGCGTGGCGAGCCCAGATCCTGCCCTGAATACCCCGATCTGCGCCGATTTATTCCCCGGCATCCCGGCTGAAGGGCGCGCGCGCTGCTCGCAAAAACGCCACCCGGTCTGGGGTGGCAAGCGAACGCGATCGCGCAGCCGAAAAGAGGCTGGAACTTAGTGCGGCGCGGGAGATTCTGTCAACGCAAATTCTGGTCCGGGACGCTTCCGGGAGCGTCCCCGCCCGGGCGCCTCACGCAAGGTTACGAAGAGGTTACGGACGGAGGCGGTTCAGCATGCGAGGGAACGGGATCGTCTCCCGGAGGTGCTCGATGCCGCAGATCCAGGTCAGCGTCCGCTCGATCCCCATTCCGAACCCGCTGTGGGGAACGGATCCGTAACGGCGGAGATCGAGGTACCACTCGAAGGCTTCGAGCGGAAGCTCGTGCTCGCGGATGCGGCCGACCAGCCGATCCAGCGAATCCTCGCGCTCGCCCCCTCCCACGATCTCCCCGTAGCCCTCCGGGGCGAGCAGGTCGCAGGAGAGCGAGAGCCGGTCGTCCTTGGGGTCGCGCTTCATGTAGAAGGCTTTCACCGCCGCGGGAAAGCCATGGACGAAGAACGGCCGGTCGTAGTCCTCGGTGAGCGCGGTCTCGTCCGCCGCGCCGAAATCCGACCCCCACTCGAAGGGCAGCCCCTTCTTCTCTTTCAGGATCCGGACCGCCTCGTCGTAGGAGACTCTCGGGAAGGGCGCCTTGACGCCCTCGAGCGGGGCCGGATCGCGCTCGAGGACCTTCAGCTCCTCGCGGCGCTCCTCCAGAACGCGCCCCACGATCCCCTCGACGAACCGCTCGATCAGCGCCATCACGTCCTCGAGCGTGGCGAACGCGATCTCCGGCTCCACCATCCAGAACTCGATCAGATGCCGGCGCGTCTTGGATTTCTCCGCCCGGAACGTGGGGCCGAAGCAGTAGGTCTTCCCGAACGCCATCGCGGTGGCCTCGTTGTAGAGCTGCCCGCTCTGGGTCAGATACGCCTTCTCGCCGAAGTACTGGGTCTCGAAGAGGGTGGTCGTGCCCTCGCACGCCGAGGGAGTGAAGATCGGCGCGTCGGCGAGGATGAATCCGTCCCGGTTGAGCCAGTCACGGCACGCCTGGACGAGGGAGTGTCGCACCTTGAGGATCGCGGCCTGGCGCGGCGAGCGGATCCAGAGGTGGCGCTGGTCCAGGAGGAAGGAAGGTCCGTGTTCCTTCGGCGTGATCGGAAAATCCACGCTCGGACCCACCACTTCGAGATCGCGAAGGGAGAGCTCCACGCCGCTCGGGGCACGCTTGTCCTCGCGCACGATCCCGGTGACCCGCACCGAGGATTCCTGCGTCACCGCGGCGCACTTCGCGAAGACCGCTTCGGGAAGCTCCGCGTTCACCGCGACGCACTGCACCGTTCCGCTTCCGTCGCGCACGAGGAGAAACTCCAGCTTCCCGCTCGAGCGGCGGTTGTAGAGCCATCCCTGGATCCGGACTTCTTCGCCGATTTTTCCCCGAAGCGCCCCGATGCGGGTCGCGGTGTCGCCCATGCTTCGACCTCCACTCGAATGGAAAGGGCCCGCGGCCCCTTGAAGCGAGGGAGGATAGCATGCCGCGGGGGACATTTCCCTTGACTCCCCCGGCCCTCGAACCTAAGTTGCGGCAGTGGCGCGAATCGAGCCCTTGAAACCAGGGCGCGCGTGGGTGGGACCGCTCGTTCGGGCGGCGGTGACGGCGGGAATCGCGCTCGCGTCGCTCGCTCCGATCGGTTCCGCGTTCGCCCCCTCCGTCTCCGCCTATGCCGGCTCCGATGCCGTGCAGGAGGAGCTGGAGCAGATGCGGAACGCGGGCCAGATCCGCGCGCTCGCTCCGGCCCAGGCGCGATACCGCGAGGCGCTGGCCGCCCTCCAGGCCGGCAACACTCCCGAGGCGACCCGCCTTCTCGGGGCCGCGGCGGACTTCGATCCGGCGTACCCCGATCCTCATTTCACGCTCGCCCGCGTTCTCACCTTCCGGAATCCGGAGCGCGCGTTCGGAGAGCTGTGCGAAGCGCTCCGGATCGTCGGGCGCCATTACTCCTGGCAGCGGCACCTGCTCGCCAACGTGCTGACCGGGTTCCTCGTCGTGTGGACGATCAGCCTCCTCTTCGCAATCGTCGGGATCACGCTTCGGCATCTGCCGCACCTCATCCACATCGTTCTCGAGCTGGTGGGCCGCGGGAAGAGCCTTCTCGCGCGGACCGGCGCGACCTTGATCGTGCTCGCCCCGCTCCTGTGGGGGCTCGGCCCCATTCCCACCGCCACGGTCTACGCGGGACTGGTGTCGTTCCGCGTCGGCCGGCGTGAAGGATTCCTGATCGTGCTGTTCCTGGTCTCGGTGCTGGGCGTCTCCTCGTTCCTGAACACGGTGGCGCCCTGGGCGGGGCCGCCGAGTCTCGAGGAGGCCAGCCTTCTCGTGGATCGCTCGCTCCGCGCCGGCGCGGACGCGGAAGCCTCGGGCGCCCTGACGGCGCTCCGGATGCGGGATCCCAAGGAGCCGCTCTACCCCTTCACGCTGGGAACCCTCGCCCGGCGCCAGGGGGACCTCGATACGGCGGAGCGCGAGCTCCTGCGCGCGGACGCGCTGCGGCCCAACACCGTCTGGACGCTGGTGAATCTCGGGAACGTCTACTTCGCGCGCGAAGACTACGATCGCGCGCGCGCGGCGTACGAAGCGGCGGCCAAGGCCCGGCCCCGCGCCGCCGAGCCTCACTTCAATCTCGGGCAGACCTACACGAAGCAGCTCCTCTTCTCCGAGGCGAACCGCGAGCAGTCGCTCGCCATGTCGCTCGCGTTCGACCGCGTCCGCGACATGAGCCGGATCAGCACGCCTCAGCTGAACCGGACGGTGATGGAGGCGATGCCCGAGATCGAGGCCCTCTGGGATCTGGCGCGGCGGACCGCTCCCGAGCGCGGCCTCTCGGCGGTCCAGAGCAATCGCTGGCTCTCGTTCCTGACGCGGCTCGCTCCCCCGCCTCCCTTCTCGCTCTTCTTCCTGGTGGCCCTCTTCCTTTGCTTCGCGGGGCTCGGGCAGATGATGGGGCGCGCGCTCGCCACGCTGCAGTGCTCGAATTGCCAGAAGGTGGTCTGCCGCCGCTGCGTGTTCCGGCAGCAGCAGCGCGCGTTCTGCGAGGAGTGCTTCGGCGCGGTGAAGGACCTCAAATCCATCGAGTTCACGCGGCTCCTCCTCACGGGACGGGGCAGCCGTGCCGCGAAGCGCAGAACCTTCCGCGAAACGGCCACCACGTTCCTTCTTCCCGGCGCGGGCCAGATGCTGCGCGGCGCCTCCCTGAGCGGATTCTTCGCCATCCTGGTCATGGTGTCGGCGGCTCTGCTCGTGATCGCGAACGGCGCCCTGGTTCCCTCCTCGGACGTGCTGCCGGTGCCCGGCTCGGGATTGGCGAAGCGGATCCCGCTCGCGCTCCTCTTCATGCTGACCTACTGGATCACGGTGGCGCGGTACTACGCGAAGACGACCGACAAGATCCCGGGCATGACCCACTCGGTGGGCCGCGCGGCGGGACGGCCCCCGGGGGTCAAGGTCGAGGCGGGAGGACGGTAGGATGGCGCTCCAGGGGAACCTCGACGACTTCAGCCTCCCCGAAATCTTGCAATTGATCGCGGTCCAGCAGAAGTCCGGGGTGCTCAAGCTGAGCGCGGGATCCGACGTCGCCGTCATCTTCTTCGACGGCGGGCGCGTCGTCTCCACGCGCGACCGCCGCCGGAACGCCCGCGATCCCCTCAAGGCGTTCCTCGTCCAGACCGGCCACATCACCGAGGCCCAGCTCAAGCAGATCGAGACCATCGAGGCCGAGAGCCGGCGCGAGCTCACGGATGTGCTCCTGAGCGGCAACTACGTCACGAGCGAGCAGCTTGGGCAGGCCATTCAGGACCAGATCCAGGACACGATGCACCAGCTCCTCACCTGGAAGCAGGGCGCCTATCACTTCTCCGGAGATTCCCGGACGGTCCCCAAGTTCGCGGCCAACGTCCGTCTGAACACCGAGGGGCTCCTCATGGAGTCCATGCGCCGCCTGGACGAGATCGTCCGGTACAAGCAGGTGCTCTCCTCGCCGGCCATGGTGCTCCGCCCCAAGGCGCTCGCGGTGCCTCCGAAGGAGATGACGGGACCAGAGCAGCGGGTGCTCCCGCTCGTGGACGGTCTCCGGCCGCTGCGCGACATCGTGGCGCAATCCAAGCTGGTGGAGTTCGAAGCCTACGAGGCGCTGCATCACCTGCTCGAGCTGGGCGTCATCGAGATCTCTCTCGGCGCCGCGCCCCCGAAAGTCACGCCGATCGTGGAAGAGAAGATCGTCGTGCGTCCGAAGCGGAGCTTCGCGATCCCGGCGGCGATCGTCATCCTGGCGCTCTCGTACGGGGTCGGCAGGTACGTGACGCCGGTGCTCTATTCCGAGGCGGAGCGCGCGGTGCGGCGCGCGCCGGAACACGTGCTCACGCTCGATGAATCGCAGCGCCTGTCGCTCGCACTCGAGGTCTACCGGTCGGTCCGCGGCTCCTACCCCATGGAGCTCAAGCTGCTCGCACGCGAGGGATTCCTGCCCCGCTCCACGGTCGCCGCCTTCGCCCGCCGCTACGGGTACGAGAGCGACGGCGTCACCTACCGGAAGTTCGCCCGCTAGGAAGCCGAAGTCGGGAGGCGCGCGGTACCCAGGAGCTCGACCGCGGCGCCGATGGCCTGCGTGGCGTCGATCGAGCGCAGGCATCCATATCCGATCGGGCAGGTGCGCCGAAAACAGGGAGAGCAGGGATAGGCCGCGTAGAGCGACCGGACCCAGGGTGCCAGGGCGGCGCTCCACACCGGACTCGTGGAGCCGAAGACCCCGACCGTCGGCTTCCGAAGCGCGGCGGCGAGATGCATGACCCCCGAGTCGTTCGAAGCCACCAGGATGGAAGCGTCCAGGAGCCCCACGAGCGCCGGAAGATCGGTCGCTCCGACGAGATCCACCGTGCAGGCGCCCGCGATCCTGGCCACCTCCCTGGCCGGCTCCGAATCCTCCTTCGCGCCCACCAATACCGAGCGCGCGCCTTCGCGGGCGTGCAGCGCCGCGGCCAGCGCCGCGAATTTCGCGGGCTCCCATCGCTTGGCGGCGCCGAAGGTTGCTCCCGGAGCCAGGACCGCGAACGGCTCCCCCTCGATGCCGGCCTGTCGCCGGAGGGAGGCCGCGGCGTCCCGGTCTTCCTGGAGCGCCTCGATCGACGGCAGCGTCTCCTCGACCTCGAGCCCGGCCGCGCGAGCGAGGTGGAGGTATTCCTGAACGCGCGGCGCCGCGCGCGAAGGGATTCCTCGCGAGACCCGGCGTGTCAGGAGGAGGTCGCGAAACTCGGCGGCGTACCCGATCCGTTCCGGGATGCCCGCGAGCGCCGTAAGGATCGCCGAGGAGAGCGAGTCGGTGAGCAGGAGCGCCGTTCCGGGCCGCCGGCGCCGGATCTCCCCCGCCGAGGCGAAGCGACGCGCGCGCGACCAGGAGATGTATTCGGAGGAGGCGAATCGGGGCCCGACCAGCGCCGCGAAGGACGCGGGGCCCAGGAATAGGGCCGGACGGGAGCGATCCAGGCCCGCGGCCTGGACCACGGGCCAGGCCTGAACGAGATCGCCGAGCCAGTTGGGGAGACGGACGAGGAGCGGACGGCCCAAGGCCACGCGCCTCTAGGGAACGACGCCCAGCGTCCGTCCCACTTCGCCCAGGATCGAGAGGGCGCGGTCCAGGTCCTCGTCGGTATGCGTCGCCGTGACGATGGTGCGGAGCCGCGCCTTCCCCTTCGCGACGGTGGGATAGCCGATTCCCTGGGCGAACACCCCTCGCTCGAAGAGCCGGTCGGAGAAGCGCATCGCGAGATCCGCCTCCCCCACGAGAATCGGGGTGATGGGCGTCTCGCTCGATCCCGTGTTGAATCCCAGCCGGGCCAGTCCCGCCTTGAAGCGGCGCGGTACTCGATCAGGCTCTTCGAGCCGCAGACGTATCCTCCCAGGACGCCGATCGCCTTGGAGAGCGTGCCAACCTGGACGTCGACCTGGCCGTGCAGGTCGAAATGATCCACCGTGCCGCGGCCGGCCTTCCCCAGGACTCCGCTCGAATGCGCGTCGTCGATCATCATGATCGCGCCGTGCGCCCGGGCGAGCGCGGCAATCTTGGGGAGAGGTGCTACGTCGCCGTCCATGCTGAAGACGCCGTCCGTGATCACGAGCCGGCGCTTCACGTCGCGCGTCTCCTCGAGGAGCCGCTCCAGCGCCTCCACGTCCCGGTGCGGAAAGACGCGGATCTGGGCGCGGCTGAGCCGGGCCCCGTCGATGATGCTCGCGTGATTCAGCTCGTCGGAGATGATGAGGTCTTCCTTGCCGAGGAGGGAGCTCACCGTGCCCGCGTTCGCGGCGAACCCGCTCTGGAAGACCACCGAGGCCTCGGTTTTCTTGAAGGCCGCGATGCGCCGCTCCAGCTCCATGTGGAGCTTCATCGTCCCGGCGATGGTACGGACCGAGCCCGAGCCTGCGCCGAGCGTCCGGACCGCCTGGATGGCCGCCTCCTTGAGCTTGGGATGCGTCGTGAGCCCGAGGTAATTGTTCGAGGAGAGATTGATGACCTCCCGTCCGTCGAAGCGGGCACGCGGAAGCTGCTCTCCTTCCAGCTCGCGGAGGGTGCGGTAGAGCCCGTCCCGCCTCAGCTCCCGGAGCGCCTCGTCGAGGTAGTGGAGCGGATGCTCGGTCACGGGTCCCGCGCTCACGGATGGTCCCGCTTCAGCACGATCTTCCCCGCCTTGCCCGACCGCTGGAGCTCCACCGCTTCCTCGAAGTCGGACCATCCCATCACGTGCGTGAGCACCGGCTTGACGTCGAGCTTGCCGCTCAGGAGCAACGCCTCCATCCGGTACCAGGTGTCGAAGATGAGCCTGCCGTTGATTCCCTGCACGACGGCTCCCCGGAAGATGATCTCCTTCGCCACGTCGATCTCGAGCGGCTTGCTGGGGATGCCCAGCAGGGAGACGCGGCCTCCGTTCGCGAGCGCCTCGAATCCCTCGCGGAAGGAATTCGGGTGTCCCGACATCTCGAGCATCCCGTCCACGCCGCGGCCGTCCGTCGAGGCCAGAATGGTCTTCACGATGGGATCGCGCTGGACGTTCAGGGTGAGGTCGGCCCCCATGCGCTCCGCGATCTCGAGGCGGAGGGGATTCTTGTCCACCGCGGCCACCCAGGCGGCGCCCGATGCCTTGAGCACGCCCACCGCGAAGCACCCGATGGGACCGCACCCGAAGACCGCGAACTTGAGTCCGGCCACCGGCCCGGCGAGCGCCGTGTGCACCGCGTTCCCCAGGGGATCGTGCACCGCCGCGATCTCCTCGGGAATGTCGGGGTGGAGCTTCCACACGTTCTGCTCCGGAAGGAGGACGTAGTCGGCGAAGGCGCCCTGCCGGTCGACGCCCAGGATCTCCACGTTGTAGCAGAGGTGCTGGAGCCCGCGCCGGCACGCGTAACAGAGACCGCAGTACACGTGGGTCTCCCCGGTGACGCGGTCCCCCGGACGCACCGCTTTCACCTCCGCCCCGACCGAGTCCACGATCCCGGTGAACTCGTGACCGAAGACGAGCGGCGTCTTCACGCGCGACGCGGCCCAGCGGTCCCAGTCCACGATGTGCAGATCGGTGCCGCAGATCGCGAACGCGGTCACGCGGATGCGCACGTCCTTGGGTCCGCCCGACGGAATCGGGGCCTGGATCTTCCACAGGCCCGCCTCGGGCTTCGATTTTTCGATGGCCCACATGCGGTCGATCTTCACGTTCGTGCGGGTGGTGGTCTCGAGGGTCACAGGGTTCCTCCCGGTGAGCTAACGTACGGCCCAAGATCGGATTATGGAAGCCGCGCGCGTGGAATCAAGCTCTTTCCGGTCGAGCTCGGGTGAGGATCGGCTTCGCGGAGCGTGGTTCCAAGAGGATCAGTAGCCTCGCACGCGATCCACGAGATTCTGCAGCGGCTCGTCGGCACGGAACCGCCGGTAGTTCTCCGCGAAGTCCCGGGCGAGCGCCTCGGGAGTGCCGATGCCCGCGACGTGCGGCGTGATCCAGACGTTGTCCTTCCCGCGAAGCGGATGCTCGGCCGGAAGGGGCTCCTCGCGAAACACGTCCAGGATCGCCGCCGCGGGGCGGCCTCGCGCGAGCCCGCGCACGAGTGCCGCCTCGTCCACGGTCCCTCCGCGCGAGACGTTGATGAAGACGGCGCCCGCCTTCATGGCGCCGAAGCGCTCCGCATTCCAGAAGGATTCCGTCTCCTCCGTGAGCGGAAGCAGGCTCACCGCGAAATCCGCCCACTTGAGGAGCGCCGGGAGTTCCCGGCTGCCGGAGGAATCCAGCGGACGCCGGACCGGCCCGTCGTCCCCTCGTCTCACGCCGGCCACGTGCATCTCGAAGGCGCGCGCGACCGCGGCGACCTCGACTCCAATGGCGCCCATGCCGACGACCAGGAGGTTCTTCCCCGCGATCGATTCCGGGGTCCACCGCTTCCAGCTCCGCTCCGCCATCCCGCGCAGCGCCTCGTCGACCCGGAGCGTCCGCGCGAGGATGTAGCCGAGCACGTGCTGCGCGATCCGCTGGGGGAAATCGCCGATCGTGCGCGTCAGGAGGACCTCTTCGGTCCATTCCGGCCGCGTGAACCAGTTCTCGATCCCGGCCCACCCGCTCTGGATCCAGCGAAGCTTCGGAAGCCGGAGCGGAGTTTCGGGGGGAGCGCCCGCGCAGAACCAGATCGTTGCCTGCTCGAAGCCGGGCGCGTCGAGACGCGCCCAGTGGAGCGGCTCCCCGATCGTTTGCTCCACGGCGCGCGCGAGCCCCTCCGGATCGGAGCTCGTGATGAGCCCCGCAGGGCCGGCACCAGGGACGGATCTCCGCCACCTCGTCCCGCGGACCCTGCCTCGCGAACCCGAACTCGGGAACGGTCCCGCCGAAGATGCCCACCGCCGGGACTCCCAGAGCGGGGCCGAGGTGGAGCACGGCCGAATCGTTGGAGACGATGGCGCGCGCGTGCGCCGCCACGGCCGCGAGCTCCCGGAACGGAAGGAAGAGCGGTGTCTCGTTGCGTTGGAGGTGCGGGACGAGCTCCTGCGCGGCCCGCTCCCCGCCGGTCACGGCGTAGCGGACCCCCAGACCCAGCTCTCGCTCGATCCGCCGGGCCAGCGTGGCGAAATGAGCCGCGGGCCAGCGCTTCGTCTCCCAGCGCGCTCCCGCGCCGAGGAGGACGAACCCACGGCCGCTCGAGCCCCCAGGCGCCTGCTCCGAGCCGCATGCAAGCTCCGCCTCGGAGAGCGCGTTCCGTAGCCAGGGGGAAAGCGGGGCGTCGGGATCGAGCCCGGCGGCGCTCCGGTACGTGCGGAGGAGCGGCGGCACGGGCTCGGGGCGAAACCATCGCGCGTACACCCGAAGCCTGCGCCTCAGACCGTACTTGGGAGGCAGGACGTGCTTCGCCTGGGGAAACGCGGTGACGATTCGCGAGGACCGCCAGTTCTGGTGCAGGTCGAAGATCTCCTCGACTCCGTCCCCTCGCAGTGCCGCGATCAGCACCCCGAGCTTCCCCACCACACCCGTCGAGGGCGCCGCGGGATCGCTTCCGCGCTCCTCGAGGGCGTACACGCGATCGACGTCCGGATGCCCTCGCAGAAGACCCGCGAATCGTTCCTTCGTCACGAAGAGCACGCGGCGATCGCGATCCACCTGCTTGAGAAATGCGGGAACGTGAGCGGCGAGGAGAACGTCCCCCAGGGAGGAGAAGCGGAGGACCGCCGCCGCGCGGCGGTGGGCCACCGGCTAGCCCGCCTGACCCTCGGCGAACGCCCCTGGAAGCCCGGAGAGCGCGCCGATGGATGAGCTCTCGGCCAGGCGGAACTGGAGCCGGTGAAGCTTCTGATAGAGCCCCGGCCGATTCACCAGCTCGGCGTGTGTTCCGGTTTCCACGATCCTTCCCTGATCGATGACCAGGATCCGGTCCGCGCGCTGGATCGTCGAGAGACGATGCGCGATGACGAACACGGTCCGGCCCCGGAAGAGCACCTCGAGAGCCTGCTGGACCAGGAGCTCCGATTCGGAATCGAGGTTGGAGGTCGCCTCGTCGAGAAGAAGGAGCGCCGGATCCTTGAAGATCGCCCGCGCGATCGCGATCCGCTGCCGCTCCCCTCCGGAGAGACGCGTGCCGCGGTCCCCCACCTTGGTCTCGTATCCCTCAGGCATCTCCCGGATGAAGCCGTCCGCGTTCGCGGCCTGGGCCGACCGGCGAACCGCCTCCGGATCCGCGTCGGCCACGCCGTAGGCGATGTTCCGCGTGATGGTGTCGTTGAAGAGGAGCGGGTCCTGCGTGACGATCCCCATCATCCGGCGGAGCGATCCCACCTCGTAGTCCCGGAGGTCGGTCCCGTCGAGGAGGATCTTCCCCTCCGTGGGATCGTAGAAGCGGGCGACCAGATCCACCAGCGTGGACTTTCCCGCTCCGCTCGGCCCCACGAGCGCGACCACCTCCCCCGCCCGCACCGAGAAGGACACGTCCCGGAGCACGTCGGGCCCGCTCCCGTAGTGGAAGCTCACTCGATCGAATTCCATTCCGGTGCGGATTCCCGACGCAGGGCGGGAGCCCGGCCGGCTCACGATCGCGGGCTCCGTGTCCAGGATCCTGAAAATCCGGACCGCACCGGCCAGCCCTTCCTGGAGCGTCGCGTTCACGTTGCTCAGGGACTTGAGCGGGCTCATGAGCTGGAGCATCGCGAAGAGGAAGATGAAGAACTGCTGCGGCTCGAGCGCGCGCTGGAGCAGGATCTCGTGGCCGCCGTACCAGAGGACTGCGGTCGCCGCCACGACGCCCAGGTACTCCGACACCGGTCCCGCCATCGCGCCGAGCCTCCGCTGCTTCACGAACGCCCGGAAATAATCGTTCGCCGAGGCCGCGAACCGGCGCTTCTCGAATTCCTCCATCGAGAACGCCTTCACCACGCGGATCCCGCCGAGCGTCTCGGAGAGGATCGCGTTCAGGTCCGCCATGCGCTCCTGCGTGATCGTGCTGCGCCGGCGGAGCTTCTTCCCGAGCCACACGATGAGCATCAGGGAGGGCGGGATCACGATCAGCGAGAGGAGCGCGAGACGCCAGGAGGTCCAGAAGATCCAGAAGAGGCACACGGCGAGGAGGAGTACGCTCTTCACGACGTTGCTGAATCCGGCTGCCAACGCCCCGCGCACCAGGGAAATGTCGTTGGTGAGGCGCGAGAGGAGCGCCCCGGTCCGCCGCGAATGGAAAAAGGAAAGCGAGAGGTCGTGGAGGTGCGCGTAGAGCTCGTTTCTGAGATCACGCACCACGGCCTGCTCCACCCAGACGGTGAGCACGTTCTGGAGAAAGTCGAAGAGGTTCTTCAAGAGAAACACCACGAGGAGCGCGAGGCAGATTCGCGTCAGCGAGCGGAGCGGATTCCCCGTCAGGAAAAAGTGCTCGAACCAGGTGCGGAGGTCCTGCTTCCACGCGTTCACGCGGCCGGCGAGCCCGCTTCCAGGAACGTAGGTGCCGCCCGCGGCCCGTGGCGCCGGTCCGAGCGCCGCGTCCAGCGCCGCCACGCCGGGGACGACCTTCTCGGCAGGACCCGCGCCCGGCCCTGCGGCGATGACGGAGCCGGGATGCTCGCCGCCCGACACGGCGGGCCGGGGCGTGAAGAGGACCTTCACGAAGGGGGAGATCATCCCGATCGTGATCCCGCTCGAGAGCGCGAACCCCACCATGAGGAGCGCGGTCACGATGAGGCGCCCGCGATACGGTCGGAGATAGCGGAGGAGACGGAACGAAGTGCTCTCGCGCCTCACGGCAGGGAGGTCATCCGGGGGGCCATGCTAGGTGGCGTCACTCGAATCGGTGATGCGGCCGAGCCAGTCGAAATTCTGCACGAACGCCTCGTTGAAGTCGTACCCGCGCGCGAAATCGCTCAGTTTGTCCTGCTCGGTCTTGCCGAGAAGCCCCTCGTCCACGAGCTGGAACACGATGTGGCCGAAATCCTCGGTGATCGCGATCCCCCACTGCTCGAAGACCGTCTTGGCCATGGGACCGAAACGCTCCAGGGCGAGCCGCCGGATGCCCTCCAGGAGCTCCACGCCGCTCACGTGACCGCTGTGCCCGACCCCCTTGACGGTGAAGTGAACCGCGTCGAGCGTGAACCGGTACGCGTTGGGCTTGTACCGCCCGTACTTCTGCGCCACGTCCAGCAGCGCCGTTTCCAGATCAGCCGCCATATCAGCGTACATCCCGACGGGTGAGCGTGGTGTCGTTCCGAAACGAATCGAGGGTCCGAGGATGATCCACGTTGTAGTGCAGCCCGCGACTTTCCTTCCGCCTCAGCGCGCATGCCACCATGAGATCGGCCACGAGACCGATGTTGCGAAGCTCGACCAGGTCGCTGTCGAGCCGGTAGCTCCAGTAGTCGCGCTCGATCTGATCGCGCAGCAATCCGACCGTGGTGGCCGCCCGTTTCAGCCGCTCGTCGCTGCGGACGATGCCCATATAGTCCCATAGGACCCTTCGCAGCGCATCCCAATTGTGGTCGAAGATCACCTGCTCCTTCGGCGTGACCGCTCCATTGGTTCTCCAGGCCGGGAGCCGGGGCGTCCGGGCGCGTCCTTCCACGAGGAGCTGATGCAGCACCGCGCGCCCCGTGCGCCGCGCGAACACGAGCGCCTCGAGGAGGGAGTTCGAGGCGAGGCGGTTCGCGCCATGGACTCCCGTGCAGGCCACCTCGCCGCACGCGTAGAGCCCCGGAATCGCAGTGCGCCCGTCCAGATCGGTGACGACGCCGCCGCAGATGTAGTGCGCCGCGGGCACCACGGGAATCGGATCGTGGAACACGTCGTACCCGAACTCGAGAATGCGGCTCGTGATGTGGGGAAATCGCCGGAGCAGGAGGCGCTTCCCCAGACGCGCGAGATCCAGGAGCACGAACTTGTCGCCGCGCCGCTTCATCTCGGCGTCGATGGCGCGGGCGACCACGTCCCGCGGGGCCAGCTCGTTCAGGCGGTGGTAGCGGTGCATGAAGGGCTTCCCGTCCGCGGTCAGGAGCTTTGCGCCTTCACCGCGCACCGCTTCCGAGATGAGGAAGGACTTGGCGTCCGGGTGGAAGAGGCACGTGGGATGGAACTGGATGAACTCGAGGTTCGCGACGGGCGCGCCCGCGCGGAACGCGGCCGCCAGCCCGTCCCCGGTCGCGATGTCGGGATTCGTCGTGTAGAGGTACGCCTTTCCCGCACCGCCGGTGGCGAGCACGGTGGCGCGCGCCGCGAGCGGGCGGATCGAGCCGCGGCCCCGGTCGAGCACGTAGGCTCCCCAGACGCGGTCGCGCTGCGGTGCCCGCTTTCGTCCCGCGAGATGCTTCGATTCCAGGATGAGATCCACCATGATGTGGTTCTCGAGGATGGAGATCTTGGGGTGCTTCCGCACCTGATCCAGGAGCGTCGACTCCACGGCCCGGCCGGTGCGGTCCTTCGCGTGGACGATGCGCCGGCGCGAATGTCCCCCTTCCTGCCCGAGCGCGAGGGCTCCCGGGGTCTTGGGGTCTCGGTCGAAGCGCACCCCGAGCGAGACCAGGTGCGCGATCTCTCCCGAGCCCTCCTCCACGAGCACGCGCACGGATTCGGGGTCGCAGAGACCGGCGCCGCAGACCAGGGTGTCGCGCTCGTGGATCTCGGGCCGGTCGTCCTCGCCCAGCGGCGCCGCGATTCCGCCCTGCGCGTAGTTCGTGTTGGACTCGTGTCCCTCGCGCTTCGTCACGACCAGCACGCGCGCGAACCGGGCCGCGTGGAGCGCGGCCGAAAGCCCCGCGACGCCGCTCCCGATGACCAGAACGTCCGTTTCTTTCTTCACCGTGCGCTTCATCTCGGTGGCCCCACGGCCACGGCCGCCCGGAGCGGGCGAAGGGCGTCCTCGACCGGATCCAGCGGCCTGAGCCCGGTGCGGATGACGCGCACCGGCAGGTCCAGGCGAAGATCGCGCGGCCAGCGCGGCTCGTCCTTTTCCGTGATCCATACGGACTCGGCCCCGGCGGACCTCGCGCGCCGAACCGCGGCGAGAAGCTCCGGTCCGCGCCACCGGGCGTGGTCGGGGAACGCGGCGTGAAATCTCACGTCCACGCCCGCGCCCGCGACGAAGCGCGTCAGCCGCTGCGGCGATCCGATCCCGGAAAGAAGCCCGACCTTGTCGCCTCTGCGAATCGCATCCACCGCGCGCGGCGCGCCCGCGGCGCCCCGGCGCGCGCCGAGCGGCCCCGTTCCCAGGAGCGTGCGCAGAACACGGAGGCGCGGCACTCCGGGCGCGGTGCGATCCGCCCAGCTCAGCGTCCCGGACGGCACCTCCTCGCCCTCTTCCTCGAGGAGGAATACGATACGGCTCGCCTCTCGAAGCGTCGCCACCGGGCGCCGGAGGGGCCCGGCCGGGAGAAGGAATCCATTCCCCGCCGGCCGCCGGGGATCGAGCGCGACCCAGAGCTCGTTCCAGCGGAGCCTCGATTGCTCCCACCCGTCGTCGAGCACGAGGACCGCCGCCCCGTATCCATCCTTCGCGGCCTGGGCGGCGCGCCGGCGGTCTGGATCCGCGGCGACCGCGATCTCCCGGGGGAGCGCGATCCGGTGCGCTCGAGCGCGAGCCATCGCGCGATCGTGCTCTTCCCGGCGCCCCCCACGGTCAGGTTCCCCACCGCGATGACGTACGCGCCGGGAAGGTCGCGCCTCCTCGCGGAAGCGCGGCGGCGCGCGGCCCCTGAGGCGATCGCGTACACCGACGCCGCCGGAATCAGGAGCCGGGTCCACGCGAGGGTGCCCGGCTCCCCGGACCAGGAGCGCTCGAACACTCCCGCGATCCCTCTCACGGATTCAGCCCGAACCGCTCGATCGCCTCGAGCGAGCGCCGCGCCGACTCCGATGCGGCCGAGGCGGCGCGAACCGCCCCCTGCCCCATGCGCCGGAGGGCCTCGGGGTCCCGGAGGAGCGATCCGACCGACTCGGCCGCAGCCTCCACCCCCGGCGCCGAGAGAAGCGCACCCTCGCGGGCGAGCGAATCGACGCTCTCCTGGATTCCCTCCGCGTGCGGACCGACCACGATGGCCGCCCCGCGCGCGGCGGGCTCCAGCGCGTTGTGCCCCCCGTACGGGGCGAACGTCCCGCCCACGATCGCCACGGCAGCCGATTCGTAGGCCAGGGGAAGCTCCCCCTGGGTCGCAAGGATCCCGACGCGCGGGGTCCCTGCGGCCAGCCCGGCGATCCAGTCCCCCAGGGCTTCGGTCCCGCGGTCGGTCTCGCGCCGCACCACACGCGGAATCCCGGCGCGCTCGAGCGCCCCGAGCACGCGCGCCAGACCCTCTTCGTGGCGCGGCGCCACGACGAGCGCGCGTCCGCCGTCGAACCCCACGCGACGCGCGAGCGCGAGCGCCAGATCCTCCTCTCCCGGCCGCAGGCTTCCGAACACGACTCCGGGGCGCGCGGCCGGGTCCCGCGAAGCGGTCTTGACCGGCGGCTCCGCCTTGAGGTCCCCCGTCACCGCGATGCGCGAGGAGGGCACGCCGAGCGATCGGAACCGTTCCGCGTTCCGCTCCGATTGCGCGAGCACCCACACGCCCTCTCCGAAGACGCCCGGGCCCGCGAGGCCCCAGCGGAGGAGCCGTGCGCGCGTCCGCTCGGAGACGGTCGCGCTCAGGAAGACCACGGCCACGTTTCGCCTCCGGGATTCCAGAATGAGGTGCGGCCAGAGCTCGGTCTCCACCACGTCCAGACGCCAGGGCGCCGCGCCCTCGAGAAAGGAGCGCAGGAGCTGCGGAAGATCGAGGGGCGCGATCCGCCCGACCACGCGGTCCGTGAGCTCGCGCCGGGCGCGCGCGAGGCCGCGCGAGGTGCGGGTCGTGAGGAGGATCGGCGCGCGGTGTCCGGAGTCGAGAAGCGCCTGGATCCAGGTGCGGGCCGCCACCACTTCTCCCATCGAGGCGGCGTGGACCCAGACGCTTCCGGACGCCGCGGCGAGATCGGACGTGGCGCCGCTCCAGGCGGAGCGCCAGGCGCTCCCGCGAGCGCCGAAGCCGCGGAGGAGCGGAGCGCACCATCCGGTGAGCGCCGCGGCGCCCCGGTACGCCAGGAGACCCATCGGCATCACGCGCAGCGCTTCCGGCCGGCGGGCACCCGCCCCGCGAATTCGATGAGCGCCTCCGCGGCGCGCCCGGCCGATCCCTCCCCGCCGAGGCGCTCCGGGATCGAGGCGAATCCGCGGAGCTGGGCCCCGCGCGCGGCGTCGTCCGCCAGGAGCTTCGCGAGCTCCGCCCCGATGCGCGACCCCACCGCCTGCCCCTGGATCAGCTCGGGAGCGATCTTCCCCCCCGCGACGAGATTCGCGAGCCCGATCGAAGGCACGCGCACGAGTCGGCGCGCGATCTCGTAATTGAGCCAGCCTGTCCGGTACACGATCACCTGAGGCACCTGGAGCGCCGCGGTCTCGAGGGTCGCCGTCCCCGAAGCAACCACGGCGGCATCCGCCGCCCGCAAGAGGTCCTTCGCGTCCTCGCGCCAGTGGATGGGAAGAAGGGCGCTCCATGCACGGCGCACGACCGGGTCCCGGATCGCCTCATCCACCGGTCCGGCGTCGCTCACCGCCACGCGCACGCGCGCCCCGGAATGGGCGGCGACGCGGGCCGCGCCGTCCAGCATCGGCACGAGATGACGGCGCACCTCCTCGAGCCGGCTCCCCGGGAGGAGCGACACCAGCCGCTCGCCCGGACCGATCCCCAGCGCCTTCCGGAGCTCTGCGCGGCGGGACGGGTCGGGGCGGAGCGCTCCGGCGGGGTGACCCACCCAGCGGGCCGGTACTCCCTCCTTCGCGAGGAGCTCCGACTCGAAGCGAAAGAGAAGCAGCGTGAGATCCACGTCCTGTTTCAGGCGCCGGATGCGGCCTCCTCCCCACGCCCAGATCTGCGGGCACACATAGTAGACCACGCGGCGGCCCAGGCTCCGGGCCGTGCGCGCCAGCCCCAGATGAAGCCCCGGCGAGTCGATGGGAAGGAAGATCGCCTCGGGATGTGCCTCGAGGAGACGGACGATCTCGCCGCGCGCCCGCCGGATCTCGGGAAGGCGACCCAGGATGGAGGCGAATCCCATCACCGCGACCGATTCCATGGGAACGACCGTGGTGAGCCCGGCCGCGCGAAGCTTGGGTCCGCCGATGCCGGCGGCCTCGAAGGAGATCCCACGGGCCCGGAGCCCCTCGAGGAGCTCGGCTCCGAGGCGGTCCCCGGAGGGCTCGCCCGCCGAAACGATGAGAAAGGGAAATTTCAGACCGGCAGGTCCAGCGGGAGATTTCGCAGCGCCTGCGCCCGCACTTCCTCCGCGACCCGAAGCGCCTCCAGCGCGACTTCGGCCTCCTCCCAGGAGGCCTCCGGCTCGCGCGAGAGCGCCAGGAAATGGGTGAGCTCCGACTCGAGGGGGTCTCGTGTCTCGACCTGGATCCGGAGCGGCCGGATCCGCTTGAGAAGGTCCGTGGGAGCCTCGGAGCCGGAGGGCGCGAGCGTGTACGCCTCGACGCTCCGGTTCAGGCAATCGATCGAGAGGTACTCGTTCGTCTCGAAGAAGCGAATCTTGCGTATTTTCTCGCGGGAGACGCGGCTCGCGGTCAGGTTCGCCACGCAGCCGCTCGCGAACGTGAGTCGCGCGTTCGCGATGTCGATGCGCGGCGTCAGCACCGGGACCCCCACGGCGTGCACCTCGATTACCCGCGACCTCGTGAGCCAGAGCGCCAGATCCAGGTCGTGGATCATGAGATCCAGGATCACGTCCACGTCGATGCCGCGGGGCACGATCGGGGCGAGCCGGTGCGCCTCGATGAATCGCGGCGCTTTGAGATGGGGGCGGGACGCCTGGACAGCGGGGTTGAAGCGTTCGACCTGGCCCACGAAGAGCGCGCGTCAGCCCGCACGGGCCGCCGCCAGCATGGAACTTCCCTCCGTCACGGTGGCCGCCATCGGCTTTTCCACGAGCACGTGAAGGCCGCGGCCCAGGCAGGTCAGGGTGAGCTCGTGATGCTGGGGCGTGGGCGCCGCGATCGAGACGACGTCCACGCGGTCGAGCAGCTCCTCGAGCGTATCGAACATCGGGAGCTTGAGCTCGCGGGCGGCGCGCGCCCTCGCTGAGGGATCGGGATCGAACCCTCCGGAGAGCACGGCATCCTTGGTTTTGGACCACGCGCGCGCGTGGTGGCTGCCGAGGTGTCCGACCCCGACCACCCCCGCGCGAAGGCGGATCACCGCACGATGCCTCGCTCCGAGCTGCGCACGAACTCGACGAGCTCATGGATCTCGGGGTACGGTTTCAGGTCTCGCGCGATCTTCGAGAGCGCCTGGGCCACGTTGAGCTGCGAGCGGTAGAGAACGCGGTAGGCGCGCTTCAGCTCCAGCCGGACCTCCGCGGGAATGCCGCGGCGGTCCATTCCGATCGAGTTGAGGCCGCACGCGCGGAGCGGATTGCCGGCCGCCTTCACGTACGGAGGCACGTCCTGAGGCACCCGTGACCCGCCTCCCACGAAGGCGTGGCAACCGATGGTCACGAACTGGTGCACCGGCGTCATGCCGCCGATGATGGCGTAATCGTCCACGCGGACGTGTCCCGCGAGGTTGACCGCGTTCGCGAGGATCACGTGGTTTCCGATGCGACAATTGTGCGCGATGTGCGCGTAGGCCATGAGAAGGACGTGATCGCCGACGATCGTGGATTCGTGCTCCTCGGTGGCGGCGTGGACGGTGGCGTACTCGCGGATGACCGTATCGTGCCCGATGACCACCTCGCTCGGGGCGCCGCGATATTTCAAGTCTTGCGGAATGTTTCCGATCACGGCCCCGTGATGCACCTGGCAGCGCGGGCCGAGCGTCGTCCTTCCCTCGAGGATGGCGTGGAGCCCGACCTGCGTGCCCTCGCCCAGCCTCACCCTCGGTCCGACGTAGGCGAAGGGTCCGATGACCACCCCCGGTCCCAGCTCCGCTCCCTTCGCGACGATCGCGGTCGGATGGACCGCGGGCCGGGTATCGAGGAGCTCGGGGAACGGGACCACCGTCCCCGGCACCCGTGCCCAGGTGCCGGTGAGTCCGTCCGCCTCAGGAATCGCGATCGACAATGCTTGAGAGAAGCTCTGCTTCCGCGACGAGGTCTCCATCGACGTAGGCCTTCCCCTCCATTTTGCAGATCCGTGATTTCAGGCGAAGGAGCGTGAGCTCGAATCGAAGCTGGTCTCCCGGCCGGACCGGTTTCCGGAACTTGGCCCGGTCGATTCCGATGAAGTACACCAGCTTCTCCTTCGGGTTATCCACCGCGTTGCTGTTCATGAGCAGGACCCCGCCACATTGGGCCATCGCCTCGATGATGAGCACCGCGGGCATGATGGGGTGGCCGGGGAAGTGTCCGACGAAAAAGGGCTCGTTGATCGTGACGTTCTTGATCCCGACGACCCGGTTCTCCTCCAGGCTCAGGATGCGGTCGATGAGGAGGAACGGATACCGGTGCGGCATGATCTTCATGATCGCCGTGATGTCGAGCTGGAGGGGTCCGGGGTTCCCGTTCCCCATCCCGGAGCGCACGGCGCTCTCGAGACGCTCCGTCGCGGCGAGGCGCTGGACGAAGCGCACGTTGGTCGCGTGTCCCGACTTGATCGAGACGAAATGCCCCAGGGCGGGGCGGCCGAGCAGGTAGAGATCCCCCAGGAAATCGAGGATCTTGTGCCGCACGAACTCGTTCTCGAAGCGCAAGGGCTCCTGGTTCAGGATTCCCTTCGGCTGGACCACGACGGCGTTCTGGAGGGTGCCCCCCAGGATCATCCCCCGCGCGCGAAGCGCGTCCACGTCGCGCTGGAGCACGAAGGTTCTGGCGGGCGCGATCTCCTTCACGAAGACGTCCTTGTCGATGTCGTAGGTCGCATGCTGGGTGCCGAGGTAGGCGTTGTCGTATTCGATCGTGAAGTCGATCCGCAGACCGTCGTGCGGCAACGCCACCAGGACCACCCCGTCCTCCTCGTAGCGCACCGGCTCGCTCACGCGGAAATAATGCCGGGGCACTCCCTGATCCACGATTCCCGCTTCCTGGAACATCCGCACGTAAGGCGCGGCGCTCCCGTCGCGCGGCTCGGCGGGCTCCTTGGCGGTCAGGGCGATCACGAGATTGTCGATCTCGAGCCCCGCGGCCGCCGCGAGGATGTGCTCCACGGTGTGCACTTCCGCGTCCCCCGCCTTCAAGATCGTGCGGCGCATCTCGGCGGTATCGGCGCGCGCGTAGCGGGGAGACACGGGAATCTCCGGGGAGCCCGGAAGATCGAGGCGGACGAAGCGGATCCCCGAGTCGGGCGGGGCGGGACGGAATTCCACGCGGCAGGGCACTCCCGTGTGGAGTCCCACGCCCTCGAAGGAAGTGGGCTTCTGGATGGTGCGCTGGGTGGTGGCGCTCACCGCGGCTCTTTGGAGCCCTCGAGTTCGTCCAAGCGGCGCTTCAGTCGGCGCACCGTCTGGATGAGCTCGGGCAGGTTCCGAATGCTCGCCTCGATGCGCTTCGCCTGCCGGAGCGGCATGGCCGGATAGCCGAACATGCGCTCTCCGGGCTTCACGGACTTGGAGACTCCCGATTGGGCGCCCACGCTGGCGCCGTCGCCGATCTCGATGTGCCCCACGACGCCCACCTGCCCCGCGAGGACCACGTGGTCCCCGAGCACGGTGCTGCCCGAGATGCCCACCTGGGCGACGATGATGCAGCTCTTCCCGATCTGGACGTTGTGCGCGATCTGGACCAGGTTGTCGATCTTGCTCCCGGCGCCGATTCGCGTCGTCCCGGTGGTGGCGCGGTCGATCGTGACGTTCGCGCCGATCTCCACGTCGTCCCCGATCTCCACGATTCCCACCTGGGGAAGCTTCCGGTACACGTCGCCGTCGCGGACGAAGCCGAACCCGTCGCTCCCGACGACCGTTCCGGAGTGCACGATGACGCGATCCCCCAGCACGCACGCTTCGCGGATGGTCACGTTGGGATAGAGCAGCACCTCGTCCCCCAGCCGCGCCCGCGCGCCCACGTAGCAGCCCGCCTGGACGATCGAGCGCGAGCCGATCTTGGCCCCGGGCTCGATCACCGCGTGCGGACCGATCGAGGCGTCCTCCGCGACGACGGCGTCCGGGGCGATGACGGCGGTGGGATGGATCCCTGAGCACGGCCGCTCCGCGTCTCCCGCGAAGAACCGGACCGCCTTGAGAAAGGCGAGGTAGGGGTTGGGATTCTGGATGAGCGGCTTGCCGATGTTCCGGTGGTTCTCGGAAACGATGACCGCGGAAGCCTGGGTCAGCTCGAGATAGGGCTCGTAGCGGGGATTGGCGAGAAAGGTGAGGTCCCCTTCCCGCGCCTCGCGAATGCCGGCCACGCCGGTGATCTCGACGGAACCATCGCCGACGACCGTACCGTCGATCGCCCTCGCGACCGCCTCCAGCGTGACCTTCATGGTGGACTCCCTTTGAATCGGTTGCGCTACCCGCTCCGGGAATCTACGGCCTGACGATCTTGTGCACGCGATCCACGATCGGCTTCAGGAACCGCTCGTTCATCTTCGAGACCTCGCCTTGCGGTCCCCAGTTCTTCTGAACGAACGTTTCGTAGTCGGCGATTTTCTTCTGCAGCGCCTGGTTCTGCTCGTCCCGCTTCGCCTCGCTCAACATGGGTCCCTGAGCGTCCAGCTTGCGCTGGAGATCGTCGATCTCGGCCTTCTTTTCCTTGGCCGTCTTCGTGAGGTCCTGGACTTCCCGGTTGAAGGACCTCTGCGCCTCCTGCGTGCCGGGATACTCGGCAAAGATCCGCTCGGAGTCAATGAAGCCGATCTTGAGATCGGCCGCGCTCACAAAGGCCGGCAGCCCAAGGCAACAAAATGCGATCGCCCAGACTACCGCACGCAGTGGTCGCTGTCGAGTCATAAGCTAATCCCTTCTGCTAGAATGTGTTGCCCAGCTGGAAATGGGGCTCCCAGCGAGATCCTTCCTCCCGGTCCAGACCATACCCCAGATCGAACCCGATTCGGCCGAGCGCGGGCACCTCCAAACGCACGCCAAACCCAATGCTCTTCCTTAGATCACCAAGGTCCAGATCGCGGGTCGAGTTCCAGGTATTCCCCGCCTCGAAGAAGAGAAGTCCATGGAGCGGGTCCGCGATCGGGAACTGGAGCTCGCTCGTAAGGATGAGCATGGTCTTGCCGCCGGGGTAACGGTCCAGAATTGCGCCGGTTAGGGAATCCCGCGTGATGTTGGCGCGGGGTACCACGTAGTAGTCGGGGTAACCGCGCAGGTAGTCCACCGTGGTTCCTCCGAGCCGGAAACGCTCGTAGTCGGGGACCTGGCCCCCTCCCAGGAACCCCGTCTTCCCGCGGACCATGAGCACGAACGGCCCGCCCAGGCGCGTGTAGGACTTGTTCTCGAAGGTCTCCTTGTAGAAGGACTCGACGCCCCCCAGAAGACCCCCCGCGACCTCGTTCATCGAGATGATTTTCGACCCCTTGGACGGGTAGAAGGGGTTGTCGGTGCTGTTCCGATTGAAGGTCAAGGTCACGCTGCTCACGCGGCGCGGCCACTTGGTGTTGCGCAGCTCCTGGAGATTCGAAGGCTCCCCGGCCCGCGGCAGGACGAAATCGCTGAGGGTCACGTCGCGAAGATCGTAGGAGATGATCCCGCGCGTGTAGTCGGGCCAGCGCAGCGGACGCCCGAGACGGACGCCTCCACCGACGTCTTTCCGCCGGTAGAAGTCCAGGTCCCGGCGCGTGTTGAAGATGTCGAAGCCGACGCTGAGCGGCGTGTCCCGGAACCAGGGCTCCGTGTAGGAGAGCTCGAGGTCGTTTCGCTTGCTGCCGCGCTCGACCCGGATATTGACGCTCTGTCCCTTGCCGAAGAGATTGTTGTGCCCCAGCTCGACGAATCCGGTAAGTCCGGTCTGACTCGAGTACCCCGCGCCCGCGCTGGCGGTGCCGGTCTGTTTCTCCTGCACTTTGAGGGTGAGGTTGATGTCCGCGCTGTCTCCGGTCGGCTCGTAGTCCACGTTCACGTCCTGGAAGTAGCCGAGCCCGAAGATGTCCCGCTGGGTGCGCATGAGCGTCGAGCGGCGGAAGATGTCCCCCGGATAGACGCTGGCCTCACGGCGAATCACGTTCTCCCTCGTTCGCGTGTTCCCGGTGATCTCGAGGTTCGCGATCTTCGAGCGTGTTCCCTCCTGCACCTGGAAATCCACGTCCACGATGGAGTCGCGGTCGGCCATCTTGGGATCGATCGAGAGGAAGAGATATCCCTGCTCTTGGTAGAGCGTGTACGCGTTCTCGAGCGTCTTCTGGACCTGGGCCTCGTTGTAGATGGTGCCCGGCTTCGGCACCGTGGCCAGGACCAGCGCGGACGTCGGGACCGCCGTGTTGCCCGTCCAGGTGAGCTGCCCGAACCGGTAGCGCGGGCCTTCGCGCAGGAAGACGTGGAGGATGACTCCCTTTCCGTCCGGCACGTCCGCCGGCACGATGGAGTCCACGTCCGCGTCCTTGTATCCGCGCGTGCGCATGTAGAGGCGAAGCTTCGTCTCGTCCTTGTCGAGATGCTCCGGCTTGAACACCCCGCTCCGGAGGAACCCGGGCTTCTTGCTTTCCATGGCCTTGGCGAGCGCCTCGCTCTTCAAGGTCTGGTTTCCATGGAAGACCACGGCCCGGACCTTGACCTTCGCTCCCTCCTGAACGTCGAACACCACCCGGATCGCTCCCGCCCCGGCCGGCTCGGTGCGCGCCGTGACCCTCGTGTGGGCGTAGCCATCGGCGGCGTAGGCCGATTCGATCTTGCGCGCATCCAGCTCCAGGGTTCCCGTGTCGAGAAGCTGTCCCTCGGCGAGCGTGAGCTTCTCCTTGAGGGTCTTCTCCTCGATCTTCTTCGCGCCGTGGAACACGATCTCCTTCACGCGAGGGCGCTCCTGGACGTGGATCGTGAGCGCAACGCCGCCCGAAACCGGGGCGTCGCTCACCGTCACGTCCGTGAAGAGTCCCGTCGCGAAGAGCCTCCGGACGGCCACGCGCACCTCGCGGGGGTCGTAGGGCTGGCCGGCGGGCATCCCGAAGGTGCGGATGACCACCAGGGAATCGACGTTGACGTATCCCGCGGCGGAGACGCTCCGGATCGTCTGCGCGGGAGCGGCGGAGGTGTCCGCCGGCACCGCAAGAGAGTCCGCCAGGAGCGCGCCGGGGGACGGCGTCACGGGCGGGGCGGGCGCCTGCGCCAGAGCGGGCGCGGTCGTGCCGAGGCTCAACAGGAGCGGGACCCAAGCCAGGACGGACGCGCGAAGCCGTAGCGGCCGCGCGCCGCGTCCTTGCGGCTCTCGAATGTTCTTGGAATGCCTCAAGAGGCGAAAATCAGCTCGTCACCCCGGCGGGAAACCAAAACGTCGCTTCCCTCCTTCAGCTGGCCGCGCAGAACGTGCTCCGAAAGCGGATCTTCGATCAGTTTCTGGATGCTCCGCTTGAGCGGACGCGCTCCCAGCGCCTCGTCGAAGCCCTTCTGGATGAGCAGATCCACGACCTCGTCCTCGAAGTTCAGCGTGATCCCGCTCCCCTTCATCCGGTCCGCGACCTGCCCGAGCAGGATCTTCGTGATGGATCCCATCTGCGGGCGATCGAGCGGATGGAACACGATCATCTCGTCGATGCGGTTCAGGAACTCGGGATTGAAGACCCGTTTCACTTCATCCATGATCGTGTTCTTCATGATCACGTAATTCGACCCGCCTTCCCGGTCGGTGAAGCCCAGACCCCGGCCTCCCTTGATCTGCCGTGCTCCCAGGTTCGACGTCATGATGAGCACGGTGTTCTTGAAATCCACCTTCCGGCGCAGGCTGTCGGTCAGCTGCCCGTCGTCCAGCACTTGGAGAAGGATGTTGAACACGTCCGGGTGCGCCTTCTCGATCTCGTCGAGGAGGACCACCGAGTAGGGCTTGCGACGCACCTTCTCCGTGAGCTGCCCGCCCTCCTCATGTCCTACGTACCCCGGAGGCGCCCCGATGAGCCGGGAAACCGAGAATTTTTCCATGTATTCGGACATATCGATCCGGATCAGGGCATCGGGATCGTCGAAGAGGAAGCGCGCCAGAACGCGCGCCAGCTCGGTCTTGCCGACCCCGGTCGGGCCCAGGAAGATGAAGGATCCGATCGGACGGCGCGGGTCGCGAAGGCCGGCGCGATTGCGCCGGATGGCGCGGGAGACGGCGGCCACCGCTTCCTCCTGGCCCACGATCGATTTCCGGAGCTCCTCTTCCATGCGGAGCAGCTTCTCCGATTCCTTCTCCTCGAGGCGGGCGATCGGGATGCTCGTCATGCGCGAGATGACCTTGGCGATCAGGTCCACGTCGACGAGCGCTTCCTTCTCGTGCTTGATCTCGGTCCAGGTCTTCTTGTGCTCGCGGAGCTTCGAGCGAAGATCCTTCTCCTTGTCGCGGAAGCGCGCCGCCTTCTCGAATTCCTGCTGCTGGATGGCGGCCTCCTTCTCCTTGGCGACCTCTTCCACCTGCTTCTCCAGCTCGCGCACCTCGGTCGGAATGGCCGAGATGCTGAGCCTCGCGCTCGCACCCGCCTCGTCGATCACGTCGATTGCCTTATCGGGTAAGAAGCGGTCGTTGATGTAGCGGTCGGCCAGCTTGACCGCCTGCACGATGGAATCGTCGGAATACTTGGCGCCATGGTGCGCTTCGTACTTGTCGCGCAGCCCGCGGATGATCTGGATCGTCTGATCCACGGAGGGCGGGTCCACCATGATCGGCTGGAACCGCCGCTCCAGGGCCCCGTCCTTCTCGATGTACTTGCGGAACTCGTCCAGGGTGGTCGCGCCGATGCACTGGAGCTCGCCGCGCGCCAGGGCCGGCTTCAGCATGTTGGAGGCGTCGATCGCCCCCTCCGCGCCCCCCGCGCCGACGATCGTGTGGAGCTCGTCGATGAAGATGATCGTGTCCTTGGACTCGCGGATCTCGTTCATGACCGCCTTGAGGCGCTCCTCGAACTGACCGCGGTACTTGGTGCCCGCCACGACGGCGGCGAGGTCCAGGGTGACGATCCGCTTGTCCTTGAGGGTCTCGGGGACCTTGTTCTCGACGATCCGCTCCGCGAGCCCTTCGGCGATGGCGGTCTTGCCCACGCCCGGCTCTCCGATCAGGATCGGATTGTTTTTCTTGCGGCGGGAGAGGACCTGGATGACTCGGTCGGTCCCGCCCAGGAGCTTCAGGGTCTCCTCGCGGACCTTCTTCCGATCCACCCCCAGCTCCAGCAAGACGCGCGCGGCGACCCCTTCCCCTTCCCGGATGAGCCCCAGGAGGAGATGCTCCGTGCCGACGTAGTTGTGCCCCAGCTGGCGCGCCTCGTCGACGCTCAATTCGAGCACGCGCTTCGCGCGCGGCGTGAAGGGGATCTCCCCGATCGTGAGCGTGCCGCCGGTCGAGGAGACCATGCTCTCGACCGCCTGGCGGATCGCGTCCAGATCGAGCCCCAGGTTGTTCAGCACCGTGGCCGCGATGCCTTCTCCCTCGCGGATGACCCCGAGGAGCAGGTGCTCGGTGCCGATGTAATCGTGCTGAAGCCGCGCGGCCTCTTCCCGCGCGAGATACATCACCTTCCGCACGCGTTCCGTGAACTTGTCATGCATGGATCTCGACCTCCCCCACCATTTCGGCTAGTTGCTTCTCGAAACCGGAACCGAGCCCCCCTCGCCGAGGAGACCTCGAATGTATTCCGCTCTCAGGATATTCCGTTCGCGCTGCTCGAGCTCGCGGCCCGCCCTGACTTGCAAGTGCGCCGGCTGCGACCGGACCAGAAGCTCGTTCAGCGTCTGTACGCTGGCCAGACCCTCGATCCGGAGCGCCACGCCGAAGCGCACGGCCGAGGAGAGATTGACGACTTCCTGCGACGAGATGACGCGGCTGTGGCGCAGGGTCCCGTAGGCGCGCCAGATCTTGTCCTCGATCTGGACCCTCGCGTCTTTCAGGAGCTCGTCGCGCGCGCGCTGCTCGGAATCGATGATCTGCTTGGTGACCCGTTCCAGACTGTCGATCGTTTCCCGCTCGTTCTGGCCCAGCGTCGTCTGGTTCGAGATCTGGAAGAAGTTTCCCATGATCTGGGATCCTTCGCCGTAGAACCCGCGCACCGCGAGGCCCACCTGGGTGATTCCCTGGAGCACGCGTCCGATCTGCTTCGTGAGCACCAGAGAGGGAAGGTGGATGAGCACCGACGCTCTCATTCCGGTGCCGACGTTGGTCGGGCACGCGGTCAGGTATCCCAGCTCGTCGCTGAAAGCATAGTCCAGGTCCTGCGCCAATTCATCATCGATGGCGTTCACCGATTCCCACGCGGCGCGAAGCTGGAATCCGGAAGCGAGCGCCTGAAGCCTCAGATGATCCTCTTCGTTCACCATCGCCGAGATGCTCTCGTCGGGGAGGACGAGAAGGCCGCGAAGCTTGCCGTTGTCCGCGAGGTCGTTGCTGATGAGATGACGCTCGACCAGGAACTGGCGATCGAGCGGAGTCAGCTCGCGCATTTCGAGCGCGAGCGATTGCGTGAGCGCCGGGGTCTTCCGGACCGCCGAGAGCACGCTCGAATACACCATGACGAGCTGCTCTTCGCGCGCGCGATGGGTGAACGGGACCCCCGAGAGATTTCTCGCGAGGCGGACCCGCGTGCTCAGAACCACGTCCGAGGCCGGACCCGATCCGTCGAGCCAGCGGCCGAGCGAGGTGGAGAGTCCCGTCAGCTTCAATTCCCGCCTCCGATCGCCCGGACGTCGTTCAGCTCGAGCTTCTTGATCCGGTCCCGAAGACCCGCGGCGGACTCGAAATCCTCGAGCTCGACCGCCTTCTGGAGCTCTTCGTGCAATCTCTGGACTTCCCGCCTCAAGGCCACGCGCGCCGCGTCGCGCACGGGGGCTTTCCCCACGTGCTTGGTGCTGCCGTGCACCCGGCGCAGAAGCGGCCGCAGCTGCGACCGGAAGGTGGGATAGCACTCCGAGCAGCCCAGCCGGCCGGTCTCCTTGAAATTCGAATAGACCAGCCCGCACTTGGGGCACTGGACGCGGCCCACGCGGGCTTCTTCCGCGGAGCCCGGCTGTTCCACCATTCCCGCCAACAGATCCCCCACGGAGAACTTCGTCTTCACGAGCGGCACGTGGTAGCCCTTCTCCTCCGCGCACTTCTCGCAGACGTGGTATTCGGATTTCTTGTTGTTGACGATCTCGGTGAAGTGGACGACCGCCGGCCGTTTGGCGCAAATTTGACACTGCATGTGCGTTCCTTCCGGTTGGCCGGACGCTCCCGACTAATTAGATGCGACCTGACTCAATTCTAATCGGCCTGAGATAGCCATCCTCAAGGGTAACCACCCGGCCGGCCGATTGTGCGACATCGGGATTATGTGTTGCAATCACAATGGCTTGCTGCTCACGAGACCGGTACCGCTCGAAGATTTCCAGCAGCATCGCCGAGGCCCGCCGGTCCAGATTTCCCGTCGGCTCGTCCGCCAGAAGAACCGCTGGCTTCATATGCAAGGCGCGAGCCACCGCGACGCGCTGCTGCTCTCCGCCCGAAAGCTCCCCCGGCTTGTGCTCCGCCCGGTCCCCTAAACCCAGGTCCCGGAGGAGGCTCTCCGCCCGCTCGCGGGTCGCGGCACGCGAAGCCCCCGCCACCCAGCCGGGCATCATCACGTTCTCGAGGGCGGTGAATTCCGGCAACAGCTGGTGAAACTGGAAGACGAACCCAACCGTGCGGGACCGCAGCCGCGAGCGGCCGGCCTCGTCGAGGGACGAGAGCTCCGCCCCGCCGACCCTCACCGAGCCCTTGGTGGGGCGGTCGAGTCCGCCGAGCAGGTGGAGCAGCGTGGATTTTCCCGAGCCCGAAGCCCCCACCACCGCCACCACCTCCCCCGGCTCCACGGAAAGACTCACGTCCCGGAGCACCTCGATGGGCGCCGCGGAGTCGTGATAGGTCTTGGCAAGTCCCCTCGCCACGATCGCGGGCGCCGGATGCCTCGCGGGCGCCTCATTCATACCGGATGGACTCCACCGGGGCAAGCCTCGCGGCCCGCCAGGCGGGATAGAGGCTGGCCACGAAGCAGAGCGCCGTGGCCGCGGCGGCGACCAGCGCGAAGTCGGTCCACTCGATCTTCACCGGCAGCGTGTCGATGAAGTAGATCTCGCCCGGCAGGTGGAGGAGCTTGTAACGCCCCAGGACGAAGGAGACGCCCCAGCCCACGAGAAGCCCCAGCCCCGTGCCCGCCAGCCCGACGAGCGTTCCTTGCAGAAGAAAGATCCTCATGATCCCGTGGGGGGTGACTCCCATCGTCCGTAAAACCCCAATGTCCCGGCGCTTCTCCAGCACGAGCATCACGAGACTTGACACGATGTTCACCGTGGCGACCAGCACGATCAGGATCAGGATCGTGAACATCACGGTCTTCTCGATTTTCATCCAGGCGAAGAGATTCCGGTTGAGGTCGATCCAGTTCGTCACCCGGTAGTCCGGGCCCAGCTTCGTTTCGATCGCGTGCGCCGTCTCGCGGGCCTGGAACATGTCGCGGATGCGCAGCTCGAACCCGGTCACGGCGCGATCCAGCGCGAAGAAGGACTGCGCCGTCTCGATCCGCACGATCCCGAACGAGGAGTCGTACTCGTAGAGCCCGGAGCGGAAGATCGAGCCCACGCGGAGGCGCTTCACGCGCGGAACGCCCCCGAAGATGCCGCCCGGCTCCTCCGTGGGGAGGCTGATGATGATGACGTCTCCGACCGCGACGCGCAGCCGGACCGCCAGCTCCTCCCCGAGCCCGATGCCCGGAAGGTCGCCCCCATCGAGCGGGTGCCCCGAGGGCGTGAGGTGCTCCATGATGTCGGTGACGCGCGCCTCCCCTGCCGGGTCCACGCCCTTCAGGACCATCCCGTCCACGCTGCTTCGCGAGGCCACCATGACCTTGCCGTACACGAAAGGCGCCACCGCGGACCCGGGGGCCGCGGCCTGGACCTTGGCGAGGAGGGTGTCGGAGGGAAGGACGGGCCGGTCGTCCGCGGACAGGACCGCGACGTGCGCGTTCGTCCCCGCGATCCGCCGCTGCACCTGGTCCTCGAAACCGTTCATGACGGAGAGCACGATGGTGAGCGCCGCGACGCCCACGAAGACGCCGCCCGAGGCAAGCAGGCTGACGAGCGTGATGAAGCTGAGCCGGCGCTTGGAGCGCAGGTAGCGGGAGGCGACGATCCAGACGAGCCCCATGGGAGATCCGCGGCGGCCTCAGCCGCGCGGGAGCCCGCTACTCGTCATGCCCGTCCTCGGGACGCATCTGCGGGAAGAGAATCACGTCCCGGATGGAGGGAGAGCCCGTGAGGAGCATGACCAGGCGGTCGATGCCCACCCCGACTCCGCCCGTGGGAGGCATCCCCATCTCGAGGGCCCGCAGGAAGTCCAGGTCGAGGGTCTGCGCCTCCTCGTCCCCCCGCTCGCGCAGCGTTGCTTGCTGCTCGAAGGCGCGCCGCTGCTCCAGGGGATCGTTCTGCTCGGAGAAGGCGTTCGCCACCTCCATGCCCGCGATGATCAGCTCGAAGCGCTCCACCACGTCGGGATTCCCGCGCTTCACTTTCGCGAGCGGCGAGATCTCGCGGGGATGGTCCACGAGGAAGGTGGGGTTCTGAAGCTGCGGCTGCACCTTCTCCGAGACGATCTCGTCCAGGATCCGGCCGTAGCCGAACGCCGGATCCAGCTTCACACCCGCGCGCGCGGCCGCATCGCGGAGCGTGCGTTCGTCCCGCGGAAGCTCCCGGACGCCCAGCCCCGTCGCCGCGGCCTCGCGGATCGTGAGCCGGCGCCAGGGAGGCGTGAAATCGATCTCCGCACTACCGAAGGAGACCGTGGTCGTGCCGCGCACCGCCATCACCGTCTCGAGGATCATCGCCTGCGTGGTCTCGAGCATCTCCTCGTAGTCCGCGAACGCCTGGTAGAACTCGAGCATGGTGAACTCGGGATTATGGGTCCGGTCCATGCCCTCGTTCCGGAAATCCTTGGAGATCTCGTAGACGCGCTCCAGCCCGCCTACGATGAGCCGTTTCAGATACAGCTCGTCCGCGATGCGAAGATAGAGGTCCATGTCGAGGGTGTTGTGCCGGGTCACGAAGGGGCGGGCGGACGCTCCGCCGTAGAGCGGCTGCAGCACAGGCGTCTCGACCTCGAGGAATTGGCGCGCGTCGAGGAACGCGCGCAGCGCGCGGATGATCGCCGCCCGCTGCCGGAACACGAGGCGCACCTCGTCGTTCACGATCAAGTCGGTGTAGCGCTGCCGGTAGCGGATCTCCACGTCCGTCAGGCCGTGCCATTTCTCGGGGAGCGGCCGGAGCGATTTCGCCAGGAGCTCGACGCGCTCGGCGCGGATCGTGATCTCCCCCGTCTTCGTCACGAACACGGTTCCCTCCACGCCGATCCAATCCCCCAGGTCCAGATCCATGGCGCGGGCGAAGGCCTCCGCTCCGAGCGCGTCCTCGCGGAAGTACACCTGCTGCGCTCCCAGGCGGTCCTTGACGTGCGCGAAGGCGGCCTTGCCGTGTCCGCGCTTGGTCATGAGGCGCCCCGCGTAGCGAACGCGCTCCCCCGATTGCTCCAGCTCCTTGTGACGCTCCTGGATGTCGCAGAAGCCGTGGGTGGTGTCGAAGCGGTACGCGTAGGGCTGGATTCCGCGCTGGATCAGAGAGTCGAGTTTCTCGCGGCGCGAATCTTGGACGGACACGATTCTCCGGACGCTGGAAGGTCCCGGCGCACGTCGGTTCGCTGCGGCGAAGGAGTGCGCGGCGAGCCCGGAGGACGCGGGGGAACCGGCACGCGCGCCGGCGCGGCGCGCGCGGGCTCGGGCGCGGGAATCAGGCTCTCGTCGGTCCCGGCGATCACGCTGGGCACGCGATGAGTCCCGCAGCCGGGACAGAATTCCCAGGTCGCGTCCACCCGGCGGTCGCACTTCAAGCAGGCGGCCGTGATCGTGTGCCCGCAATGCGGACAGAAGTGGTATTCGGCCGCGGCGGTCTGGCGGCAGGAAGGACAGAGGCGCGCGGCCTCCTCCTCGTAGAAGACGACGCGCCGCAGCTCTTCGAGGGAGGTCTCGCCCGCCATCACCTTCATGAGGCCGTCCTCTCCGATCGGCGTCATGCCGCTCTCCACGGCCGCGGCACGGATCATCGACTCCGCGCCGCCCGCCGCGATGAGCCGGCGAAGCGGGTCGTCCAGTTCCAGGATTTCGAAGATCCCGGTCCGGCCCCGGTATCCGGTCTGGTTGCAGTTCTCGCAGCCGACGGGGCGGAAGAGACCGACCCCCTGCGCCTCACGCGACGTCAATCCCAGAATTCGGAGCTCGTCCCCCACCGGCGCGTACTGGTCCTTGCACTTGGGGCAGAGAAGCCGCACCAGCCGCATCGAGATGACGCTGATCAGGCTCGAGGCCACCATGTAGGGCTGGAGCCCCAGGTCCACGAGACGCGTGACCGCGGAGGCGGCGTCGTTGGTGTGCACCGTGGACAGCACGAGGTGCCCGGTGATCGAGGCGCGGAAGGCGATCTGCGCCGTCTCGAGATCCCGGACCTCTCCGATCATCATGACGTCGGGATCCTGGCGCAGCATGGCGCGGAGGATCGCGGCGAAGGTCTTCTTGCTCTTCTCGTCCACCTGGACCTGGTTGATCCCGGAGATCTGGTACTCGATCGGGTCCTCCACGGTGAGGATGTTCTTGGTCACGCTGTGGATGTGCTGGAGGAGCGAGTAGAGGAGCGTGCTCTTGCCGCTTCCCGTCGGTCCGGTGACGGCCACGATCCCCTGCGGACGCTGGCCGTAGGCGCGGATCCGGTTCAGCGCCTGTTCGGAGAGCCCGAGCGAGTCCAGATGGAGCGCCGAGCGCTCCTGGTCCACGATGCGGATCACGATTTTCTCGCCGTGCGCCGTGGGGAGGGTCGAGACGCGGAGGTCGATGCGTCGGTTGTCGATCTCCACCCGGAAGCTGCCATCTTGTGGAAGCCTCTTCTCGGCGATGTCCAGGGTGGCCAGGATCTTGATGCGCGAGACCAGCGCCCCCTGGGTCCACTTGGGAAGCCGCTCCAGGTCTTGCAGCAGGCCGTCCACGCGGCACCGGACGCCGACCCACTTGTCCTGGGGCTCGACGTGGATGTCGCTCGCCCTCATCTCGACCGCGCGCGTGATCACCCAGTTCGCGAGTCGCACGATCGGAGGGCCCGAGCTGACCTTCATCAGCTCGTCGAGGTTCTCCTCCCCCTCGCTCGGAACGATCTCCCGGATCTCCTGGATCGGATCGTTCTTGATGATGTTCTCGAGGATCTCCACGACGGAGGCGTCGATATGGTAGTACTTCGCGATCGCTTCCACGATCTCGGAGGGGGGCGCCAGGACCGGACGCACGAAGTAGCCGCTCTGGAACTTGATGTCCTCGAGCGCCTGCGCGTTCAAGGGATCCGCCAGGGCCACGCGGATCGTGCTGCGATTCTCGAGCTCGATCGGGATCGCGGTGTATTTCTTGGCCAGGTCCTCGCGAACGAGCGCGATCACCTGCTCGTCGATGGCGATGCTCTCCAGCTCGACGATGGGAAGGCCCAGCTGCTGGTGCAGGACGCGGCAGATGTCCGCCTCGCTCACCATGCCCTGGCGGGCGAGGATGTGCCCGAGCGGCTCCTTGGTCTGGCGTTGCCGCCTCAGAGCCTCCTTGAGCTGCCGGTCCGTGATGATACCGGCCTCGAGCAGGTATTCCCCCAGCTTCTTGCGTGCGACGTTGGTGGATTCGGACACCGATCGGTCCCTCGTGCCTGTGGGCGGATCGAGGCATTCATCGGCATCGGTGGAACCGAACTTGAGAAGGGCGAAACGGGGCTAACGGCGTCCTTCGATACGGGTTTGCGGCCGTTCCATGGCCAGCTTGCCGAGAGGCTCTCCGTACCACTCCGAGTACTTGCCGTCGAAGCACGCGTAGCAGTGATCGTCGGGGCGCGAGACGCAGGAGCGGAGCCCTTCCATGGAGAGGTATCCCAGCGAATCCACGTGCAGGTACTTCCGGATCTCCTCGACCGTGTGGGAGGAGGCGATCAGCTCCTTGCGATTCGGCGTGTCGATCCCGTAGTAGCAGGACCAGCCGATGGGCGGGCTGGAGACGCGCATGTGGATCTCGCGCGCGCCGGCGCTCCGGAGCATCGCGACCAGGCTCCGGCTCGTGGTGCCGCGGACGATCGAATCGTCCACGACCACCACGCGCTTCCCTTCCAGGATCCGCCGCACCGGGTTGAACTTCAGATTCACGCCGAAATCCCGCTTCATCTGCTGCGGCGCGATGAACGTGCGCCCCACGTAATGGTTCCGGATCAGGCCCAGCTCGAAGGGAATGCGCGATTCCTCCGAGTAGCCCAGGGCCGCGGAGTTGCTCGAGTCGGGGACCGAGATGACGATGTCCGCGGGGGCGGGGTGCTCCTTGGCGAGGGTCCGTCCCAGGCGCCTGCGGATCTGATCGACGCTCTCGCCGAAGACCTCGCTGTCGGGGCGCGAGAAGTAGATCAGCTCGAAGACACAGGCCCGCGAGGGCTTGGGCGTGAGCGCGGAGTAGGATTTGACTCCCGAGCCGTCGATCATCACCAGCTCTCCTGGACGGATCTCTCGCACGAATTCCGCGCCCACCATGTCCAGGGCACAGGTCTCGCTCGCGAGCACGTGCGCTTCGCCGCGCCTCCCGAGACAGAGCGGCCGGAATCCGCGGGGGTCGCGAACGCCGATCAGCTTGCCGTCGGCGAGAATCACGAGGGTGAAGGCTCCCTGGCAGCGCGCCAGCGCCTCCGGGATCATCCGCTCGATCTCCGTGGATTTGGAGCGGGCGATGAGGTGCAGGATGACCTCGGTGTCGCTCGTGGTCTGGAAGATCGAGCCCTGCGACTCCAGCTCGTTCCGGAGCGCGAGCGCGTTCACGAGGTTTCCGTTGTGGCCGAGCGCCAGCATGCCCTCTCGGAAATCCACGACGAGGGGCTGCGCGTTGCGCAAGAGGGAGCTCCCCTGAGTGGAGTAGCGGTTGTGCCCGATCGCGATCGACCCCGGCAGCGTGTCGAGCACGTTGCCCGAGAAGACGTCCGGGACCAGCCCGACGCCCTTGTGATGGTGGAACTCGATGCCGTCCGTGGCCACGATGCCCGCGCTCTCCTGACCCCGGTGCTGAAGCGCGTAGAGACCCGCGTACGTGAGCCGGGCCGCGTTCTCCGCGCCCCAGATCCCGAACACGCCGCACTCCTCGCGAAGACGGTCCCCGTTCCGCTCGATGCGGGCATCCGTTCGTTCACGGCTCTCGTTCATGGGATCTCCCTCACGCCGCTGCCCGGAGCGCGGGCGCAGGCTGGATCAGGAATCGGTCGACGCGGCTCCAGGGAGTCGCGCCGTGCAGCAGCATTGCGGTCTCGGCGTGCGGGTTCACGAGGAGCCCGTGCCGCTGGTCCCGAAGCTCCCCGAGCGTCTCGCGGAAATAGGGCGCCGCCGGCGTTCCGTCCGGTCCGCGCGACCAGAGCCACCAGACCTTCGCTCTACGGATCGCGCCCAGCCCCGGCATCGGATGCTCGCGCAGGAGCCGCGCTTTGAGCCCGTCGTCCCGCGTGTCCTCGCGCACCCGGCTCAGGATCCCCCAGGCGCTGTCGGGCGGCGACCAGGACTCCCCTCGCTCGGACGACGTGAGAAACCGGTAGCGCTCCTTGTTCGGGTTCACGAAGAAATTGGATTGACGCACCGCTTCTCCCAGCGTGCGCTCGAACGTTTCCGCCTTGCCGCCGGGCTCGGGCTCGAAGAGGAGCAGCTGCTCCCGCGCGATCCGGCTCAGCGTATGCCCCGGCTCGAGGAGTCTCCGGCCCGTCTCGAGCGCGGTCCAGGCGCTCAGGTCCGTGATCTTGAGCCCGACCAGGAGCACCGCGCTCACGATCGCGCCTCGCGCCCGGGACGTGCTCCCTCGGCCGAGGGGGAAAGAAGGTTCGACGCGAGGGACTGGAAGAGGATTCTCCCCGGGCCCGGTCCCTCGAGCGCTTCCCAGTTCCCCACCGCGGCCCGGCGCGATTCCCCCCAGGCGTTCTTCAGCTCGAGCGGGACCTGCCGGAGCCACGTCGCGCGCTCCGGATGCGGCATGAAGGCCAGGATATTCCCCGCCCGGTTCGTGATTCCCGCAGCCTGCAGCGTGGCTCCGTTCGGATCGAAGGGATAGCGGACCGCCCGTCCCCCCGAGGGGGCGACGAAGCGATAGAGCACCAGGTTCTCTATTTCGATGCGCTCCTGCACTTCGGGGTCCGCCGTAAGGAAGCGCCCCTCCCCGTGCGCGATGGGCATCGGAATCACCTGTCCGGGACGCACGTTCCGGGCGTACCAGGAGCTTCCCGGGCCCGGCGTCACGCCGAGCCAGGACCAGCGGCAGAGATATCCCTCGCGCCTCGGCGCCCGGTTCGGCGCGAGCGCCATCTCCACCCTGCCCGGATGGAGTCCCGGCACGAGCCCCGCCTCGACCAGCACCTGGGCGCCGTTGCAGATCCCCAGCACCGGCTTTCCGCGCTCCGCCTCCGCCGCGATGCGGTCCACGGCGGGCAGCTTGGCCGCGACGGCGCCGGCGCGGATCCTGTCTTGAAACGCGAACCCTCCCGGAATCACGTACGCGTCGAACTCGCTCCAGACCGACGCGGGCTCGTTCCAGCGCACGATCCTGGCCGTGAGGCCGACGACCTCGAGGGCGCGCGCGGTCTCGTACTCGCAATTGACCCCGGGAATCTGCACCACCGCGACGCGCGCCATCGTCACTCCGCGAGCGGCTTGAGCGCGTCCGCGTGGATCCGCTGCACGCTCTCGAGGTCCAGGTCCACCAGCGTGTGTCCTCCGTCGAGAATCCGGAACCGGGGCTCGGCCAGCGTCCGCCCCGTCATCGTCACGTCCACGCCCCACCGCTCGAAGAGGCCGAGAAATTGCTGTAAATGCTCCTTCGCCACTTCGTAGAGGAACCCCGGCGCCTCCGAGTAGAGGCGTGATTCCGGGCGGGTGCTCCCGAGCCCGGAGATCGGGATCTGCATTCCGATTCCCTGGGCCTCGTAGCCGCCCAGCGCCATCTCGAGCGCCGCGATCGCGAGCCCCCCCTCGGCCAGATCGTGCGCGGCGAGCACGCAGCCGCTCCGCACCGCGTCGAGGGTGGCGTGGATGCGTCTACGCTCCCGGTCGAAATCGAGCTCCGGCAGCGGGCCGTCGGTCTTCCCGGTGAGCGCGTGGCGCAACTGGGACGCGCCGAGACGATCCTGCCGCGGGCCGCTCAGGACCAGGACGCTGCCCGCGCGCTTGATCCCGAACGTCGTGGCCACGCTCACGTCGTCGAACACCCCGAGACCCGCGATGATGGGAGAGGGCTCGATGGAGCGGCCTGAGCGGGACTCGTTGTAGAAGGAGACGTTCCCCGAGACGATCGCGACCGGCGGACCGGAAGGGCCCTCGGGGCCGAGAGCGCGCGCCGCGTCTCCCAGCCCGCGCACGCTCCGGACGAAATCCGCGAAGACCTCCGGGTCCTCGGGATTCCCGAAGTTGAGGCAATCGGTGAGCGCGACGGGCTCCGATCCCACCGCGACGAGATTCCGCAGGGCCTCGGCCACGATGTGCGCGGTTCCCCAGTAAGGGTCGGCCGCGACCCACCAGGGGTTTCCATCCACGGTGATCGCCGCGCCCAGCTTCGATCCCGGCACCGGTGCCAGCACCGAAGCGTCCGCCTCGCCGGCGCGGATCAGCATCCTTCCCTGCACCTCCGTGTCGTAGTACCGGAAGATGGGCTCGCGCGACGCCAGATTGGGGCGCCCCACCATGCGCGTGAAGAACGCCTCGTGGTCCTCCACCGGAGGGAGCGGCTCCGCGGGCGGAGCGGTAGCGCGCGGACGCTCCGCACGCCGGTGCTCGATTCCCGCCGTGATCACCTCCACCAACGCGTCGCCGACCGGCTGGCCCGATTTCAGGATCCGGTAGTGCTTGTCGGGACGCACGCGGCCGACGATCGCCGCGCGCGCGCCGTGGTACACCTCGGGGAGCGCGTAGGTCTTGTTGTAGAAATCCAGCACGCGCTCCGCGACGCGCTCCGGCACCACCATCGCGAAGCGCTCCTGCGTCTCGGAGCAGGCCAGCACCTCGGGCGGGAGATCCTCGCGCGAAGCCGGTACCCGGTCGAGATCCACGTCCATGCCGAATCCGCCCGCGGCCGCGAGCTCCGAGGAGGCGCAGGCGATGCCCCCCGCGCCGAGGTCCTTGAACCCGAACGCGACCTTCTCGTGGTGCAGCCACTCGAGCACCGCGCGGTTCGCCTCGAGGAGGACGCGCTTCAGGAAGGGATCGGGCACCTGGACGTGCCCGCGCTGTCCTTCAGCGTTCTCCTCGAGCACCGCGGACGCGAACGAGGCGCCGCCGAATCCGGTTTCGTCGGTGGGCTTTCCGACCAGGATCAGGACATACGGTTCCCGGGAAGCCGCCTCCGGGACGCGGCTTCGCACCACGCGGTCCGCGCGCACCAACCCCAGCGAGACCACGTTCACGAGACAGTTCTCGTCGAAACGCGGCGAGAAGAAGACGTCGCCGCCGAGATTGGGAACGCCGAGCGCGTCTCCGTACTGCCAGATCCCGTCCACCACGCCGCGCACGATCTCGCGCACCGGAGCGGCGCGCGGTCCGTCCGGATCTCCGAACCGGAGCGCGTCCAGGACACCGATCACCTCGGCGCCCATGCAGGCCACGTCGCGGACGATGCCGCCGATCCCGGTCGCCGCGCCTTCCGTGGGGACGACTTGCGACGGATGATTGTGGCTCTCGTGCGCGATGACCAGCGCGTACTCCACCCCTTGATGCACGCCGAGCCGGACCACACCGGCATCCTCCCCGGGACCCAGGATCACGCGGGGGCTCTCCACCGGGAGGTGCGCCTTCAGCACCCAGCGGCTGCTCTTGTACGAGCAGTGCTCGCTCCACATGGTGTCGAAGATCGTGGCCTCGACGCGCGTGGGATCCCGCCCCAGGAGCTCGAGCATGCGCCGCGCTTCACCGGGCGTGAGCCTCAGCCCCTCCCGCTGGAGCAGCTTCGCCAGGGCCTGCTCGTCCTGACCGGAGAGTGGAAGAATGTGCGCGTTATCGAGCTGCTGCAACGGGCTCTCCCAGAACACGCTCGAAGATTCGGTTCACGTGCTGTGTGAAGTGGGCGGGATCGAAGCAGGCGACGAGCTTTTCCTGGCTCAGCGCCCGCGTCACGGCGGCATCGGACGCGAGCCGCTCGCTGAGACCGGGCTCGCCCTTCCAGGCCGCCATGGCGTGCCGCTGCACCAGCGCGTAGGCGTCCTCTCGGGACATGCCGGCCTGGATGAGCGCCAGGAGGGCGCGCTGCGAGTAGATCAGGCCGCGGGTCATCTCGAGATTGGAGCGCATGCGCTCGGGGTAGACGTGGAGCATTTCCAGCACCTCGCGCAGCTGGACGGCCATGAAGTCGCAGGCGAGGAAGGAATCCGGAAGGATGACCCGCTCCGCGCTCGAGTGGCTGATGTCGCGCTCGTGCCAGAGCGCCACGTTCTCGAGCGACACGAGCGCGTTCGCGCGCAGCACCCGCGCGAGCCCGCAGATCCGCTCGCAGTTCACCGGATTCCGCTTGTGGGGCATCGCCGAGGAACCCTTCTGGCCTTCCCGGAAGGGCTCTTCCACCTCGAGGATCTCGGTCTGCTGCATGAGGCGGATCTGCGTCGCGATCTTCTCGAGCGAGGCCCCGAGGAGCGCGATCGACTGCACCAGCTCGGCGTGTCGGTCCCGCTGCACGACCTGGGTCGCCACGGGCTCCGGTTCCAGGCCCAGCGAACGCAGCACCTCCTCCTCGAGCTCGGGGCTCAGGTGCGCGTGGGTGCCCACGGCGCCGGAAAGCTTTCCCACCGCGACCGCGGCCCGCTGGTTTCCTTGTGGCGGACCGCGAGGGCACGCGCCGTGTCGCGAAGGCGCTTCGTCTCGGCGAGGAGCAGGTCGCAGGCGCGCGTCAAGGTGAGGGCCAGCGCCGTATCCACGAGGTCCGAGGAGGTCATGCCCTTGTGAAGGTGGCGCGCGTCCTCCCCGACCGATTCTCCCAGCGCGGACAGGAACGCGATCACGTCGTGACGGAGGGTCGCCTCCAGATCGTCCACCCGCTTGGGATCCACCTTGGCGCGCGAGCGGGCGCGCGCGGTCACCCCCGCGGGCACCTCGCCGGTCCGTTCCATCGCGGCCGAGACGGCCAGCTCCACCTCGAGCCAGGTCCGGTAGCGGGCGGCATCGTCGAAGAGGGCCGCCATCTCGGGGCGGCTGTAGCGCGGGATCAAGGTTTCTCCTCTTGGAGCTCTTCCAGGATGAGGCGGAGGTTCACCAGCTTCCCATCCCGTTCCACCGTGAGGGTGACCGTATCCCCCACGTTCGCCCCGAAGATCGCGCGGTAGGCCTCGTTCACGTCGCCGATCGCGGTGCCGTTCACCTTGCGGATGATGTCCCCGACGCGGGCGGCCGCCTTGTCCGCCGGGCTCCCCTTCTCCACGGAGGAGATGTACAGCCCGTTCCGGTCCTTGGTGCCGATCCGCTCCGCCAGGTAGGGCGTGATGTCCCAGGTGCCCACGCCGATCCAGATGTTGCGGACTCTCCCATATTTGATGATCTCGTCCACCACGCGCTTGGCCGCGTCGATCGGGATCGCGAATCCGATCCCCTCCGAGCCGCCGCTCTTCGTGAAGATGAAGGTGTTCACGCCGATGACCTGACCCAGCGCGTTCACCAGCGGCCCTCCCGAGTTCCCGGGATTGATCGCGGCGTCGGTCTGGATCATGTTCTTGTAGATCCCGCCGCTCGAGGAGCCCGCCTTGATATCGCGCGCGGTCGCGCTGATCACGCCCGCGGTGACGGTGGGCTGCGTGTCGTTGAGCAGGAACCCGAAGGGATTTCCGATCGCGATCGCCCACTCCCCGACCATGAGGTCGGACGACGAGCCGAGCGGCGCGACCGGGAGGTTCTCCCCTTCGATCTTCACGATGGCAACGTCGTATTGCGGATGCGATCCCAGCACCTTCCCCGTGAAGGACCGGCCGTCGGCCAGGATGACGGTGATCTTCTCGGCCCCGCTCACCACGTGCTCGTTCGTGAGCACGTACCCCTTCGGCGAGATGATGAAGCCCGAGCCCATGCCCGGGATCTGCTCGCGATACCGGTAGGACGGGATCATGTCCCGGAAGAAGGGCTCGAAGAACTCGCTTCCGAACGGAGTGGACTGGACCATGCGCGTCTGCACGACGCTGATCGTGACGACGGCCGGCCCGACGCGATGCGCCGCCTCCACGATCGCGGTCCGGCGCGTGGCGCCCGGATCGGAGCGGGTCGGGACCTCGTCCGCGCCGGCCGCCGCGGGCACCGCCAGGGTCGCCGCCGCGTTGACGCTCTGCGCTCCCCGGTCCCCGCCACTTCGTCCGGCGACCTGGATCGCGGAGGCACCAAGGACGATCGCGCCCAGAAGAAGGAGACCGCAGACGAGCCCCCAGATCCAGGTGCTCCTCCGTTCGTCGTCACGCCGCTTCAACGTGGAAGCGGGACCTTCAGCCAGAGACATCCAGATGCTCCTTGGGAAGCCATCCCAGCCGGGGATAGCGGACCCCCATGAGGTACAAGCCATGAGCGGGCGCGGGCGGCATGGCGCGCTTCCGATCGCGGGCGTGAAGCGCCGCGCGGACGGCCTTGCCTCCCCCGCCCTCTTCGGCGGCGTGCCGTGGGACCCTTCGAGAGGCCGTGAGGCGCGGCGGAGCGCTTCCAGATCCGCGCGGATGGGACGCGCCCATGCGCGCCGGGACAGGAGTGCCGTGGGCCGCGAGACGATCAGGTAGCGGTAGGCGCGCCGCATCGCGCGAAATCTCGCATGAAAGTCCGGATCCGTCTCCGCCGCCTCCACGATCCGCACGTCCCGTGGCAGGTGCGCGTTGAGCGCCATGCGAAGCCGCTCGGGCGTGAGCCGGGTCCGGAGCGTCGCGCTCGCCACCTGACCTGATGCGTGACACCCCGAATCGGTTCTTCCTGCTCCCGCGATCCTCACGTTCGTCCCCGTCACCTCCCACATCGCCCGCTCGATCTCCCCCTGAACGGTACGGTCACGAGGCTGAACCTGCCAGCCGTGGAAGTCGCTGCCGTCGAATTCGATCCCGAGACGCACCGTGAGGGTGCGCGCCTCAGAAGACACGCAGGAACCACGCCGCCCCGGTGGCGCTCCCCACGACCGCCCCCCATTCCCGGACTCCCCAGTGGAGGGGGAGGCCGGCCCGCCGGGCGCACGCCAGCCGGTAGCCCCGGACGGTAAGCGCGTCGGCATAGGCGCCTCCGATCCGGAGCATCGTTCCCAGGAACGGCAGGAACCAGGCGAGGAGGTATCGTGCGATCCCCTGGAGGCCCCGGCCCGGACGGATCCCGCGCCCGCGCAGCGCCTGCACGTGCTGCTCGGCCTCGCGGAGCGCCAGGGGCAGGAGCCCGGCCGTGAGGCGCGCGCTCTCCACGAGCACGAGCAGGATACGCGGCCGCGACGGGGGGCGGTGCCCCATGAGCCAGCGCGCGATGGGACCCAGCGCCGACCGGGCCGCCCACCTCAGGAGATACAGGAGCGCCAGGAGGCGCCACGCAATCACCGCGGCGGGCGCGAGCGCGGCCCGGAATCCCTTGCCGGCGAACACGACGTGCGCGAGGAAGACGATGAGAGCGAGTCCCAGCAGAGGAGCTTCCGCGCGCAGAGATTTCCGCTCCGCGCGGAGCGCCAGGATGGCGAGGAGGATTCCCGCGACGGCGAGATCGATCCAGGAACGCGTGAGCGCAAGACCCACGCCGACGAACGCGAGCGAGAGGAGCCACGCGAGCGGATGGAGCGCACGCGTTCTGGGTGATGCTGGATTCACTTCGTCGGATTCCGGCGAGCCGGGCACTGGGTGCGATTCCTCCGTGCCTTCGGAGGCGGGACCGGCCTTCGCCGATCCGCCTGAAGTGTCACTCTACACGGAGTCGCGCGCCGCGTCAAATCGCCGGAGCGCAACGCGGCCACGCTCCGCAGCGGGTGCCTGGACGGTGCGTCAGCGATCTCTTCGGAGCGGGCGGTACCAGCCGAGGAGGGTCAGGACGAGAACCAGCCCGAGGCAGAGTCCGGTGAGCCAGTCCCCCCAGAGCCGGAACAGCGTCGGCTTCCCCCCCAGGACGACATCCCCCACCACGACCGCCTCCTGGAACAGAGGGCTCGATTTCGACTCGCGCCCGAGCGGATCGATGAGCATCGAGATCCCCGTGTTCGCGCACCGCGCCATGCCCATCTCCTCTTCCACGCAGCGCAAGATGGCCATGTCGGCGTGCTGGCGGGGGGCCGCGGTCGGGCCAAACCATTCGTCGTTGGTGATGTTGACGAGCCAGCGCGCGCCGTCGACCGCGTAGTCGCGCGCGAGTCCCGGAAAGATCGACTCGAAGCAGATCAGGACCCCGAAAGGCGCGTCCCGGAACGGAAACACCACGGGCTTGGTGCCGGGGGTCCACTCCGCCTGACCCAGGTCGAGCTTTCCCAGGAACGGCAGGATCCCCTGGAATGGGATCCGCTCCCCGAATGGGACGAGGTGGATCTTTTCGTACTGGGCCGCGATCGTCTTCGAGGGGAGCATGAGCCCGGCCGCGTTGTGGGTGATCACGCCGCCGCTCAGGCTGAAGGTCGCGTCGGGATACCCCACCAGGAGCGGCACGTTCCACGCGCGCACCAATTCCAGAATCCGGTCGAGCTTCTGGGCCTCGAGACGCACGTAGAAGGGAAGCGCGGTCTCGGGCCAGACGACCAGGTCCGGCTTCGGCTCGCGGGACACCGCTTCCGAGGTGAGGCGCGCCAGGGTCCCGATGCTCCTTTCTTGGTGTAGGGTATCCCACTTCGATCCAGATGCTGAGCCCCGGAGCGCCGACGATCGACGCTCCCTGGATCCACGCCGGATGCTCCGCGAGCGCGTAGCTCACGTTTCCCCACGTGCACCCCAGGGGACCCGAGGACTTGAGCCACTCGCAGGCGCCCCACACGGCGGGCGCCACGACGAGGAGCGACCAGCCGACGCGGCGCCGGATGAAGCGCGCGAGCCATCCGAAGAGGGCCACGAAGAATCCAAGATAGACGGCGAGCGCCAGGAGTCCCGGACCGATGATCCAGGGGAACGTCATCGCGCGCGCGGGAAGGCGGACCAGCCACCAGAAGAGGAGCGCGTTGAATACGATTCCCGTGATCCAAGGAATCCAGAACATCCCGCGCGGCTCGGGAGCAAGCGCCGAGGTCCGGTGCGGACCCGCGCTCGACTGCTCCATCCAGACGAGGAGCGGGACGAGCGCGACGAACACGACCGGCATCAGTCCCGCGTTCGGGAAGGAAAGGCTGAGGAGAATGCCCGAAGCGGCCACGGCCAGCGGCCCGCGGAAACGGTTAATGGAGACGGACCTCGCGGCGGGACTCTGCGGATTGGTAGATGGCGTCGATGATCCTCATGACCTGGAGCCCCTCCTCGGGGGAAGCCTGGGGCTTCTCCCCTTGCGTGATACACCGGAGAAAATGCTCGAGCTCCAGCTCGTAGGACTGCTTGTAGAGATTGCGCACCGAGTCCAGCGAGGGCGTGATATCACGTAAGCGTCCACCCATCTCCTTGTGGATCCGGAAGGGATGCAGGAGCGCCGCTCCCTCGGTGCCGTAGAGATTCAGATAGGAGAAGTTCTTCTCGAGGAGCAGCGCCCAGCTCACCTCCAGAGTGAGCGAGGCGCCCGACTCGAGGAGCAGCATCGCCGCCAGCGTGTCCTCCACGTCCTGCCGGGGATCCCGGACGTACTTGGTCGCGGTGACCGAGGATACTTGAGGGCTGCCGAGCAGCCACATGGAGAGGTCGAGCATCTGGACCCCGAGATCCATCAACACCCCTCCCCCGGCGCTCCGCTTGTTCGTGTACCACTCGGGCCCGCCCCGCTCCGTGCGATACCGGAGCCAGCCGGTCTTCGCGTAGAAGAGGTCCCCCAGCTCCTTGCGCTCGATGAACCGCCGCAGCACCTGAGCTTCGGCGCGGAACCGGTTGTTCATGGCGTACATGAGCGTCTTCCCCGAGCGCTTGGCCGCGTCGGCCATCATCTGTGCCTCCGCCGCGTTCCGGGCCGGCGGCTTCTCGCAGAGGACGTGCTTGCCGTAGTCCAGCGCCGCGAGCGTCATGGGGCAATGGAGATGGTTCGGCGTCGAGATGATCACGGCGTCCAGCTCCTCGAGGCGGAGCAGCCGCTCGTAATCGGAGACCGCGTGCGGAACGCGGAAGCGCTCCGCCACGACGCGCGCCTTCTCGGAATCGTCGTCGCAAACCGCGAAGATCTCGACGTCCTTCATGCGCGCCAGGGCGGGAAGATGATTGACTTGGGCGATGGCCCCGACCCCGATGAGTCCGAGGCGGGTCAGACCTTGTGGCAACGTGGGCGCTCCCGGTCAAACGTGAGGGATGGTGTGGAACGGTCGCGCGAGTATAGAAACTGAGGAGACGAAATCAAGGCGAATCAGGACCGAAACATTTCAATCGCCTCATCTTCTTCCATAATCCTTGACGCGTCAGCCCGAGTGAGCGCGCGGCGTTCGCTTTGTTGCCTCCGTGCGACTCGAGCGCGCTCCGGATCAGCGCCGCCTCGTACGCGCGGGTCCGTCCCTTGAGATCCGCGGCGCGGTCGCGAACGAGCGACGTGCCGGCGATCCCGAAGCTCTCCCCGAGCGAGCACCGCGACACCCAGCCCTCGCGATCCAGGGCATGACAGGCGCGCTCGAGCACGCCCATCAGCTCGCGGACGTTCCCCGGCCAGGAGTGCCCCGCCAGGGCGGTCCAGGCGTCCGCGCGGACGCCGCGCACCGCGATCCGGTCCCGACGGGAGAGCCGGATCAGGAAGGAAGCGGCAAGCGGGGGAATGTCCTCGAGCCGGTCCCGGAGCGGAGGGACCGGAAGCGTCAGCACGTGGAGACGGTAGAAGAGGTCCGCGCGGAACCGGCCCGACGCGACTTCCCCGCCCAGATCCCGGTGGGTCGCCGCGAGGATCCGGACGTCCACCCGCCTCGAGCGGGAATCTCCGACGCGCCGAAGCTCCCCTTCCTGGATCACCCGAAGAAGGCGGCTCTGCACCGAAGCGCTGGCGTCCCCGATCTCGTCCAGGAACAGGGTGCCCTGATGCGCGGCCTCGAAGAGGCCGACACGATCCTGATGCGCGCCGGTGAAGGATCCGCGCGCGTGACCGAAGAGCTCGCTCTCGACCAGGGTGTCCGCGATGGCTCCGAAATTGTGCGGAACGAACGGACGCGCGGCCCGGGGCGAGAGCGCGTGCAGGGCGCGCGCGACGAGCTCCTTGCCGGTCCCGGTCTCTCCCAGGATCAGAACGGTGGCATGGCTTCTGGCGAGCGCGCGAATGCGGTCGCCCAGACGACGGATCCCGCCGCTCCATCCGACGATCCCCATCGACTCGGCGCACGGACCAAAGCCGTCCCGGGCCAGCTCCTCGAGCGCGTGGCGCTCGGCCGCCTCGGGACCGGATGCGATCTCCCACCCCACGTCCCCGCCCTCTCCTTCGCTATGCCGTGAGCTTCACCTCGCGCGATCCCGGCTGGATCGAACCGATGCGATGGACCGTGTGACCGGCCTCGGCGAGCGCGCGCTCCACCTTCGAGGCGTCTTCGCGCTTCACGACGAGGATCATGCCGATGCCCATGTTCCATACCTCGTACGCTTCCGCTTCTCCCACCTTCCCGGCCTCGCGGAGGAACCGGAACAGATCCGGCACGGGCCAGCTGGAACGCGCGACCTCCGCCTTCACGCCTGCGGGGAGCACGCGGACGAGATTCCCGGGAATCCCTCCGCCGGTGATGTGGGCCATGCCGCGCACCTCCCCCGCGGCGCGCGCCACGGCGACGGCAGGGCCGTAATAGCGATGCGGTTTCAGGAGCTCCTGGCCGACCGGCGCCCCCCACGGGAGGGGGTCCTTGACACGTAAATGGAGCGTCTCGAAGAGGATCTTCCGAGCGAGGGAGTAGCCGTTCGTGTGAAGTCCCGTCGAGGGAAGGCCCAGGAGAACGTCGCCCGGAGCGATCGCGGATCCGTCGATCCACGCCGACTCTTCGGCGAGGCCGACGATCGCACCCGCGAGGTCGTAGTCCTCGCCGGCATAGATCCCGGGCATCTCCGCCGTCTCCCCGCCGATCAGAGCGCAGCCCACCTCGCGGCACCCGCGCGCGAGCCCGCGCACGATCTCCTCCACGCGCTTCGGGTCGAGCGTCCCCATGGCAATGTAGTCGAGAAAGAAGAGAGGCGTCGCCCCGTGCACGAGGATGTCGTTCCCCGAGTGGCAGACGAGATCCTCCCCGACCGTGTCGTGTTTCCCCGCGAGGATTGCGACGCGGAGCTTGGTGCCGACTCCGTCCATGCTCGCGGCGAAGAGCTTCCCCGGCGCGCCGGGAACCCGAAACGCTCCCGCGAAGGAGCCGAGGTCCGCGGCCACGTTGGCATTGAAGGTGGAGCGGACCAGCTCGCGGATGCGCTCGAGCGCTTCCTCTCCCTTCCGGATGTTCACGCCCGCCTCGCGGTAGCGGCTCATGGGAAAAGGTCCAGCACGAGGCCGGAGTCCGGCCGGGCGGGAACGAGCCTTCCCAGTCCGTGAAGCTCCGAAAGCGCCGCGACGGCCCTCGTGTCGAACTGCGAGCCGGCGTGCCGGTTCAGCTCGACGAGCGCGCGGGCCATCGGGAGCCCCTTGCGGTAGGGGCGGTCGGAAGTCATGGCGTCGAAGGCGTCGCACACGTGGATGATGCGCGCCCCCAGGGGCACGTCGGAATCCTCGAGGCCGGAAGGATACCCGCGCCCGTCGGGACGCCAGTGGTGCGTGCGCACCATGGCGGCCGCGGTGCGCAGGGCCCGGATCTGGCCCACGATCCGCGCGCCGGCCTCGGGGTGGCGCATCATGAGCTTGCGCTCGTGCGGATCGAGCGCCATGGGCTTCCGGATCACCTCCGGGCGCTGCGCGATCTTCCCGATGTCGTGGCAGAGCGCGGCGTAGTGAATCGTCTCGACTTCGTCCTCGCGAAGGCCGAGGTGGCGCGCCACGCGCACCGAATAGTCCGCGACGCGCACCGAATGCTCGTGCGTGTAGGGATCGACCGAGTCGAGCACCACGCTCAGCGCGCGCACGAAGCTCACGAGGTCCCCCTTCAGGTCCGCGTAGAGCTGGAGCGCGTACCGGGCGAAGAAGAGCGGGAGCACGAGGAGCAGCACCCCCGGGACCCCCGCCGCCATGCGCACCTGGGCGAAGAGAAGCCCGAACCCGATCGAGAGCGCGTATTGGGGAACGCCGTCGCGGAACTGGTGGCGCCAGATCCGGCCGGGATCCTCGCCGCTGCTCGTCCCCATGACGAGGCTGACGGCTCCGGTGTTGAGCATGAAGTAGAGAGAACCCGCGAGGAGGACGGGCAGGAGATCGCGCGGGAAACTGGGCGCGCCCAGTCCGCCGCCCGCCGCGAGGTACGCCGCTCCCGCGAGGATGGTCGTCGAGGCGTAAAGACCCGCGTTCAGTGCGGCCTCCCCCACCGGCCTCCGGAGGAGCAGCACCTGCGCCACGCCCGTCGTGCAGAGATCCAGGAACCCCGCGATCCACGGACCGAAGAGGAGGATCGCCCCGACGTCCAGGATGGAGGCGATCGTCATCGTGGCGCCGCGGAGCATCGCGACCGGAAGCGCTTCCGCCGCGACGAGGAGCGCGAACCAGACCAGGACGCCCCACGCGTCCCAACGCGTCTGCTTCACCTCGGGCCCGCCGAAGATCGCAAGGAGCACCGGAAGCGCGGCGAGAAAGGACGGAAGGAGCACCCAGGCGAGCGGAGTCCGGACCGGTGCCTTGGCGCGCGACACCGGCGTTCTTTCGGGCGGCATCACAAGCTCGGCTTCCAGTCTCCGACCCAAGCCCCCTCCCCTCGTCAACGGGTCCCGCTACCGCACGGAGTGTGCCAGGGAGCGTGCCGCGGCACCAGAGGACAACTCCCCGTACCGGCGCCCTGCGCGCGCGCCCGCGTGCGCGGCGTCCGCGTCCGGGGTGCGTCGGCGGACCGACGGCGTCAACGAAGAAGTCGCGCCGTGTTGTCCAGACTGAAGCGCGTCATCTCCATCACCTGGTCGGCACGGCGCAGGATCTCCGGCCGCTGGACGCGGGCGAGCCCCAGGACGCCGAAGTCCTCCACGGTGAAGGAGGCCATCACGCACCCGTAGACGACGGCGGCCCGCAGCGTGCGATCGGTGACCCGCTCCATGCGCGCCAGCGCCCCGAAGAATCCGCCGGCGAAGGTGTCCCCCGCTCCGGTCGGGTCGATCACGCTCTCGATCGGAACCGCCGGGCACGTGAAGTAGAGATCGCGGGACTGCAAGAAGGCGCCGTGCTCCCCCTGCTTGATGACGGCGATCTCCGGTCCCAGCGTCAGGATCGCGCGGGCGGCCTTGTGCATGAGGGATTCGCCCGTCAGCTCCCGCGCTTCCTCCTCGTTGATGAGGAGGATGCGCACGCGCTTCAGGATCTCCAGGAGCTCCTTCCTCTTTCCGTGGATCCAGTAGTTCATCGTGTCGCAGAGCACCAGACGCGGATGCTTCAGCTGATCCAGGACCTCGCGCTGGAGCACGGGATCGATGTTCGCGAGGAACACGTCGGTGAAGGAGCGCAGGCGGTCGTGGAGCCTGGGACGGAACTCCTCGAAGACGTTGAGCTCCGTGCGGAGGGTCTCGCGCGTGTTCATGTCCTTGCTGTAGACCCCCTCCCAGCGGAAGGTCTTTCCATCGCGCACCTCGATCCCCGAGAGATCCAGATCCGGGTGCTCGAGCGCGCCCCGCGCCTCCGCGGGAAAGTCGCTCCCCACCACCGCCACGAGCGAGACCGGAATGAAGTGCCGGGCCGCGAGCGCGAAATAGGCCGCGGACCCTCCGAGTACTTCCACCGCGCGCCCCGCCGGGGTCTGGATGGTGTCCAGGCCCAGAGAGCCGACGACCGCGATCGCCATGCCTACATCGACTCCGGAGCGCTCACGCCGAGGAGCTCCAGCCCGCGGCGAAAGACGACGCCGGTCGCGCGCGTGAGGAGGAGCCTGGCCGCGGTGACGGCGGCATCGGGACCGACCACCCGGTGCACGTGATAAAACGAATGAAAACGGGCCGCCAAGTCTTTCAAGTACATGGGAATGCGGTGGGGCTCCCGGTGCCTCGCCGCGGCCGCGACCAGGGACGGAAATCCCGCGAGCCCGCGGAGCAGCGTCAAGGTCTCCGCCTCGTGCAGGAGATCGGGCCGCGCCGCCGCGAGGGACGGCTCCGGCACGCCCTGGCTCGTCGCGTATTCCAGGACATGGACGATGCGCGCGTGCGCGTACTGCACGTAGTACACGGGATTGTCCTCGCTCCGCTTGACCGCCAGCTCGAGATCGAAGTCGAGCGGGCTCTCCGCGCGGCGCATGAGGAAGAAGAAGCGCGCCGCGTCCACGCCCACCTCCTGCACGAGATCCTCGAGCGTGATGAATTCCCCCGCGCGCTTGGACATCTTCACCGGCTCCCCGCCCCGGAGCAGCCGAACCCACTGGATCAGGATCACCTCGAAGCGCTCCCGAGGCCATCCCAGCGCCTCGATCACCCGAACTCGGTCGAGCGGAACCAGAGCGCGCCGTCGCGCGTCTCCGTCATCCCCCGCTCGCCCAGGCGCGCGCGCGCCTTCTCGACCGCGCCCCCTCGATGGAGCTCGCTCTCGCGGAACCAGCGGTCCATCCGCGCGCCGAAGCGGTCGAGATCCACCTTCTGCCGCTCCAGCATGCGGTCGATGCCCCACCCCGCGAAGCGGAGCCGCCGCTCGCGCTCCGGGAGCCCGAGCCACGAGCGTCCGTCCTGCTCCGGCACCGTGCGCGCGACCTCCGCCACGTACGCTCCGGCGTAGCCCTCTTCGGGAAGAGGGGAAGCCGGAAGTCCGAGACGCTCCTGGAAGCGCGTCTCGATGGAGGCGCCGAAGAGCTCCGCCTGAAGCCCCCAGTCGTTCGCGTAGAACTCCCCGCGCGCTTCGTACCCCGCCGCGTTCAGGATCCGGATCAGCGCGTCGCCGATGCTCGCGGCGCGCGCGTTCACGACGTTGAGCGGACCGGTGGGATTGGCGCTCACGTACTCGATGAGGATCTTCTCCCCGCGCCCCACCGGAGAGCTGCCGTAGACGCCGGGGTTCTCGAGGATCCGCGTGAGATTGGCGGTGAGCCAGGCGGGCGCGAGGCGGAAGTTGATGAATCCGGCGCCCGCGATCTCGATCGAGCTCACGACGTCCCGCTCGATCTCCTTCACGAGCACGTCCCGCAGCGTCTCCGCGACCTGCCGCGGCGGCCGGCGCGCGGTCTTCGCGAGCGTCAGCGCGACCGGGGTGGCCCAGTCTCCGTGCTCGGGCTCGCGCGGAACCTCGACGTCGATGCGCGCGCCCTCGGGAAGCATGAGCCCCGCTTTGGGAATCGCTGCCTCGAGGCGCTCCGCAAGGTAGGCCTCAATCGGCCACGGTTTCTCGGTGGGCATCGCCCCAGAGCTTGTCCAAGAGATAATACTCACGGGCCCGCGTGTGGAAGACGTGCACGACGAAATCCACGTAGTCGAGAAGGATCCAGCGCCGCGCCTCGTACCCTTCCACGTGCCAGGGACGGACGCCGCGCGCGCGCATTCCCTCGTCCACGGCGTCCGCGATCGCGCGCGTCTGGACCTCCGACTGACCGGTCGAGAGCACGAAGTAGTCGCAGACTCCGTCCAGCTCGCGGAGGTCGAGGATCACGACGTCCTCGGCCCGCTTGGTCAGGGTGAGCCGCGCCGCTTCGCGCGCGAGGTCCTGGGCGGGGAGGTTCCGGGCGGGTTCGAGGTTCAACGCTCGCGGGTCACCGCGTACCGGACGGCGTTTTGCAGCGATTCGCGGATCTCGGGATCCGGAACGGACGCGAGCTCCTCCTCGGCGCGCTCGGCCAGCTCCGTGCTCCGCTTCTGGCTGTAGGCGACCCCGCCATGGACCGTCACGAATCGCACGACGTCGGACCAGTGGCCGTTCCGGAAATCGCGCGACCGGATCAGGTCCTCCATGTCGCGCCGCTCCCCTTCGGGAGCCTCGCGGAGGGCGTTGATCAGAGGCAGGGTGATCTTTCCGCCGTCGAGATCGTTCCCTCCCGTCTTCCCCGTCACCTTCTCGGCGCCGAGATAGTCGAAGAGATCGTCCGTGATCTGGAACGCGAGCCCCAGGGCGCGCCCGAACCGGTTCAAGGCCGCGCGGCGTTTCCCGTCGGCCCCTCCGGCGTTCGCCCCCAGCTCGCACCCCGCGGACATGAGGCAGGCGGTCTTCTCGTCGATCACGCGCATGTATTCCTTCTCCGCCAGGTCGAGGCGGTTCTTCTGCTCGATCTGGCGCAGCTCCCCCTGGCTCATCCGGTGGGTCGCGTCGGCGAGGAGATCCATGGCTTCGTACATGCGCTTGTTGACGAGGATGGAGAACGCCTTCGAGTAGAGGTAGTCCCCCATGAGAATGGCGGTGTCGTTGTTGAAGGCGCTGTTCACGGTCGGAAGGCCGCGCCGGAGGAGGCTCTTGTCCACCGAGTCGTCGTGGATCAGCGTGGCGGTGTGGATCAGCTCCACGACCACAGCGCCGAAGATCGCTTCGTCGGTGACCGCCCCGAATCCTTTCGCGGCGAGAAGGACGAGGGTGGGACGGAACCGCTTTCCGTAGGCGCGGTGCAGGTGGGCGCCGACCGTGCCCACCAGCCCGACGTCGCAGAGGAAGGCGTCGTCGAGCTCGGTTTGAAACCGCTCGAACGGCTCCGCGATCGGGCTCCGGATCGTTTCCAGCGTCGGAGGTTCGGCCGGAAGCACTTCAGGCGCTGCTCTGCGAGCGGTCAATGGGCTCCTAGCGCAGGGTTTCTATGTGAAATCGGCGGTCAGCCTAGGTCCCGGGAGCCCTGGGTGTCAATCGAAAACCCCTGCCGGATGCGCTCCAGAAGGCGCTCCCGGCGATTCAAGGAGGGGTTTTCGAGCACCTCCTCGAGGAGCTGGTCCAGGATCTTACCGACCCGCGGTCCGGGAGGCAGATCGAGCGCCGCCATGACGTCGCTTCCGTCCACCTCGAGGTCGCGGATCGAGAGCGCCTCCTCCGCTTCGAGGGTCGCGTCCACGCGGCCGCGGAGCTCCTCGAGATAGTGCGGGAAGCCGGTCTTGAGTCCGTTCCCCACGTTGTCGGCGATCCTGAGATCGAAGAGATCGGCGATCGCTTCCACGCCCACGCTGCGGATGAAGCGGCGCACCGCCGCGTCGGTCCACTGCGGACGGTAATCGAACATGTGCTGGCGGACGAGATGCGCGACGCGATCGGTCAGGTCCCGGCTGAAGCGGAGCCGCTCCATCGCTTCGCGGGCCATCCGCTCTCCCACGAACTGGTGGTTGTAGAAGGTAGCCTCCCCGTCCTCCCGTTCCTGGCGCGTCTCGGGCTTCCCCACGTCGTGGAAGAGCGCGGCCAGGCGCACCACGGGCTTCTCCGCCGGGGCGGCGTCGCAGGTGTAGAGGGTGTGGAAGTACACGTCGTAGGCGTGATAGCGGTTCTGAGGGACCGCGATCGTCTTCTCGATCTCCGGCAGCCAGACGCCGAGAAGACCCGCGCGCCGGAGCACCTCGAAGCCGCGCGAAGGCTCCGGAGCGCGCAGCATCTTCATCAATTCCTCCTGCACGCGCTCCGCGGCGACCCGGCCCACCTCGGTGCGCGCGTCCGGGAGCGCACGCTCGGTCTTCTCCTCCAGCGCGAACCCGAGCGTCGCGGCGAAGCGCGCTGCGCGGATGGGACGGAGGCCGTCCTCGCGGAAGCGGGTGAGCGGATCCCCCACCGCGCGCAGAACGCCCGCCTCGAGATCGGGGATGCCGCCCGTGGGATCCACGAGGCGGTCCGCCAGCGGATCCCACGCCATCGCGTTCACGGTGAAGTCGCGGCGGCGGAGGTCCTCCTCCAGCTCGCGCACGAAGGTGACCCGATCGGGATGGCGCGCGTCCTTGTATTCGGATTCCACGCGGAAGGTCGTGACCTCGCAGGGACCCGCTTCCGTGGGGACCGTGATGGTGCCGAACCGCGCGCCCGTGGCCACGCCCTTCGGATAGAGCCGGAGCACCTCCTCGGGCGTCGCGCTGGTCCCCACGTCCCAGTCTTGAGGAGCGGGCCTCGCGCCGCTCAGGAGCTCCCGGGTCGCGCCGCCGATCACGTAGGCGCGATGCCCCGCCTCTTGCAGGCGGCGAAGCACGTCCAGAATGGGTCCCGGAACCTGGGTGGAAGACAGTCGAGCCTGGGTCATGGAGGGCGATGGTATCATCCGCCGGATGCGATCCGAGAGACTTCGCGCGGAGCGGTCGCGGCGCTCGTCCGCGCTGCCGAGCATGGGCGCGCGCTTCGCGCTCCTCTGCCTCGCGGTGACGGCGACCGCGGGGGTCGCATCCGCGGAGCCGCTCTTTCTCTCTTCCCAGGAGCAGGGCTCCTGGCTCGCCGCCGACAAGGAGCTCCACTTCGCGGGCTCGCTCGCGGTCGCGGCGTCGCTGCGGATCGAAGGGCAAAGCCGGCGGACGGCCGTCGCGGCCGCGTTCGGCGCCGGGATCGTCAAGGAGATCTACGACGCGACGCTCAAGCCGCGCCGTCTGAAGCGGGGCGCGAGCTGGAAGGATTTGGCCGCCGATCTCGCGGGCGCCCTCGCCGGCGTGGCGGTCGTGAGCGCGCTCGACCGCTGAGCGGGTCCGGCTAGAACCCGTCCCTTCCCGGGAGCGTGATCGTGAACCGCGCGCCCGACCCCGGCACGTTCTGCGCCGAGATTTTTCCTCCGTGGTTCTGGATGATCCGGTAGCAGGTGGAGAGCCCGAAGCCGTGTCCCTCGGGCTTGGTCGTGAAGGAAGGCTCGAAGAGCTTCTCCATGGCATCCGAGGGGATCCCCGGGCCGTTGTCCTCGACCGTCAGCTCCACCTCCCCCACGGCCGCCTTGAGGCGGGAGCGGATGACGATCCGCGGCATCGCGGTCTTCGTGCTCTTCAGCGCGTCGGCCGAGTTGCTGAAGAGGTTCATGAAGACCTGCTGGACCTGCCCCGGGTCCAGATTCATGTCCGGCAGGTCCTCCGAGAGATCCAGCGCGAATTCCACCCGCTCGTACTTGTTCTGCGGCGTGATGAACTCGACCGTCTTCCGGATCACGTCGTTCAGCTTCGTCGGCTGCTTGCGCAGCTCCTTGTGCGAGAAATCCATGAGGCCCTTCGTGAGCACCGTCATGGCGCTCGCCTGCTCGAAGATGATCTTGGCGCTCTCCTGCGTCTTCTCCGGGGTCATCGTGCCGACCCCCATGAGGAAGAACTGGGCGCGCGCCGAGATGGCCGCGAGCGAATTGTTCAGCTCGTGCGCGATCTCCGCGGCCATTTCCCCTTTTGCCGCGAGCCGCTCGGAGCTCACCAGCTCGTCCTTGGCGCGCTCCAGCGCGATGTACTTGGCGTTGGCCTCCTTGATGAGGAGGAGGGGCACGAAGAGAAAGATGAGCCCGTAGTACCCGATCGCCATGTAGGAGACGACGACCAGGGGGGAGAGGAAGAAGAGCGCCACCGAGGAGATGAGGGAGTTGTAGTAGATGTACTCCTCGCGCCAGGTCTGGAGGACCTTCCGGCGCGTGCTCAGCGCCACGGCGCCCGCCACGAGCATCGTGTTCACGAAGAAGTACACGACCGAGGCGGCGACCCACGGCAGGATGAGCGACAGCGTGAACGCGGCCGAGGTCGATTGGTTGTGCAACCAGAGCGGCTTACCGCCCAGCACGGCGTACGCGAGACCCGCGGCCGAGAGGGCGAGCACGTTCTGTCCCGCGTTGAAGAGCGCCTTGTACCACGTGCGCCTGGAAAAGATCACGTTGGCGATCGAGAAGGCGATGGCCGCGATCCAGACCGCCGGCCGATAGCCGAAGAGCACGAGGAGGCTCAGGTCCACGGTGGAGGCCATGCTCTCCATGGCCTTGCCGGTGATCGTGGAGAGCCAGAGGCTTTCGGCGAGAAGGCTGACGAGGATCCAGGCGACGACGTGGATGAGGCCGAGGTTGCGGAATTCCGGAAACGCGGACGCGAGGACCGCCGCGCCGGCGGCGATGATGAGAACGACGTAGAGGATGAGGCCGCGACTCAGGAGGAATCCCCCGGGTGGTGATCGGTCAGCAGAGCTCCAGGTGTCCACAGAGCGCAAACGGGGGGAATGGGCGGGGGAGCGGTGTTTCCCTCGGAAATGGTGAAGATAGATTTCCCACGGGAAACACCGCTCCCCCGATCACTCCCCCCGCCCGCTTCGTCCATGACCACATCGCACCCTACTGCCCTACCGGGGGAGAATCAACGGGATTCACCGCCTGGAAGGAGATCTCGGGGGTCGAGTGGCTCCGTGCGCACGTCGTGCGGAAGACGGAGCATGAGGTCGCCCGGCGAGGCCTTGGAGAGGATCGTGATCGAGCGGAATTCTACGTCCACGGAATCCTCGGCGCCCCCCGCGCTCAACCAGCGCGGCAGACCGCTCCGGGGATCGGCGGCGATCCAGACCGAAACCGCGGGGAGCGAATCCCCGAGCGACGCCCGCTGGAGCCGGTACCCTTCGCGCCAGACCCCGCCCGCGAGCCTTCGTTCCCGCGCCGCCAGGAACTTGGCGTCGAGGATCCGCTCGGGCTCCGTGATGAGCTGCCGCATGCGCGCCGGGGCCCGGTCCCAATCGGCGCGATAGAGCACCCGCTCCGAAGGCCGGTACACGAGGAACGTTCGCTGCTCTCGGTCCACCACGATGTCCTCGCCCAGGCGCTCCTCGGAGCGATACCGGAGTCCGCGCCCTGGGAGAAACCAGACGCGACCGTTCGAGCGCTCCCCCGGACCTCCGAAAGGATCGCTCCGCGTGATCGTCACCTGCGAGCGGACCTCGGGGGCGCGGAACACGCGGGCAAGCATCCGCTCCACGGCCTCCTGGGGTGCCTGCCGCGCGGGGACCTTCGTCCTGGAAGGCGCGGGCTCCGCCGAGCGCGTGCCCCAGGCCAGGGCGCAGAGCGCGAGGAGCAGCGCGATCCGGACGAGGCGCGACCGCCCCTCGTTCGGGTCCCGCCGTTCGGTCCAGGCGTTCATGGCGCTGCGGTTCCTTTCTCGGAGAGGCCCAGGAGCCAGCGCACCAGCGCCCGGCCCTGGGGCTCCTCCAGCGCGAACAGGCTCCACTCGGGTTCGAGGGCGGGCCGGTACCGGATCTTCGCCGGGTCGGCCGAAGCGAAGTCCTCGATGGTGAGGAGCACCACGCTGCCAGAGAACGACCACTCGATCCAGCCTGGAATGCGTCCGGCAGGATAGTTCCGTTCGGCTCCGTAGCGCACCCGGATTTCCAGGGGATTCTCCCCCGCGGCCCGGATCGAAAGGCTCCGAGGCTCCCCGCGGTCCGAGAGCTCCAGGGTGAAGCGCGCTCCCTCCTCGAGGGCGCCCTGGAATCGCCAGCCCGCTCCGGCGGGCTCGATGGCGGCGTGCTCCAGCGCACCGCGAACGCGGGCGGCGCCGAAGTCCCAGGGGGTCGCCAGGAACCGCAGGAGGCGTCCGTCGAGCCCTTCCTCGCGTCGAAGGAACCCCTTCACCCCGACGTCGTAATGACGGATCACGATGAGAAGACTGTCTCCCTGGAGCGAGGCGTCGAGCGCCCGCGAGGGACCGACGTAGCCGACGACCGCGAGGCTCTCCTGGTTCGCGGCCCAGCGCACGCGCGCGCTCCCCGCCCCCTTGCCGGCACGCTTCATGGAGATCGCGGCCACCCCGCGCTGGGGTCCGTGCCCCGCGGCGTACTGCGCGAGGAAGCGGTCGCGCGCCTGCGTCCCCGAGGTCACCTTGGGAAGGCGGGCGCACCCCGCGACGACCAGCATCACGGCGATCGCCGCGGCGCATCCGGATCTCCATGCGCCTTGCGCTCTCCCAAGAAAGCGGGCACGCTCCGGTCCGTGACTCGGGAAGCGGTTCGTGAAGGGATCGGGGTCTGGCGTCCGGCGCCGGGGCACCTTCCCCCGAACGCATGGTTCGGAGTGCCCACCCGTCGCGGTGGCGTGAGCCGCGGCCCCTACGCCTCGCTGAACCTGGGCCAGGCGGCCGGGGACGATCCGGGTCACGTGCTCCGGAACCGCACGAGGATGTTCCAGGCTCTGGGCATTCCGGAGCAGGGACCGGTCCGCGTCCGTCAGGTCCACGGCACGCGGATCGTGACGCCGGCGGAGTCGCCCGCCGAGGCGCTCGCGGAGGCGGACGGAATCCTGGTCCGCGCGGGCGATCCCTGGGTCGCCGTGTCGGTTGCCGACTGCGCGCCCGTCGCGCTCGTGGCCCGGGACGGATCGCACGCGGCTCTGCTCCACTCCGGATGGCGCGCCACGCGCGGGAAGATCGCGGGAGCCGGGGTCCGCATGCTCGCGGAACGAGGCATCCGCGCTTCGGAGATCGCGGCTTCGATCGGTCCCTGCATCCATGCCTGTTGCTACCTCGTGGGACCGGAGGTGGCGCGCGAGTTCTCGAAGGAGCTTCTGAAGCCTCATCCCGGGGGCGTGGCCCTCGACCTTCCCCTCGCGATCGCCCGCGCGCTCGAGGAAGCGGGGGTGGACGTGAGCGCCATCACCGTGGCGCCGGAGTGCACGAGCTGCACGGGGTCCGCCTTCTATTCCCACCGGCGGGACCGAGGCGTCACGGGCCGCCACTGGGCGCTCGTTCACCTCGCGCGGTCATCGGAATCGACGTAGAGCCCTGCGCCGGGACGGTGGCCAGGCCCCGCCCCAGAAGGGTCCCGACCAGGCGGAAGTAGGCCCTCCTCCCCAAGAAGCCAAGAAAGAGGCCGAGCGCCGTGCCCCCCAGCACGTCGAAGGGGTAGTGATCCCCCACATAGATCCGGGACAGGCCCACCACCGTGGCGTACACGTAGGCGAACACGGTTACCTGTGGAAACACCGCGGAGACCACGGGCGCCGCCGCGAAGAAATTCGTGGCGTGGGTGGACGGGAAGGATTTCGAAGAGCGAACCCCGAAGAGCGCCCGCACGTCCTTCATCGTCGTGGCGGGGCGTGGTCTCTTGAACAGGGGCTTCACGATGTGGCTGCTCAGCTGGTCTCCCGCCGCGATCGTGAGCGAGAGCACGAGGAGTCCGATCGCCCCTCGCTTTCCCCGGAGCACGAGGAACGACAGGGCGATCAGTCCCAGAAGCGGATACTTCAGCGGCCCCGGATCCGTGAGCCACATCATGATCGGGTCCAGCCACGGCTGACGCAGCCCGTGGTGGATCGCGCGGAAGATCGCGACGTCCCAGGCGTCCAGCATGCGCCAGCCGGCTAGAAGTCCGCGCCGAGCGTCACGAAGTGCTGGGAGGTGCCGGTGGGGTGCTGGAAGTTGTGGCCGCGTCCGTAGTCGTAGCGAAGGATGAAATACCCCAGATTGACCCGGGCGCCGGCCCCCCAGGCGAAGAGCAGATCGTCGGAGTGGAACCCGCCCTCCTTCGAGAAGAACCGGGGCTTCTGCCCTTTCTGCCAGGCGCTCGCGGCGTCGAGGAAGAGCACGCCATTGATGCCGCCCAGGCTGATCCGTCCGGGCCATCCGAAGCGGAGCTGCTCGATCAGCGGGAAGCGGAATTCGAGGTTCCCGAGGAGCGCGTTCGATCCCTTGAGATCTCCGTAGTCCACGCCGCGGTACGTGAAGGCGCCTCCGAAGCGGAACAGACGGGGGTCCCGGCCGAAGCTCGAGCCGGCGATGAGGCGCTGCGCGAAGGCGTAGCTGTGGTGAAGGTTGCTGTAGCGCCTCCAGTCCATCATGAGCGTCGTGTAGGAGACGTCCCCGAACGCGTGCTCCGCGGTGTAGCTCGAGCGCCCTCCGTTGATCGGCCCCGTGGAGCCGTAGAGCGCGTTGTCCGCCACCAGGCCGGCGTTCGGCGCGACGTAGAGATAGGTCTTGTCCGCGACCTGCTGAGACACCGTCCCGAGGTCGTAGTTGTAGACCAGCACGCCCTTGTCGAGGGCCGCCGTCTCCACGCCGTATTCGATGCGCCGGAACCGGCTGAAGGGACGCGAGAAGAGAAACGCTCCGCCGCGATACACGTTGCTTTCCACCTGGTCGCTGCTCGGTGAGGAGAAGAGGAGCAGATCGGTCCGGTACTGGAACGCCGCGACCGTGTAGTTCGTCCGGTGGGACAGGTTCGAATACGCCAGGTACACGTCGGAATTCGCGAAGTCTCCGAAGAGATTCAGCGCGACCAGGATGTTGTGGTTCCCGAGGACGTCGCTGAAGGACATCACGGTCGAGCCGGCGAAGCCGATATTCGACGCGAAGAAGGCGCCCCCCGAGACGTAGTCGCGCGAGAACTTCGGCCGGTAGGGCGCGTGGCGAAAGGTCGTGCTGTCCACGAGCGGCTCCCGGTACACTTGGCGGACGTAGAGGGCGAGGGTCGTATCCGTGACCGACGCCGTAGAGGAATCGGAGCGCGCGGCACCCGGTGCGACCGTACCTGTCGTGGCGGCCGATTCTTGCGAGGATACCGTCAGGCTATCCGAGCCGTGCTCCGCTCGCGGCGTCGATGGGGGCTCGGCGGGCTCGGGAGCGGAGCGGTCGGGATCGGAGACCCCTTCGGTGGCGCCCGCCTGCGCCAGAAGCGTGACCTCCTCGGGGACCGCCGCGGAGGCGACCGTGGGAGGCGCGGCCAGGAACTTGGGCACGTCGCGAATCGAGTAGATGTCCCATCCGCCGCGCGTGAACGCCGAGAAGACGAGCCGCTTGCCGTTCCGGGACAGGGAAATGCACGGGCTCTCCGGAACGATGCCCGAGACACCCGTGAGGAGATTCGAGAGCCGGACCGTCTCCCCCGTCGAGAGGTCCTGCCTGAAGATGTTCGGGATCCCGAAGCGATCCGAGACGAACACGATCGAGCCGCCGCCCGGTCCCCACTGGGGCGAGATGTTCATGCCGCGCTGATTTGGAAGCACCGTGATTCTGCCCGTCGGCACGTCGAGGATCGCGATCCCGAGCTTTCCGAAGATGAGTCGCTTGAGATCGGTGGCCGGTCCCTGGTCCGTCGCGAACGCGATGCGGTTTCCGTCCGGCGACCACGCGGGATCGCGGACCGCGTACTTGCCCCCCAGGACCATCCTCGCGTTCCGGCCGTCCGCGTCGCTGAGGTAGAGACGCGAGTGCCCCGCCTTGAGCCCCACGAATGCGAGCTGCTTCCCGTCCGGAGACCAGGTGGGAGAGTAGATCGCATCCAGACCGAACTTGAGCTTCGCCTTCACCTTCCCCGACGGGATCTCGATCAGATAGATCGCGTCCTGCCCTCCCACCTGCGCGGGCAGGGCGATCCGGGTCTCATCCGGCGACCAGGCGATCGAGGTGTTGAAGAAGCGGAGCACCTCGAAGCTGCCGGTCCGCTCCCCCTCCACGAGTTTCTTGAAGATGCGCCCGTCGAGCGCGGAGGCCAGGTACACGTCGTTGTACATGCTCCGGTCGGAGATGAAGACCATCTGCGTGCCGCTCGGGGACACCGAGGGTGCCACGTTGAAATTCGACTCGTTCCGCTCGGCATCGGTCAGGTGCGTTGCGATCTGGTCGGGCTTGTCGTAGTCCGCGATCTGGGGCAGGTACTCCTTGCGGACCGCCTCCATCCATTTCTTGGAGAGCACGTCCACGGTGAGCCCCGTCGCGGACTCGAGCGCCTTGTCCACGCTTCCCATGCGGCGCGTGCGCTTCAGAATCTCCCCGATCTTCTGGATCCCGTAGGAATCGGCGATGAACTGGAAGATGGACTGCCCGAAGCGATAGACGCGGATGTCCCCCACGTACTCGAGGGTCCGGATCGGGATCAGATACCCCTCGAGGGAGGCGTCGCGCAGCCACATCTTCGTGTTGTTGTCGATCTCGGCGATCGAGAGGTACTCCGCCATGCCCTCCATGAACCAGAGCGGAGGGGAGGAGGAGAACGGATTCCCAACGAGGCTCATGCGATCCCCGAACAGGATATCCACCTGGAAGGCGTGCACCAGCTCGTGCGTCAGCACGTGATCGAGCTCGGCATAGGAGCCCGTGAAGGGAAGGAACACGCGGCGCTTCAGGAACTCGGTGACGCCGCCGGTCCCCACCCCGATCAGCTCCGGGGTGATGTTCGTCTGCTCGAAATCGGTGTGCGAGGCGTAGAGGACGAGCGGGATCTTCGCCTTGATCTGATGATCCAGCACGCGGCTCAGGCGGCGGTAGCCTCGCTCGGCCATGACGGCCGCGTCCTGCACCGCCTCTTCCTCGCCACGGTAGTAGTGGACGTCGAAGTGCTCGGTCCTGAGCACCTCCCAGTGGAAGTTCTTGTACTGGACCTTGTTCTGTCCGAAATACTGTGCGCGGGCGGGGCCCGGCAGCGCGATCGCCCCGAGCAGGAAGATCGCGGCACCGGCCGCCCATCCGGACCGGGTACGCCTCGCGCCGCTGGTTTCCATTCCCAGGATGCCCGACCTCATGATGTCTTCCCTTCCTCGACTCCGGCGAGCGCGACCGCTCCCGCGGCGCGAACCAGCGCCTCGATGGCTTGCGGGGGTATGGCCCCCTGGGCCGATTCGGGTCGACCACCCCCTTTTCCACCAAGCTCTCGAGCGAGCCTGCCCAGGAGATCTCCTACCGATATTGTACCTGCTGGGGCCGAAAAGTGCGCCTTCGGCGTGTCGCCCCCGGCTACGAGGAGGGCGATGCCCCCCTTGGCCGAGATGAGCGGAGGAGCGTCTTGAGCCTCCGGTCCATGCGCAGGCTCTCCTCCTTCAGGCGCGCGACGGCTTTGGGCAGATCTGCTTCTCCCGCGGTGAACTCCAGGGCGAGCTCGCGAAGGAGCCTCGCGCGCTCGCGCTGGCGACGGAGGGCGCGGCCGCCGCAGACGAAGGCCACGCGCGTTCCGCCCTTGTACTTCTCCGTCGAGAGCAGGGTGATGATCCCCACCTGGCCGCTCCGGCTCACGTGGGTCCCGCCGCACGCGGACCAGTCGAATCCTTCGACCTCCACGACCCGGACCATCCCCTCGACCGCTGGGAGCTTGCGCAGCGGAAAGCGCCCGACCTCGGCGCGCGACACCTCGTGGATCCTCACCGGGCGGTCCTCCCAGACGATCTCGTTCGCGCGCTCCTCGGCGCGGCGCAAGAGCTCCGGGTCCGGGCCCGGGTGAGCGACGTCGATTGAAACTTCTTCCTCCCCGAGATGAAAGGAACGCGTCTCCGCGGAGGCGACCTCGATGAATGCCTGGGAGAGGATGTGCTGGCCGGTGTGCTGCTGCATGTGGTCGAAGCGGCGGCGCCAGTCGAGGGCGCCGCGGATGGGGGTGCGCGCCTCGAGCTTCCCCTCGATCCGGTGCCAGAGACGCCCTTCTTCCTCGCGCACGTCCGTCACCGGAACGTCGCCGAGACGGCCCCGGTCCGGGGGCTGCCCTCCTCCGCCGGGATAGAAGGCGGTCCGGTCCAGCTCGACCCAGATTGCGCCGTCCCGGTCGGCAACCTCCTGCACGGTGCCTTCGAATTCGCGAAGCGAGGAGTCTTCGTAGTAGAGAAGCCGGGTCAAAGCCGAGCCTCGAATGGGATGGCGACCGGAGGGAACCGCCGCGATCATAGCCGTGGTCCTGACAACGCGCAATGACCTGGAGCTACATCGTGGAACGACGAGGGAGCGATGCTCCCTCGAGGGCTCTTTCTGTCGCTGTCGAGACCGAGAGGGAGACATCGCTCCCTCGCCGTTGTGGGGCCGTCAGCGCGTCAGGGCGAGGTTGCGCTGCTCGATCAGGTCGGCGATCGCTTCCGTCAGCTGGCGAAGCTCCGCCAGATTCATCTCGAACTGCTCGTCGTGCTCGTACGCCTTCTCGAGCTCGTGCACGAGGCGATGCAGGCGCTCGATGCGTCCGACAATCTCGTGATCCAGCCGCCCGACCGAATCCACGGTCTTGTCCGGGTACGGGCGCTGCCCATACTCGACCACCACGACCGATTCGGCGAGAAACTCGAGCTTCCGCGCGTCCTGGTCCAGCTCCTCGAGAAGATCCGAGAGGTCATCCTTGAATTGTTTGCTCTCGATGCGCTCGAGCCGGTGGGCTTCCCCCTGGAGCAGCTCGGCGATGCCGGAGCGGAACTTCCGGTCATCCTCGCGGCGCAGCGCGGGCTCCGCATAGCCGCGATATCCCGGTACGTGTCGTGCGACATCCTCGACGACGTCGATCGTTGCGAGCTTCGCCTGCCGCGTGCGTGGCATCCCTGATCCTCCTCACGATTGCAGACTGCAATCCCCGCGAGCCGAATCTGGAACGGCGCATGGCCGATGCGGCCAGTTTCGCGCCGCACTCGCGAAGGACTCTGGAAGCGGGGCTATCTGCTTCCCACGGTCGCGGATCCCGTCCCTCGCGAGCCATTGCGCTTCGCGGGATTCGGAACCCAACGGATGCGAGTTCGCAACTCCCATGCCACTTCACCGACCGGGGCACGTAGGACTTCACGTAGGACTCAGGGAACGGCGATACGAACCGCGTAGGGGGTGTCGAGCACGGGGGACGCACGAACCGTCGCGCCGCTTCGGTCGATCTCGAGAATCCGGTTGGAGCGCAGCTCCGATACCCAGCAGGAGCGATCCAGGGTATCCACATCGATGCCGTAAGGCTCGATTCCGGTGACATAGGCCAGGGTCGTCCCCGATCGCGCGATGAGGCTCAGACGTCCCGCCCCGAAATGAGGCGTCCCGCGCTCGCTCACCCACACGTCTCCGCTCACCGGATCCACCGCGAGGTCGACGGGATTCAGGAGGTCCGACTTGATGAGGGTCGAGGAGCTGTCGGAGGGATTCAGGTAATCGAGGCTGCCGCCGTCTGCAATCCGCGTCGCGACCCACGCGCCTCCCGTCCCTTCGTCCAGCGCGATCGCGCGCACCTCTCCCGAGACCAGAGTCCACACGTTCCTCAGCGCGAGATCCTGAGCGCGGAACCGGTACACCGTGCCCTCCTCGTTCCCCACCCAGACGCTGGCGTCGTTGGTGCCCGCCTCGACCACGCGGGGGTGGCCGACGCCGCTGATCGTGCGCTGCGGGAAGGGGTTGTTCACATCGGCCGCGTAGGAATACACCGTGGAGTCCTGCGGGGAGACGACCCAGCCCACGCCGCGGTTGCTGGAGACCGAGATGTCCGTGGGATCGGCCAGCTCGATCGCGGTCCCCAGGGTCGCCCCGTCCACGTTCTTGCGCAGGACCAACCCGTCCGTCTCGGAGGAGAGCCATACCACTCCGGTCTTCCGGTCCATCTCCATGTCGAGATAGCTCTCGTGGGCGGGGCGCGCGAAGAGGAGATCGCGCGCGTCGGGGCTGAGGCGAAGGAGCGCCGGCGCGCCGGCCTGAATCGCGAGGATCTGCCGCGTCCCGGGCGTCGCGGTGTCCGGCGGGCTCACGGCGCTGTCTCCGTTCGTGAGGTGGACGATCAGCCGGTACACGTACGTCGTGCCGTTCCCCACGGTGGTGTCTTCCGCCGCCACCGCGTCCGGACCGTAATCGGCCGTGCCCAGATCCGCGGGCGCTCCACCGGGCGTCCAGCGCTGGACCCGGTACCCCAGGACTCCCTCGATCAGGAGGGCGGGCCAGCGGAGCTCGACGACGCGATCGGCGGCGATGGCATTGAATCCGACGAGTCCGCCCCCTGTCTGGGAGTTCTTGGGATCGAGGGGATTGAGCCGGTCGCGCGTCGTGCAGCCGCCGAGGAGGAAGGCGAGGGCCGAGGCCGACGCAAACACGAGCCGCGCGCGCGCGGAGCGGGGGCTTACGGCATGCCTCACCGATCGGAGCCGTTCACGAGGAGCACGACGCCTCCCGTGAAGAGCACCTGGCCCACGCCCAGCGCGGCAAGGGAGAGATGGTCGTAGTGCTCCGCGCGGTCGAAGTACGAGTCGAGCACCCGGCGGTCGGAGGACTCGAGGTAGCGCTCGTACCACTGATCCCCTTCCCGCCTCAGGAGCGCGGCGGCGCCGGTGAGGACCGCACCGACCCCGACGAGGCCCCACTGGACCCAGCGGCGGCGGTACACGCGAATGGGCGGGGCCGCGGGAGGAAGGGTTTCCGCGATCCGGCGCAACGGGACCAAGGCTCGCCCGTCGCTCTGCCGGAGCGCGAGGAGCGATTCTCCGGTGAAGGTCGTGTCCGCGTGGTCCGGAGCCTGGAAGCGGAACCGTCCGCCTTCCAGGAACACCGGTTGGAGGGGGATCGGCGTTTCTCCGACGAGGGAGTCCTGCTTCTGGCCCGTGATGCGGAAGAGCTGCGCGGGCTCCGGAGCGCTCCGCACCATGAGGCTCGGCCGAAGATCGAGAAAGACACGCGTGGTGGCGCCCGGCCGGATCGTGACCTGCACCTCGTCGTGCGCGGGGTCGAAGGCGCGGGGATCGTCGAAGCGTGCCCTCACCCGGACGGTCCTGGAAGGAACCCAGACCGGACCCAGCGGCGAGCGGCCGGCCTCCACCTCACCGATCAGGATGAGAAGCCCGGGCGGAGAGGTCTCGACGATCAGCCCTCCGGCCGAGGAATCGGGCGGAGCGGTTTCGCGCTGGAGGTAGGAGCCCGCGAAGAGCGGGGACGGGAACGCCACGAGCACCGCGGCCCAGAAAAGAGCCGCCGAGCGGAGGTTGCCTGCCCCGCCTCCCGCCTTGGGTTTAGGCTCCCCTTCGGCCGCGGGAAGCGCTCCCACTTCTCCCAGGCGTTCCCGGCATCGGCGAACACGGCCCCCTCGATTCCGGGAAGCTCGAGCGATTGGAGGGGCACACCGAGGACGAGCCGGTCGAAGAGCGGGAAGCGGTACTCCGCGTTGAGGAGAACCATACGGGTACCGTAGATGCTGCGCCGTCCGTAGCCGCGCAGCGAGTACGAGCCGCCCATCGCGAACCGCTGCGGATCGGCCCCCGCGCTCACGCGCGATTGGAGCCGAAGCGCCATCGTGGTCCACTGGCTCGTACGGAGATACCGCCGGAGATCCGCGCTGACCATCACGTTCTCGGTTCGCCCGTTGTTCCAGTTGGTGGTGAGCGCTCCTGTCAGGTTGTACCTCGCGCCGTCGCGCGGTCCCGTGGGGAACCAGAGCGCGTTGTCCCGGATCAGCGAGATGGAATGGGTCGTGAGCATCCCGCGCCGCGTGGTGCCGAAATCACGCACCTTCTCGTCGTAATAGGCCTGGGCGGTTCCCTCGATGCGACTGAAGCGCGAGAAGGGATAGCTCGCCAGGAGCGAGGCGCCCGCCTTGCGCTCGAAGTACTGGTCCCCAATCGCGTCCAGATAGTCCCCCGCCGTGTGGAACGCCCCGACGCCGTAGTTCCAGCGGTGCTGGAGATTGATGAACCAAGCGCCGCCGTTCATCCGCGAGAGGATCTCGGACGTGGTCTGGGCGGTGTTGCCGAGCTGGAAGTAGAAGAGACGGTTCCCGAGGAGATCGCTCACCGCTCCCTGGAGCCCCTCCCCCAGATTCTCCGTCGGCTCGACCGCGATCCCGCCCGACACGAGGTCGAGGCCGTAGCGCGGCTCGTAGGGCTCGGGATGCTGGGTCGTCTTGGCGAGCGTGTCCTCCCACCGCCAGGTGGGCGGAGCTTCCTCGGTCGCGAGCGCGAAGGAATCGACGGTCGTGTCGGGCACCGCCATCTGATAGATCCCGAATCCGCCGCGGCGGTAGCCGGTGAAGAGGAGCGCCTTGCCGCCCGGGAGCCAGGAGGGATCCATGGCCGCGCCGAGCAGACGCTTGAACCTTCCGCCGTTTCCGTTCACGTCCACCCAGTAGAGGTCGTAGGAGCCGCCCCGGTCGGAAGCGAACGCGATGCGGCTGCCGTCCGGGGACCACTTCGGCGTCTGGTCCGTCCACGCACCGCACGTGAGGTAGCGGATCGCGAGCGTCTGCGTGTCGATGACGAAGAGATTCTGGTGTCCCTCCGAGCCGTACCGCGTGCGGTCGGAGGCGAACACGATCTCGTTACCGTCCGGCGACCAGGTGGGATCGAGGTCCGTGTAGAGATCGTTCGTGAGCCGGGTCAGCGCCTTCGTGGTGCGGTCGAAGACGTAGAGGTCCATGTGGCCCGACGGCTTGAGCCCCGAGACCGCGATCTTCGTGCCGTCCGCGTTCCACGCGGGAGAGGAGAGCGCGATCAGATCGTCCAGGTACTCCTTCATCACGACCTTCTTCGCCGCGGGGTCGTAGATGAAGAGGGCGTCGCGCTCGTTCCACTTGGAGACGAACGCCAGCTCCCCTTTCTTCGAGACGTCGATCCGGCTCTGGAACGGATGGAAGGACTCGAACTGGGCCGCGCGCTGTCCGTGCACGACCGAACGCACGTCGCGCTCGCGCCCGCGCCAGTCGGCGCTGTAGATGTTGGTGTAGCCGCTCCGCGCCGAGATGAAGAAGTACCGGCTTCCGCCGAAGAGCGCCGTATCCGGGCACGCGACCGGTTTCAGGTTCACGCCCTGCGACGTGGCGCGCTCCTCTGCGGCCAGCGCCAGCGTCATGCGGTCCTTCACTTCGGGGAAATACTTCCGCTTGAGACCGTAGATCCAGTCCTCGGAGATCCGGCGCGCCGGAACGCCCGTCACGCGCTGGAGCACCTTCTCGAATCGGTCGTCCTTGTAGACCTCGGTGTAGAGCCGGCGCAGAGCGTCTTCGCCGTAGGTGGTCGCGATGTACTCGCAGAGGCTCTGTCCCAGCTTGTAGACCGTGAAGGTCCCGTTGTAGCGCCAGAGATCGCCGATGGTGGGAAGACGGTCCTCCAGCACCAGATCGCTCACGACCATCGTCCCCTGCGCGTCCCACTTCGTGGACCAGTACTCCGCCTGCCCCTCCGAGAACCAGAGCGGCGGCACGACGTAGGTGGCCTTGCGGTGCTTCTTGTACACCTCTTCGAGGATCGAGAGCTGGAAGACGTGCACCAGCTCGTGATGGAGCACGTGCCGGAACTCGGCGAAGGAGCCCGTGTACGGGAGCACCACGCGCCCCTTCGAGAACTCGGTGAACCCCTGCACGCCCTCGGGCAGGAAATAGGGGCTGACGTTGGTCTGCTCGAAGTGCTGGTGCGAGGAATAGACGATGAGGGGAATCGGGTGCGTGACCTCGTGCTGGAACTTCACCTTGAGGTCCTGATAGCTCTCCTCGGCCAGCTGGACCGCGGCGCGCGCGAGGGGCTCTTCCTCGGGGTAATAGAAGATCTCGACGTGCTCGCCGCGGAGCGTCAGCCACTGAAACGTGTTGTAGTGGACCTTGTTCTTCCCGAACGCAAAGGACTGCGCGTGACTCGTGGACGGGGCGAACGGAAGGAACGACGCGACTGCGAGCAGGGCGACGAGGAGCTTCATCTTCTTCATTCGGCGCGGCCTCGGGACGAGACCCGCTCGGCGAGACGACACAAGGAGGGGAACATCAAGTAGTATACCAGCGGTTGGGGACCGGAGGAAGAACGATCCGCCCTAAATCGAATGAATTAGAGCGATTTGCCGTGGACCTTCGACCCCGCCACCCAGACTCCCCTGATTTTTGCCCGACCGAGTCGATCGGGCTCCATTTGGAGCAAATCCTGGTCGAATTGGACCAGGTCCGCCCCCCATCCAACTCTGAGTCTACCAAGGGGGGTGCGCCACCCCGCCACAACATTCGGCTCCTCGAGGTGGGCCCGGAGCGTTTGCGCCAGTCCCAGGCGCTGCTCGGGATGAAACGCGTCCCCGGGACCCTCTCCGTGCTCGCGCCGCAGCATCGCCGCCTGGAGCCCGAGGAGCGGGCCGGGGCGATCGAAGGGAGCGTCCGAGCCGAAGAGCAGTCTGGCGCCGGCCCGGAGAAGCGATCGATAGGCGTAGGAGCGAGCGGTGCGCGCGCCCCACTTCCGCTTGGCGACGACGCGATCCGTGACTTGGTGGATGGGCTGAACCGATGCGTGGACGCCAAGCGCCTTGAACCGGGGAAAATCTTCTTCCCTTGCGAGTTGGATGTGCTCGATCCGTGGAGGGAGCGGAAAGGGGCCCCCGCTTTGAATCGCGCCTTCGATTGCATCGAGCGCGTTTCTGACGGCTCTGTCGCCGATCGCGTGAATCGCGACGGTGAGCCCGGCCTTCCGTGCACGCGCGCATCGATCCGTGAGCTCCGGCCGCGAGATGACCTCGACCCCGGTGCCCGTACCGTCCTCATACTCGCTTTCGAGGAGCGCGGTTCCCGACCCGAGCGTTCCGTCCGCGAAAAACTTCACCGCACCCAGGCGCAGCCGCTCGTCCCCCCATCCACTACGCAGCTCCAGCGCCTCCGCGGAGTCGAGCTGCGACGCCGGAACGGAGAGGAGAAGCCGGAACGGGAGCGGTCCCCTTGCGGCGAGCCGCTGGGCGGCGCTTCGGATCTCGGTGGGATCGAAGTCGTGGGCGCCCGTGATCCCGAGCGAGTGCGCCTTCCGGATCGCGCCGGCAAGCTCCTCGGCAGGGTCCCGATGTCGCCGGACGAAGGGGCCGATGAGGGATCTCGCGGCCTCGATCAGGACTCCCGTGGCCTCGCCGGCCGCATCGCGATCCACCGCGCCGCCGGAGGGATCGGGGGTGCGTCCGTGGATGCCCGCGATCCGAAGGGCTGCGGAGTTGCCCCACACGGAGTGGCCGTCGACCGCGTAGAGGACGAGCGGGCGCTCCGGAATCAATCGATCGAGCGTGGCGCGACTCTTGAGATCGCGGGACCATTCCCTCGGCACCCAGCCGCGGATCGTCACCCAGTCCTCCCCTCGAGCCAGACCGCGCGCGGTCCGGATCGCGTCCTCGAGCCCTTCGGGAGATTGCTTCGCGAGCCACACGTCGGAGACCGCGCGGATCCAGGTGAGAAGATGGATGTGGGAGTCCACGAATCCGGGGGTGAGGGTTCCCCCGCGGAGATCGACGAGGCGCGCCCCTCGGCCCGCCTCACGCCGCAGGCGGTCGAGCGGGCCCACCGATTCGATGCGCTCTCCGCGCACGAGGACGGCTTCCTGGTAGCTCGAGGCGCGGGCTCGGACCGAGCCGGCTCGCGGCGACTTCGCACGCTGGGTGGGAGCGCGCCAGGCGGCGGCCCGGGGGGCGTCGAGGATGCGTCCGCCGTGAAAGAGCCAGGCGGTCTCGCGCTCCTTCCCCGCGCTCCGGGGCTTCGCGCCCGATTTCATCTCGGCGCGACCTGGGCGGCGACCCAGGCGAGATAGCCGGGGTGCCCGTCCGCGATCTCCAGCACCAGAATCTCCGGGAGCTTGTCGGGATGCGCTTCCTGGATGAGTCGCTGGGCATCACGGGCGCGGGCGGCGGTCGTCTTTCCCTGGAGCACGGCGCCCGCCTCCGTGCGCTCGCGTCCTTCCCAGATGTAGAAGGACTTCCCCTCCGTGACCGTGGCGCACGCGAGCACGCCCGCCTGGACGAGCCTCCGTGCGGCTTCCACCGCGACCTCTGTGCCCGGATAGGCCACGAGGATCAGGACCGCCTTGGCGCGCCGTGCCCTAGCGGGCCGCTTGCGCCGCGAGCTCGCCATGGAGGCCTCCTCCCATCCGGGACGTGAGCGCCTGCTCGATCCGGTCGGCCGTGCGCTCCCAAGAGAATTCCTGGATCTTTGCGACGCCCGCGGCCGCGAGGCGCGCGCGACGTCCGGGATCGCGGAGGAGCGGCTGGATGGCGCGCGCCAGGCTCCACGACCATCGCCACCTCGGCACCGCCGCCGTGACGCGGTCGATCGCGAAATCCTCGGTGCCGCTCCGCGTGCAGACCACCGCGACCCCGCACGCCATCGCTTCCGCCGCGGTGTTGCACCAGC
>VBOR01000130.1 GCA_005893165.1 Candidatus Eiseniibacteriota bacterium | reverse complement strand
AGGCCAGGACGAGAATCGAGTACCGGGCCATGAAGAACGGGACCAGGCTCGGTTCCAGGAAATACAATCCCGCGAAGGCGGGCGAAAAGGCCAGGAGTACCGTGACCAGGTACCCGAGAGGAAGCGCCAGCATCGCCGCCACGACCGCTTCTTGGAGTTCCGCGGCTTCCATCGCGCCGAGGACGCTCGCCGCCGCGAGGACTAGAAAGATCCACGGGAAGGATGCATCGCCCGACACCGGGAACGTCGCGGACGGGAAGATCGAGTAGAAGGCCGCGTAGCCGAGGGCGAGGGCCAGGATGCAGACCGACCGGAGGACCCGGATGGTCTGCTGGAGCCGTGCCGACAACTCACGCCCCATAGTCCGTCCCCTGACCGATGACGATTCGAACGATGTCCGTGAGATAGAGGGCGGCCGTGGGCGAATCCGGCGGTGGCGCTCCGTCGATGTAGAGGCTCGTGAGGATGAAGAGTTCCGACGGGATCGCGGTCGGGGAGACGCCGTGCGAAACGGCAAACCCCGTGATATTCTGGACCGCGGCGAACGTGTACGGGTCGAGGCGTGCCGTGAGGTCGACAACGAGCGGCACCGTCGCCCGACCGAACGCGGGAACCGAGACTCCGCTGGACGTGTTGGAGCCGCTGAAGGCGAGGTAGATCCATCGGGTCATGGTGCCGTTCTGAACGGGCACGTCCGTCCGACCGACCGCGTAGCCCGCTTCGCGGGGAAGGTCTTCGAGCCACAGCTTGTAGATCACCGTGTCGAACTGGAGGGATCGCGAGCTCGGGTTCACCGCGGTCACGTTGATCCACGAACGAGCCGTGCCGTTGTCGGAGAGGGTTCCGTTCGACGCGAGTCCCAGATAGCCCACGGACGAGGTTGCCTCGACGCCGGCGGAGCCATGGACCTGGGCGACGGACACGAAGTTCGCGACGGAGAGCCCCATGAACACCAGCAGAAGTCCGACGGCTACAACGAAGGGAATTTCAAGCCGCCATTCATGAGAGGCAAGGAAACCGATGCGGATCACGATCCCGCCGCTAAGGCCGCGGCGATTTCCTCCGGGGCCGGGATCTCGCGAGCCACCGGCGGCTCGACGAGCGCACCCGAGAAGATGTCGGCCGCGAAGTGGCACTCCGCGATGTGGCCGGGCGCGACCTCGACACGCGGAGGAGCCGTCGTCGCACAGATCTCTTGCGCGAACAAGCATCGCGTCCGGAAGCGGCACCCACTCGGGAGGTCAATCGGACTCGGAAGTTCCCCTTTAATGGGCACGGCCGTGTACTCGTGCGCCGGATCCGGCACCGGGACCGCCGAGAGGAGGGCCCGCGTATAGGGGTGGGTCGGATGGGCGATCACCTCTTCGGTCTGCGCTTCCTCGACGATCCGGCCGAGATACATCACCGCGATCCGGTCCGACATGTAGCGTGCCACGGCGATATCGTGCGTGATGAACACGTACGGCATCTGGTATTTGGTTCGCAGGTCCAGCATCAGGTTCATCACGCCCGCGCGAATCGACACGTCGAGCATCGAGACCGGCTCGTCGGCGATGATCACCTTGGGGTTCAACACAATCGCCCGGGCGATGGCCACCCGTTGACGCTGGCCTCCGGACAGCTCGTGCGGAAAGCGCTCGAGGAACTCCTGCCCGGGCCGGAGGCCCGCATCCTCGAGAGCCCGAACGACGAGTTCCTCCCGCTGCTCCCGGCTCGCGGCGAGCCGATGAATGAGGAGGGGCTCCGAAATGGAGCGCAACACGTTGTGACGGGGGTTGAGCGATTCATACGGATCCTGGAAGATCATCTGGAGATCCCGCCGGAATCGGAACAGCTCCCCCGTCTCGAGGGACGCCAGGTCGACGCCTCGGAAAAGGATCCGACCCTCCGTCGGGGTCTCGAGTCGCGCGACGAGCCGGCCCGTCGTCGTCTTGCCGCAACCGCTCTCCCCGACGAGCCCGAGGATCTCGCCTCGCTCCAGGCTGAACTCGATCCCGTCCACCGCCTTCACGTACAGGACGTCCCCGCGGAGCGCACGGAAAAATCCAGGTCGGAGTTCGAAGTACTTGCGCAGGCCTTCGACGCGGATGACCTTGCCGTCCTCTGCGACCGGGGGCCCGATCCCCTCGAGGCCCTGCGACGACGAGTCTACGTCCGCGTGAGTCCCCCCTGGGAAAAGAAGTCCTGCGAGAAGTGGCAGAGCGCGCGATGCCCTTCGACGGGGATGACGTACGGGGGGACGGTGGACGTACAGATGTCCTTCGCGTACTTGCAGCGCGGATGGAAGCGGCATCCGCTGGGCGGCGTAAGGAGGCTCGGTGGACTGCCCGGAATCGCTTCCAGGCGATGCTTTTCTCCCTTCACGCTCGGGAACGCACCGAGGAGCCCCTCCGTGTACGGGTGCAGCGTCCGGTGGAACAGGTCCTGCGACGGGGCCTCCTCGACGATCTGCCCGGCGTACATCACGGCGATCCGATCGGCCACCTTCGCGACGGTGGACACGTCGTGAGAAATGATGATCAGCGTCATGCGGAGCGCCTTCTGGATCGCCAGGACCTCATCCATAATCTTCGACGCGGTGATGACGTCCAGGGCCGTCGTCGGCTCATCCATGATCACGAGCTTCGGATTGAGCGCCAAGGCCATCGCGATCATGGCGCGTTGCTTCATCCCGCCGCTGTACTCGTGAGGGTAGTTGTCGATCCGATCGACGGGAATTCCTACGAGTTTGTACAGTTCCGTTACGCGGTTGCGAGCCTCGTAGTCGTCCATATCCTCGTGGGCCTGAATCGCTTCGACGATCTGGTCCCCGACGGTGTACACCGGATTCAACGCGTTCATGGCGCCTTGGAACACGATCGACACCTGCTTCCAGCGGATGGCGTTGAGCTTCGGGTGGTATCCCCGCAGACGTCCGTCCTTCAGGCGCGTAATTGCGAGGAGGTCCCCCTCTTGGTTCGCCGCCTCGAACCGGGCCATCGCGTCGCCCAGGAGGCGCCGAGCCTTCGCATCCCCTGCCTCCGCCCGATCCGAGGCGTCGTCGAGCTTCTGCCGGAGCATGCCGATTTCCTTCGAGAGGTATCGTCGGTATGTCTCCGCGAGAGGGTCCTCGAGCGCCCCGATCCGTTCTTCGAGTGCCTGCACGTCCTCGGGGTTCGACCCATCCGGGGTCTTCGGGATCGCGCCGAGCTTCGCCTTCAGCCCCTCCAGCTCGGCCCGCATTCGGGTCTCGGCAAGCTTCCAGTACTCCGCCCGGTAGCGGGACACGGCACCCTCCCCGCCGAAGATGATTTCCCCGCCCAAGACGTACGCGTTTGAGGGCAAGAGCTGCGTGATCGCGTAGGCGAGCGTCGTCTTCCCGCAACCGCTCTCCCCGACGAGCCCCACGGTCTCTCCCTCGTCGACCTCGAGGCTGACCCCGTCCACCGCGCGGACCCAGCCTTTTTGGACCTTGAAATGGACCTTCAGGTTGCGCACGGAGAGGAGGGGCACCTCAACGCCTCCGCAGGCGCGGATTGATGATCTCGTCAAAGCCGCGACCCAGGAGATAGAAACCCAGCGAAAGGAACGTGATCGCCAGGCCGGGTGGGAGGAGCCACCACCAATAGTACAGCCCGCCGCCCAACGTGATGAGGGTCGAGAGCATGCCCCCCCACGAGGTCACGTTCGGGTCGCCCAATCCGAGATAGCTGAGGGCCGCCTCGGTGATGATCGCGGCGGCGACTCCGAGGCTCATGTACAGGAAACTGAAGGGCAGTACGTTCGGCGTGAGGTGGAGGAAGATCAGGCGCGTGTCGGAGGCGCCGGCGACGCGGGCGGCGTCCACGAACGGACGCTCCTTGAGGCTCAGGACTTGCGCCCGGATGACCCGCGCGATCCCGGGCCAACCGAGGAGGGAGAGCACCAGGATGATAATCCAGATGCTCGGGCGGGCGATCGAGACGAGGACGAGGACCACCGGGAGGAACGGGAGCACGAGGAAGATGTCGGTCGTGCGCATCAGCAAGGTGTCGATGAGTTTGCTGTAATAGCCGGCGATGACCCCCACGAACGTGCCGATGCCGACCCCGAACAAGGCCGCAAGAATCCCGACGATGAAGGCGACCTGGGTCCCGTACAGGAGCTGCGTCAAGATGTCGTGGCCGTTGAAGTCCGTGCCGAGGAGATACCGGTTGCCGGAAGGATAGGTCCCGGGAGCCAGGGGGACCCGAGGTCTCCCCAGGAGCGTGAACAGCGTCGTGCGGCCCGTGGAGGAATCCGTCCAGCCGCCGTTCAATTCCTCTTGGCTCAGGGACACCCCGTACAGCGTGCCGTGGGTCGTGCCCGCATAGACGATCCGTGAGACGCCGGCGGGGATGGCGAGGCCGAATTCCTCGGGGTGGATCGCCCCGGCCACCGAGAAGGTCGTGGCGAGCTTCACCAACCGGCCGTCGGCCGTGTACACGTACACGCTCACCAGGTTCCCGACCGCGAAGTAGTCTCTCACCCGGCCCGGGATCTCGAGCTGGAACTGGGGGATCGCGGTGAGGTTCCCGAGGGCCGGATCCGCGTTCAGTCCCATCATCGTCGTCGACGTCGCGGGAGGGTTCGAGAAGCCCATGAAGAGGTTCGTGCCGTCGTCGCTGATCGGACTCTGGAGGAGCTGGAAGGAGACCTGCGGGAGGGGAAACACATGAGCGATCCGGAGGCGTTCCATGTCGAAGGTCGCGATCGCTGACGCGTTGCCCGATCGGAGCTGCATGTACGTGAAGAAGGTCAACGTGTCGGGCGACCGGGCGTAGCCGATTGGCGCCGCCACACTCGCGCTCTGCCCGAATAGGGTCAACGGGACAAACGCGCGAGCCTTCCCGGATACGTTGTAGACCGCGAGCGTGTGGTTCGCGAGCGGCAGCAGGATCGCTTGAGCCGTCCCCGCGCGGAATCCGGAGCTGTCGACGTCGGAAACCTTGCCCCAGTGGTAGTAGACAAACGGAGGCGCGGACAGGCTGCCATTGTACGTGAGGGCGATTCTCCCAGACGGAGGGAGGGCCGGCGTCTGGTCCCCGGTGTGCGCATAGGTGATCTCGAAGACCGTCGTCGAGTTCCCGTCGGAGGCATAGAAATAGCGGTAAGGTCCGTAGGGCGTCCCCGGTACGCCAGGAAACGGACTCGGTCCCTGAAGTTGGTTCGGCTGGGAGATCAAGAATCCCGCCGATTCCGGATCTTCGCCCGTCCAAACGGGGGTGAAGGGGAGCTGCAAGTGGAAAATGAGCGTGTCCGAAAATGGGTCGCCGACGATGAAGTCTCGGCCCATGAAATAGGCAAGCGCTCCGTTCCGGTCGGTGGGGCCCACCTCGAACGTGGTGTTCCGGGCCGGCGTAATCCAGTACAACGCGGAGAGCGGCGGGCTCGGGAGAGGGGTCACGCCGAACTTCTGGGTCGCGTCGAATCGGATGGACAGGTTTTCCGTGTCGAACGGGCTCTGGTTCGTTCGCTGCGGGTACTTCAGGTAATCCATGTACACCGTCGCGTGGGTCGCGTTCCAGTTGATGACCCACACGCCTCCGCCGACGTCGGGAAACAGCGGGGTCGTCGGACCGAAGACGGGAGCTTCGTAACTCTGGTTCTTGGGCAACGCGCGGTCGTACGAGTGGATATCGAACCGGTCGACGAGGGGAGCCTCGTACAGTCGAGCGTACGGCGCGATCACAGGCGCCAGGAGCGCCATCAGCGCGAACAGGAGCACGATCGAGAAGCCCAGGACTCCGAGGCGGCTTTGACGGAGGGTCGACCACGATGTCTGCAGGACCCGGCGCAAGCGATGGACGACGGACCGGCGAAATGACTCCGAGCGCGGCGCACCCGGCTCAGATTCGAACACGAGGATCGAGCACCCCGTACAGGATGTCCGCGACGATGTTGCCGAAAATCACGAGGACCGAAATGAGGAACAAGATGGACCCAGCGAGGAAGCGGTCCTGAGACGTTATCGCGATAAGCAGGTACGAGCCGAGCCCGTAGTATGAGAAAATGTACTCGAGGATGATCGCGCCCCCGACAACGAACCCCAGGCTGATCGCCAAGGACGTCACGACGGGAAGGTAGGCGTTCCGTGCGGCGTGCCGCTTTCGCACGATTCGTTCGGAAAGGCCTTTCGCCTTCGCCGTGAGGATGAAATCCTCTCCCATGACCTCGAGCATCGAGGTCTGCATGAGCAGGATCGTGCCCGCTGCGCTAATCAAGACGAGGGCGAGCATGGGGAGGAAACCGTGGATCAAGATATCGGCCACATCGAACATTGACATGTTCCAGAACGGCCAGACGAAAAGTACAGCCCCGAGCCCGGCGACCACTGCGCCGGGAACCAAGCGCATGGCTTGCTCGAGGGTTTCCAGTGGGCGTTTCGGCCTCCGGATCCAGGCAAGCGCGATGATGGCAGCCCCCGCGAGGAGGGCGATGACTCCCAACACCACTTCGAACGCAATGCCCTGAAGGGAAAGCAGGAACGGATAGTGCAGGGCGGTGAACGAGTCGGTCGGCGTATCTTGGAACCCTCGGAGAGGGAACCACGTC
>VBOR01000056.1 GCA_005893165.1 Candidatus Eiseniibacteriota bacterium | reverse complement strand
CTCGCACATCACCGAAGTGCCGCGATTCGAGCACAAGCTGATCGCCCGCCGCTGCGAAGCACTCGACAAGGCCATCCAGGAGGGAGCTTCCTCCGGAAGACTGATGCACCTCTGCTACGCGATCCTGGGACTCGTCGCGGCCCACTTCGTCTCGACCGAGGAAGTTCTCCTGCCCTACCTCGACAAGGCGTTCGATCAGACCCGCTTCGAGAAGGAAGTGCTCAGCCCGCTCCGAGTCCGTCGCACGGAAGCGTAGCTCCCGCTACCGAACGTCTCCCGACGCCGCCGCACCCCGTCCGCCGTCGGACCCGCGCCGTTCTCCCGCCAGCCACTCGTCGAAGGAGCGGAAATCGTAGTCGCGGCCCAGGAACTCGTGCACCAGCTGCCCGGCCGGCGCCGAACCCCCCGCGGCGAGCACGGTGTCGCGATAGCGCTTCGCGATCGTCGGATCGAGCAGGTTCGACTTGTCGAACTTGCTGAACATGTCTTTCGAGATCACGAGCGACCACATGTAGGTGTAATAGATCGCCGAGTAGCCGTCGAGATGTCCGAAGGCGGCCTGGAAATGGGTGTCGGGCATCGGCGGGTACGGCGTGTACTTGGGCTCGAGGGAGCGCAAGATCTTGTCCGTGTCCACTTCCTTGGCGGGACGGTTGTAGTAGCTCAGCGAGATCGCCGAATAGAGATTCTGGTAGGCGATCGACGTGGCGCGCCCGAACCAGTCCGCGGCGCGCATGCGCTCCACCATCTCCGCCGGAATCGGCTGGCCCGTCTGGTAATGCTTGGCGAAGGTCTGGAGCACTCCCGGATTCCAGCACCACTCCTCGAGCATCTGCGAAGGCGCCTCGACGAAATCCCACTCGGTCGCGATGCCCGAGATGGGCTCCCACTGCTGGTGTCCGCCGAACACCGCGTGGAGCAGGTGTCCGAACTCGTGGAAGAAGGTCACCACGTCGCCGTGCTCCATGAGGCCCGGATCGCCCGGCTTCCCGCCCGCGAAGTTGCAGATCAGCGCGGCCTCGGGAATCTGAACTCCCTCGACGCCGTTTCGGATGCCGAAGTTCGCCGCGTGGTTGTATTTGCCCGGCCGCGGGTGCAGGTCGAGGAAGAAGCGTCCGATCATGCGGTCGTTCTCCCAGACCTCGTACGCCTCGACGCTGGGATCCCAGACGTCCGCGTTGGCGATGCGCTTGTACGTGAGGCCGAACATCTGCGACGTCGCTCCCAGGACGCCTGCCTTCACCTCGTCGAAGGGGAAGTAGGGGCGCGCCTGCTGGCCGTCGAAGTTGTAAGCGCGCTTCCGGATCAGCTCGCCGTAGTAGCGGCGATCCCACTGATTCACGGTCTTGGCGGCCGGATCGTCCTCGCGCTTCCGCTTCAGGTATTTCTCGTATTCCTCCTGCGACCGCTTCAGGGTGAGGCCGCGCAGCCGCTCGATGAAGGAGGCGACGTTCTTGTCGCTTCCGATCATCTTGTCCTTGGTCGCGTACTCGGCCCAGCTCTTGAATCCGAGCCGTTGGGCCAGCTCGTACCGCTTCGCGATCATTCGGTCGAGGACCGGAAGGTTGGCGGGGTAGGCGCGGTTCAGGAATTCCTTGAGGAGGCGCTGGCGCACCTCCGGCTTCTTGGCGTAGCTCATCACGGGGAAGAAGTCCGGGTACTCGATGCTGATCGAGATCTTGCCGTCCGGTCCGGCCGGGTGCCCCTTGATGTAATCCTCGGGGAGCCCATCGAGATCGGCCGCGCCGGCCAGCGTGATCGTGCGCGAGTCGTTCCGGATGTTCTTGTCGAATTCCTGGCCGATCGACACCAGCTCTTCGCGAAGGGCCGCGATCTTCTTGCGCGTGGCTTCGTCCTTGTCCACGCCCGAGAGCCGGAAGTCGCGCAGGGTCTTCTCGACCGCGTAGCGCGTCTTCGGGTCGGCGGTCGTCACGTCGAGCGATGCGAGCGCGTCATAGACGCCGCGGTTGAGGCCGAGGTCGTTCAGGAACTTGCTCGCCGCCCGGGTCTCTTCCTCCGCCACGGCGCGCACCGTGGAGTCGGGGTGGACCGACTCGATCAGGTTGGAGGCGTAGGCCGCGTTGTCGGCATGGAGCAGCGCTTCGTTGTATGGTGCGAGCGTGTTCTCGATCGTCCGCGGGCCGGACACGTGCAGAAGGCGGTCCAGCGCCCGATTCGCGGTCCGGAGCTCCCCGTCCGCCAGCGCGCGGAATCCCGCCGAATCGGGCTTGCCCGACCAGAAGGGGGCAGCGACGGGCGTGGCGCCCGCGGCAGGGGCCGCCGAATCGGCCGCGAAGAGGGCGCGGGGCGAGACGCTCGCCGCGGCCAGCACGCAGAGAGCGGCGACGGAGACCAGGATTCGACTGCGGATTCTCAGGTAGCGCACACGTCCTCCTCGGGAGACCGGATCGGGTGATGAAGTCAGGTGGGGTGTCCGGAACCGACGCCATGCTACCACAGCGATGACGCGCGACCGGAGCCTCCTTTACGCGGCCGCGCTGGCGCGCTCCACAGGGGTCGGGATGTCGGGCGTCCTCGTGGGTCTCTATGCCTCCGAGCTGGGGCAGAGCGCGGCGGGCGTGGGGCTCGTGATCTCCGCGGGTCTCCTGGGAGTCGCCCTGGGGACCCTGGTGGTCATGCTCTACGCGGAGCGGCTGGGCCGAACGCGATGCCTGATCGGCCTCGCGATTCTCTCCGCCCTGGGGACGGCCGCGTTCGCCCTGGCTCCATCCCCTTGGATCCTTGCACCGGCCGCGGCGTTGGGAATGGTGAACGGCATGGGGCGGGACCGCGGCGCGGCGTTCTCCTTGGAGCAGGCGCTCCTCCCGGACCTGACCGACGAGCGGGGGAGGACCCAGGCATTCGCCTGGTACAACGTCGTCCTCGACTTCGGGCACGCGCTGGGGGCCCTGGCGGCGCTCCTTCCCAGCCTGCTCCGGCACGCGGGCGTGGCCCCGATCGCCTCCTACCGCGGGAGCTTTCTCACCGTGGCGGCGCTGAGTCTCGTGGGCGCGGCCGCGTACACGGGCCTGAGCGCGAACGTCCGGACGCGGCATGCCCGGACCGAGGCCCCGCCGATCAGCCCCGAGTCGAAGCGAAGAATCGCGCGGCTCGTCGGACTCTTCGCCATGGACAGCCTGGGGGGCGGATTCCTCACCACGGCGCTCCTCTCGTACTGGTTCTTCAAGCGGTTCGGGGTCGGGGAAGAGACGCTGGCGCCCCTGTTCCTCCTCGCGCGGGTCGCGAACGCCGCCTCGCACCTGGCCGCGGCATGGCTGGCGCGAAAGATCGGTCTGCTCCGCACCATGGTGTTCACCCATCTTCCTTCGAGCCTCCTCCTCCTCACGGTGCCCATCGCGCCATCCTTTATCGTGGCGGCGGTCCTCTACCTTCTGCGTGAGTGCCTCGTCGAGATGGACGTGCCCACGAGGCAGTCGTACGTGGTGGCGGTGGTGAAACCGCCGGAGCGGGCGGCGGCGGCAGGCGCGACGAATCTCGTGCGGACGGCGGGGTGGGCGGTGGCGCCCGCGTTCGCGGGAGCCGCCATGCAGGGCGTGGCGCTCTGGGCTCCGCTCGCAGCGGGAGCGACGCTCAAGATCGCCTACGACCTGCTTCTCTATCGTGCGTTCCGGAGGATCAAGCCGCCGGAGGAACAGGCGGAGACGCGGACGTAGGGCCGCGGGCGCGCGTCAGTTCTCGCGGCGGCGGGCGAAACCTTTGGGGGAGGCCGCGAACTGCCGCTGCGTGACGTCGGATTCGAAGTAGTAGATCCGATCCTCGTATTTCGCGTGCGGCGAGCGCGGCGTCGGCTGGAAGCGCTTCTGCGACACCGGGTCGGTCAGGGGTCCCGAGTATCGAACCGGGTCGGCGAGGAAACGCTTCTTGGTGTCGTTCCCGGAGAAGAAATAGGCCTCCTGATTCACGAAGACCCGCATCTTGGGATCGTAGGACGCGACGCGGGCCGGGTAGATCGGGTCCCGCAGGGACACGCCGAGGTTTTTCAGGAAGGGAGCGGGGTCTTCACCGAAGACCGGAGGGCAGGTGTGTCAGCAGAATCCAACCGGCTGCCGGTTCACGTACATCGGCCGGATGCCGGGATTGAGATGGCCGCGACGCACCGGGCACCGGTCGTTCACCGACATCATCGAGTCGTATTGCGCCTTGGCGTACGGTGGAATCCTGGGCATCGGAGAGAGCGCCGGCTTCCCCCGCGGAGCGGCGCCTTGCTTCGCCGACTTCGGAACGCTCGGAGGGGCCGCGCTTCCGCTGCCGGGCAGCGCGAGCGCGCTGAGCGCGCCGACGATCAGGAGCGCACCGCCTACGACCCCCATCCGGTGTTTCTCGAGACTCATCCCTGGATTCCTCAGTACCCGCCACGCTGTTTTCGCAACAAGTAGAACACGGGCGGCGCGGTCGAAATAGGGTATTCTCTCGCCATGAACGATCGGCCCCGTGCCCCGGAGCTTCATGCCGGGTTCGCCTGGTTGAACACCGATCGCCCCCTTACGTTCGCGAACGAGCTTCGGGGCCAGGTAGTCCTGCTGGATTTCTGGACCTATTGCTGCATCAACTGCATGCACGTCCTTCCGGACCTCGCCTACCTCGAGGAAAAATACCGCGAAGAGCCCTTCCTCGTCATCGGGGTTCACAGTGCCAAATTCACCAACGAGGGGCAGCGTCAGACCGTCCGGGCCGCGGTGGGGCGTTACGAGATCGCCCACCCGGTCGTCATCGACGAGAACATGCGGCTGTGGGGGGAGTACGCCGTTCGCTCCTGGCCGACCCTGGTGCTCGTGGGGTCGGACCGGCGCGTGGTCGGCGTGGTCTCGGGCGAGGGAAATCGAGAGACGCTGGATCGGGCCATCGCCGCGGCGCTGGAAGAGGGGCGCGCGAACGGCACCCTCGCCAAGGCTCCGCTCCGGCCGGCCCGGGAGCGCTCCGTGCGCGCGGCGACCGGGTTGGCGTTTCCGGGGAAGGTGCTCGCGGACCCGGCGGGCGGGCGCCTCTTCATCACGGACTCCAATCACAACCGCGTCGTGGTGGGCACCCTCCCCGACCGGACCGGGCGGTCCCGCCTGATCCGAACCATCGGACACGGCCGCGCCGGGCGCGAGGACGGGCCCGCGGACGCCGCGGGGTTCCATCATCCGCAGGGACTCGCGCTCGCGCACGAAACGCTCTATGTCGCGGATACCGAGAACCACATGATCCGCGCGGTGGACCTTCGTTCCTGGTCCGTGAGCACGATCGCGGGCACGGGAGCGCAGGGATACGATCGCTCCGGCGGAAAGATCGGGACGCAGCAAGCGCTGAGCTCGCCCTGGGACCTCGCGATCGAGGGCTCCACGCTCTACATCGCGATGGCCGGGCCCCACCAGCTCTGGAGACTCGATCTTCCCATGGGCTTCGCGCGAGCGTTCGTGGGGAGCGGCCGCGAGAACATCGTCGATGGGCCCGTGGAAGCCGCGGCGCTGGCCCAGCCGTCGGGGCTGGCGCTCTCGGGCAACTACCTCTACTTCGCCGATTCCGAGGTCAGCGCCGTGCGGCGCGTGGATCTCGCGGAGGAGAAGGTCGAGACCTTGATCGGACGCGGACTGTTCGACTACGGGGATCGCGACGGGGATTTCGCCTCCGCGCGCCTCCAGCATCCGCTGGGGGTCGCCGTCTGGCGGAACCGGATCCTCGTCGCCGACACCTACAATCACAAGATCAAGGAGATCGACGTCCAGGGCGGCACCATCAAGACGCTCGCAGGCGACGGCCGTCCCGGCACCGAGCGTGAGGGACACCTGGCTCTCTTCGAGCCGGGCGGGCTCCACGCGGCCGAGGACGTCCTCTACATCGCCGACACGAACAACCATCGCGTGGTGCGCTTCCATCTCGTCGAGGGAACCTCGAGCGAGGTCGTGATCGAGGGGCTGGAAGCGCCGGAGCTGCCCGGTCTGGGCGATGAAGGCAACCCCGCCGTCCTCTCGACCGCGAGGCTCCGCGCGGGCGAGTCGACCGCGTGGCGCGTCGCCGTGAAGCTCCCCGAAGGGGCGCACGTGAGCGAGGAGGCTCCCGCGAGCATCCGTGTCGCGCGCGGCTCGGAAGTGATGCTTCAACGAACTCTTCTCGGTCAGCCATGGCCGCTCGCCTTCGAATTACCGGCGCAGCCCGAGGGCGCCGCCGACCTTCACGTCCAGGTTTCATTCGCCTACTGCAACGAAGGTCAAGGAGTCTGCGTTCCCGCGAATCCAAGCTGGCGGGTTCCCGTGACGTTCGACTTGCACGGGGAAGCCTCCGCCGAACTGACCGCCTCCTTATCCTGAACCGCGACCGGCCATGCCTGGATTCGTAGGCGAGCTGTTGCACGCGGGTCAGGTCCTCCTGATTCCCGTCCTGGTTCTGTGCAATGCGTTCTTCGTCGCGGCCGAGTTCTCCCTGGTCACGGTGCGCCGGACGCGTCTCGAGGAGCTGCAGGGAAAGCGCACGCCCGGCGTCTGGTTCGCCCTCCAGGCGACGGCGCGCATCGATCAGATGATCGCGGCGACCCAGCTCGGGATCACGATGACCAGCCTGGCGCTGGGCTGGATCGGGGAACCGGGGCTCGCGCACTTCATCCAGCCCTGGTTTCGATTCCTTCCCGCGGCCTGGGGGCCGGTGGCCGCGCACACCGCCGCGACGGTGTTCGCGTTCGCATGCATCACGTTCCTGCACGTCGTGGTGGGGGAGCTGGCGCCCAAGACGATCGCGATCCGGATTCCCGACGTGGTCGCGATCCGGCTCGCCGCCCCGCTCCTCGCCTTCGAGCGCGTCGGCCGGCCGTTCATCCGGCTGACGAGCTATGCGGGACGATCCTTGGCTCGTGCCATGGGCTACGCCCCCGCGCCGCATCAGCACGTGCACTCGGTCGAGGAGCTCCAGCTTCTGGTGGAGGACGTCTCGGAGGCGGGACGCATGTCGGCCGAGCACGCGGAGCTGCTGAAGAACGCGTTCCGCCTTCCCGCGAAGAAGGTCGAGGAAGCCATGGTGCCGCTCGCCAAGGTCGCGATGCTCGACTTGCGTGCCACGCCGGATCAGATCCTGCAAGCGGTGCAGGACAGCGTGCACACGCGCTTCCCGGTGTACGAGGGCGATCGCACGAACATCGTGGGAATCGTGAACGCGAAGGATCTGTTCTACATCTATACGACGAGCGGTCTGATCCAGATCGCCGACGCGATGTATCCGCCGACGTGGGCGCCTCCGGATCGCTCGATCGCGGAGCAGCTCAAGGAATTCCGGAAGATCCGGCGGCAGATGGCCATCGTGGGGGTTCCCGGAAACGTGCTCGGGATCATCACCCTCGAGGACATCATCGAGGAGCTGGTCGGGGAGATCGAGGACGAGCACGATGTGCGCGGGGTGCGCGAGGCGGTGGAAGCGGCCGTGGCGACGCGCGCGCCGGCGGCGGAGGGAAGGCCGCGCTGGCCGTGGGCGCAGAAGCGCGAGGGGTGACGAAGCAAGCCCGGGTGGCGGAACGGCAGACGCAGGAGACTTAAAATCTCCTGGGGGAAACCCCATGCAGGTTCGATCCCTGCCCCGGGCAATGAATCTCGCCGGTTCACGAAAGACTGGAGGCATCCATGGAGCCTCGAATCCTGACCGTCCCCATGAACCCGGAGTTCTTTCCGGAGACAGCGCTCCTGCTCGGCGGCGTAATTGCCGGCATCCTTGCCTTACGCCACCTCTTCGCACGCGAGCCGGGCCCTGCGCTTCGAGTGGGCGGGATCGCCGTCGCGTGTATCGTTCTCGCGCTCTTCCTAGGAAGAAGCGGATGGATCCACTCGAACTACGGCCGGCAGAGCAAGCCGATGGTCCTCCTGCCCGCATCCACGCCCTCTCCGGACGAGGCTCGATTCATGTCGCTGGCCCTGGGCGACGTCATTCTGCGGGTCGCTCCTTCCGAACGCTACGTGCTCTCCGTGGAAGGGAAACGCTTCCTAACGCTCGATGCTCCGAAATCGGGAATGAGCGTGACGTGCGACCTTGCCGACGACGATGGCCGGATCGTCGGTCGGATCCGCCGGAATACGCCCGAGCGGTACCCTGTCCGCACCAGCCGGCCCGATACGCACACCATGCTTCTACAAGACGCGGAGGGACACGAAATCTTCGGCGTGCGCTACTTGGGCCCCACACAGGTCCAGATCACCGGCTCCTTTCATGCCGCGGGGCTCCCCGAACCGGTTCTCGTTTCCACGCAGCGCGGCGTTCACTGGAAGGGTGGGGGTGTTCCGCCCGGCACCCGCATCGACCTGACGCCTCAGGGGAAGGGAAGGATCGACTTCGAGCGTTCGGGCTTGATCCGGGTCTTGCCCTGACCGAGCCTACAGCGTCGCGGCGTACTCGATCGACGCCAGGCGCTCGTTGAACGACGCGGCAGCCGACGTGTAGTGATACTTGCGGAAATTCCCGTGCAGGATGATCGCGTGGTGCGGCGTGGTCTGCCACCGGAGGTTGCCCTGCGGGGCGAATTCCGTGTCCGTGCCGAAATTCCCCGTCCTCGAACGCGTGAGCTGGAGCTGCACCGACGTCGCCACGTGCGCCCCTGGAACGCCCCACGTGAATCCGGGCCCGAACGCGCTGATCTCGCTCACGGCGACGTCCATGTCCGTTCGCGTGTAGTTCCCGCCCAGGTTCACCGAGAGCTCCGGGCGCACCAGCGCCGACCAGCTCGCGAGCAGCGAGACGCCGTGGGTGCTGGTCAGAGGCACCGGAGCGCTGGTCGTGTTGTCCGCGCTCTGGATCGTCGCGGACGCGGCGAGCGTCTGCTGAACCCCGCGCATCACCCAGCTCACGTGGGGAGAGACGCCGGCGATGCGGGAAATATTCCCCGAGCTGGCCACGGAGTCGGCGGAATTCACGTCGCTCGTGATGAATCCGAACTGGAAGTCGGCGCCTAGATTCGGGCGGGGCTGCCACGTGGCATTCGCGGTGTAGTTCTTGCGCCTCGTCTCGGCGAGGAGCGTCCGGCTCACGTTGTCGTTCCGCCAACCCAGGTTGGTGCCCAGCGTGAGCTTTCCACCGTAGATCTGGGTCTTGCCGGTGACGCCGACGTCGAGACGATCGTTGGAGATTCCGGAATTGCCCAGGCTCATGAAGCCGCCACCGAGGAGCTCGAAGGAAGCGCCCACGGACGAGAGCGCGGTTTCGCGGAAGAGCTTCACCCCGAACGCGTGCCCGTGCACGTCCGGGTAATCCGCGCGCCGGTCGTGGTTGTAGTGTTGGCGAGCGGATCCCCGTAACCGATCCGTCCCGCGATCACGTTCCGCGCGAACTGAGGCTGGACCGCGACGAGCGGATCGACGGCGATCGCCTTCCGGATCCGGCCGGTCGCGAATCCCAGGTGCCATTTCTTGGGAGTGAGATCCAGGCCGCCGCCCAGGATCGTGGCGTCCGCCAGCGTGTACGGCGAATACTGAGGCGCGAAGTTCCCTGCCTCCAGCCCGGCCCAGCGGAAGCGGGGACTCAAGCCGACCTGGTTGATGTTCTGCCGGAACGCGACCTGATCCCCGGAGATGAGCGCGTTGAGCGGCATCCGGAGCCGGTCGTTCATCAGTCCAAAGGAGAGCCCGGTCGTCACGCGTCCGCTGTGGAAGGGTCTCGTCGGGGAGCCCACGCCGTCACGGCTGTAGGTCTCTCCGGAGATCGACGCGCCGCCGTGGAGCTTGAGCCACTCCGGGCCCAATCCCGAAGCCGCCGCAACGGGTGCCACCGGCTCTTGCGGCGGGGAAGGAACCGAATCGAGCGGCGCCGTGCCGGGTAAGGGCGGCGTCGCGGCGGCAGTGTCCGCCGGAAGGCTCGTCGGACCGAAGAGGCTCTCCGTGGAATCGTAGGCGGTGGCGAACACCGTGCCCGAGAGCGCTCTCCGGAGATCCCTTCTCGTGGCGCGGCGGGCCACGGCGAAATCCGCCTGGCTGCCGGCGTGAGAGGCCCGGGGACTCCAGCGGGCCACCATCGCCTCGACCAGTCGGTCGGCGAAATTCTTCCGCTCTTCCCATCGCGGCGCCGGCGGTGCCTCCCCGCGCCGGGGCTCGGCTTTTTCCGGAGCTCCACCCTCCGGCGGTCCTCCGACCCCCACCGCGACTCCGGGGGCCCGAACCTTGGTCCGCCACGTGAAGGTGAAGACCTGGCTCCTTCCCTCGTTGGCGCCCACCGGAACGATCAGCTCCTGTTGCGTCTTCGTGAGCGCGGCCTGCGGCTCGATCGCCTGGACGCGCCAGGCATAGGTGCGGCCGTCCAGCAGGGAAGGAACCGAGACCGGGTAGGGAAGGGCGGTCGCGTCCTGCACGTTGATCTCGAACAGCGGATAGTTGGCCTCGATCGCCTGGAGCGGAGTCTGGCCGTGGAGCGTCTCCACCACACGGAGACGGTAGGCGGGCTGCGTCCCCGAGGCGCGAAGGGTCGGCGTCCACTGGAATACCGGATTCGGGACGGCGATCACGGACTCGTTCGGCGGGTAGAGGAGCGACGGCGGCTGCGGGGTGGACACGACGAAGGTGGCGTTGGTGAAGAAATCCGGGAACGGCTGACCGCCGAGGGTTCGAATGTTGAGGCAGTGAATCGTCAACGTGTACGTGCCGTCGGGAAGGTGTCCGGTCTTGTCGACGCTGCTCTTCAGCTTCCCATAGAGAGCGAGGGTGGGCCAATCCGCGAGCACCGGAGTCGGCAGGAACGTGGGGCCCTGTGGGAACTCACGGTAGCTCGGCCTCGTGCTGCCGTTCCCATCGGTCGAGAGGAGAAGCGCTTCGATCAGACAGCTCACCGGCTGGCCCGCGTTGTTGACCATGACCATGTTCGCGAAGTTTCCGGAGTGCTGCCAGTCCGCGGGATAGGCGGAGGCGGTCTTCACGGTGAATACCTGCCCCTGTACCTGCGCGCCAGCCGTACCGCTCATGCCGAACAGCGCGAGGCAGGCGAGCGGAATCGCGTGCTTCCAGCTCATGACGCGGGGTCGCGAGGATGTGAGGCACCGGCTTTGCAAGGATTGCCCCTCTAGGTGGCCCTGACACCTTGGTGGGTGGGTCGCGCATCATTCGCCAAGCTAGGCCTACCGTCAAGCGAATCCATTCGGGGGCAGTCGGTCTCGCGCCGGCCGGAAACGCCTGCTGGAGAGCCGACCCGATCGGTGGTAGCGTGGCTCTCGTGGCGCGACCCTCTCGTGCCACCACCCACGCGCCATTTTGGCTGTCCGACCCGACCACGCGAGCCAAAGGGGCCCATCATGATCAGGCGTCTGCTCCTCCTCGGGACCGTTCTCGTTTCCCTCGCGCTTCCCGGCGCGCTTCCCGTCCACGCGGCACGCCCAAGCCCCGGCTCCGCGCAGACCAAGGAGTGCGTCGTCTACGTGACCCGGACGGGAAAGCGCTACCACAAGGCCTGGTGCAGCTCTCTCCGCTACAGCAAGCTCAAGACGACGAAAGCCGAGGCGGAGCGCCTCGGGTACACGCCGTGCCGCAGGTGCGGAGGGAGCGATTGTGAGTGAGTGCGGAGGGTCGCGATGGTGAGTGAGCGCGGAGGCAGACCCTCCCGGAGCGCCCGATGACCCTGTTGCGGCGGGCTGTGTCGATCCTGCCCGGTGCGCTCTTCGCGCTCTCGCTCGCAAGCCAGGGAAGCGCCACGGTTCCTTCCGGCTACTTCATCGATCCCAAGCAGGCGGTTGCCGATCGGCCCATGGACCGTGTCGAAGACGAAGGGGACTTCACGCTGGCGATCCATCGCCGGTACGAAGGTCCGACGGAGCTCAAGCTCCTGAGCATTGCCGAAGCCACGTACCCGCCGCGCGAGATCCTCATCGCTCGAGCAATCGAGCGGAATCAGGAGATGGGATCGGATTCAGCGCGCGTGCCGCTCTGGTGGTGCGACGGTCTGGGAGTCGCTCGCATTCCCTACGCGGTCACCCTCGGGGCGATCGAGCACTACACGAACCTCACCGACCGGTTCCGGGCGCACAACTTCCGCGGTCGCACCGCGTGGTCGTGATGTCGCGGAGCGGGGACGTGTTCGCGGTGAAGGGTGACGGCTACACCGACGAGCAGGTGTACATGTCCTCCCACCGGGGCGTGGGGCACGTCGAGCAGCTGATGCGGTGAAACGAAGCTAGTTCTGACCCGCGAGCCACGCGTCGAACTGCCTGAAGTCGTAATCCCGTCCGAGAAAATCGTGCACGATGTCCTTCGCGGGGCGCGTCCCGCCCGGAGCCAGGACGATGTCGCGGTATCGCGTCGCGACCGTGGGGCTCAGGAGATCCGACTTGTCGAAGGCGCTGAACATGTCCTTCGAGATCACGAGCGACCACATGTAGGTGTAATAGACTGCCGAATACCCGTCGAGATGCCCGAACGAGGTTTGCATGTGCGCGTCCGGCATCGGCGGCACCGGTGTGAAGCGCGGCTCCAGATCGGCGACGATGGTATCCGTCACGACATGGTCGGGCGGCTTGTTGTAGATGTTCAGGGAGACCGCGGAGTAGAACGCCTGCGTCGCCGTCTGGAGCGCGCGACCGAATGCATCCGCGCGGCGCATCTTCTGGACCAGCTCCACCGGAATCGGGTGACCCGTCTTGTAATGCTTGGCGAAGGTCTGGAGCACCTTCGGATCCCACACCCACTCCTCGAGCATCTGGGAAGGGGCCTCGACGAAATCGCGTTCCGTCGCCGTGCCCGCCACCGGCTCCCACTGCCCCTGACCGCCGAAGATCGCGTGGAGCAGGTGCCCGAACTCGTGGAAGAAGGTCTGGACGTCGGAGTGCTCCATCAGTCCCGGATCCCCCGGCTTCCCGCCCGGGAAATTGCAGACGAGCGCGTGCTCCGGAAGCTGGAGCCCCCGGGCACCCTGGCGGATCGTGAACTTCGCGGCGTGGTTGAATTTTCCCGGCCGCGGATGGAGATCGAAGTAGAACCGGCCGAGGAGCCTCGGGCCTTCGTACACCTCGTACGCTTCGACCGACGCATCCCAGACGGGCGCGTTCGGGATCCGCTTGTAGGTGACCCCGAACATCCTGGAGGTCACGTCCAGCACGCCCTGCTTCACATTGTCGAACGCGAAGTAGGGCCTCACTTCCTGCGGATCGAAATCGAAATCACGTTTCCGGATGAGCCGGCCGTAGTAGGAGATCTCCCACCGGTTCACCTGCGTGGCGGAGGGATCGTCCTCCTGCTTTCGCTTGAGATAGACGGCGTATTCCTCCTGCGCGCGCTTCAGGGTCGTCTGGTTCAGGCGCGTGATGAAATCGGCGGCGTTCTGGGCCGTGCCGATCATCTTGTCTTCCGTGATGTAGTCGGCCCAGGTCGGGTAGCCCAGGATGCGCGCCACGCGATAGCGCTTCGCCAGGAGAGAATCGAGCACCGCGAGGTTCGGCGGGTAGGCGCGGTTCATCGCTTCGTGCATGATCTTCTTCCGGAGGTCCGCGCTCTTGGCGTAGCGGATCACGGGAATGTAGTCGGGGGTCTCGATGCTGAGGGTGATCGACCCGTCGGGGCCGGGCGCGTGAGCGCGGACGTAGTCCTCGGGGAGCCCCTCGAGGTCCGCGGGAGCGACCTGGATCTTACGTGAGTCGGTCCGGATGTTCCGGTCGAAATCCTGGCTCGTCTTCACCAGCTCCTCATAGATGCCGGCGATCTCCTTCCGGGTCGCTTTGTCCTTGTCCACGCCCGCACGGCGGAAATCCCGGAGCGTCCTCATCATGAAGTACTGGGTCGCGGGATCCGCCTTCGATACGTCCACGCTGACGAGGGCATCGTACACGTCCCGGCGAAGGCTCAGATCGTCCAGGAACTTGTTCGCGCTCTGTGAGATCGATTCGGCGGTGGAGCGGAAGGAGGAATCGGGATGGACCGCCTCGAGGAGATGGGACTGGTAGGCGACGTTCTCGCCATGGGTCATCGCTTCGTTGAAGGCCATCACGGTGTTCGCGATCGTCCGGGTTCCCTTGACTGCGAGCATGCGTGCGATCGCTTGCTGTGCCTCTCGGAGTTCCATCGAGGAGGCGGCGCGGTATGCCTGTGCCCCCGGCCGGCCGGTGAAGAAGGGAGCCGTGGCGGCCGCCTTCGCGGCGCTCTTGGCGGGCGCGGCTGCCTTCGCGGCGGGCTTCGCGCCGGTCTTGGCCTTGGCGGGCGAGGCAGCCTGGGCCGGGGCCGAGAGGAGGATGGCCAACGAGAGCGCGATCGCAAAGGGACGTGAATCGGGGAATCTCGATAGCACGGAGCCTCCTCTCAACCGAGAAGCTTCTGGAATTTGTGCTGCGACTTCACGATGGTGTAGCCCAGGTCCTTGTAGAACTGATGCGCCTCGGTCCGGATGGTATTGGACCGGAGCATCAATTGCTTGAAACCCCGCTGGAGCGTCCATGCTTCCGCGGCCGCCATGAGGGAACGGCCGATCCCACGGCCCCGAACGCGCGAGTCCACCACGAGTCCGCCCACCTCGACGTAGGTTCCGGATACGATGAGGGGCAGGCAGAAGAGATGGACCCAGCCCACGACTTGGCCCTCATCATCCACGGCCACGATCACCTTCGAGTCGTAGCTCCCCTCGATCTCGCGGAACCGGGCCTCGATCTGCGCGCGCGTGGAGGGATACCCCAACTCGCCCGCCAGGACCGCGACGCGATCCGCATCGGCAAGCGTCATCTCGCGCACCGTCGTTGTGATGCTGCCGCCCATGGGGTCTCCGTCAGGAATCCGGGCGACGCTAGAAGAGGAAGATCCCGAACGTCACGGGGATGATCCGGGTCTTGAAGTCCTTCACGACCGCGCTGTTCAGGCCCTGATCGGTATAGATGTTCTCGATCTTCCCCTCGAGGAAGGCGTGCACCGGGAGGCCGGGAACATCGATGTTCACGCCGCCGCCCCCGTTGATCCCGAATTTGGTCGTCGAGTTGCTCGCGGGTGCGCCGGACTGGTCGGGATTCGCCTTGATGTTGTAGGTCCCGATCCCTGCGAGCAGATACGGCTTGATCGGACCCGGAATCGGCAGGCCGAACCGCGCGTCCGCGATACCCGAGAGAATCCGTCCGCTGCCGGCGAAGCCCACGTTCTGCTGGTCCAGCGAGAAATGGTTGTACGAGAAATTCCCCTGCAAACCGAACGGCATCATCGGGAGGTTGAGCCGCACGATGCCGGAGCCGTGCCAGCCCGACTTGAACGCGTCCTTGGTATCGGAGACCGGAATGCTGGCGCCCCCACCGAATCCGATCTGGAACGGCTTCAAGGGAACCGGGGACGCGGACGCGAGGGCGGCCGCGTGAAAGCAGCACAGAAGGAGAGAAGCGAAGAAGGCACGTGATCGCATGATGGTTCTCCGGGGTTCGGGTGATGAAGCGTTGGAACGGGCGAGCCAGGACGAAGTGCGCGGGGCGGTCAAGCTACCGGGGACGCGCCATCGCGGTCAGGAAGGGGAGCTGATGCGTGTAGATGAGATACCCGCCAATCCCCACGAGGCAGAGCAGGAACACGATCGTCAGCACGAGGACCAGGATCATCCGGGCGCGGGCGCCTTGCTGCAGCTCGTAGAAGCGCCACAAGAGCTCGGCCTTCTCCTCCGGCGTGAGCGGCCGCCGAAGCATGAGCTTCTGCACGACCTTGGGGAGTCGCTTCGGGTCGCCGCGATACCTACCGTCCCACTTGGGGAGCGGGAGGTCCGGGCGAAGGGGATCGACCTCGATGCCTTTCTCATGCTTGTCCATCCGGCGGCGTAGCGTAGAAGCGACGGGCGCGCCGTGCAAGCGCGAATGACGCGCGGCCCGCACGCACTGGTTCGCCATCTGACGTAAGATCGGGGCGTGACGCCCTGGATCAAGCGATGGCCCGAGGACGCGACCGAGCGGGCGCGCTACGCCGAATCCATCTTCCACCGCGTCGCCCCGCGCTACGACGTTCTGACGCGTGCGCTTTCGTTCGGCCAGGACGGCCGGTGGAAATCACGGCTCGCCCAGGAAGCGCTTCGCGCGGGGGAGCACACCCGCGTCCTCGACCTCGCGACCGGCACCGCGGCGCTTCCGATGCTGCTCCGTCGCCTCGGACATCGAGGGCCGATCGTCGGACTGGACCGGAGCCGGGACATGCTCGTCCGCGCCCGAATCAAGTGCTCGGGCATGAACGGGGTGACCTTCCTGCGAGGTGACCTGGGCCGCCTCCCCTTCGCCTCCGATTCCTTCGACACGGTCACGATGGGCTACGGGCTCCGCTATCCGCCCGACTTGCCCTCGTTCCTCGATCGCGTCCTCCGCATCCTCCGCCCGCGGGGGCAATTCCTGAGCCTCGACTTCGGACTTCCGGAATCCGCGTCCTACCGGTCGCTCGGCATGGGGTATCTCTTCCTCGCCGGCTCCTTCTGGGGACTCGCCCTCCACGGCCGCCCCGGCACCTACCACCACATCGTGGAATCGCTGCGGGCCTACCCGGGGCAGCGCGTTCTGGCCGCGGTGATGAACGCGGCCGGTTTTGCCGATATTTCCGTCGAGGAACACCTGGGCGGGATGGCTGCGACCATCCGCGGCCGCAAGTCCTGACCGCGTTTAGGTTATCCTTGTCCTGAATCCAGGGTCCCTGGCCCCAGCGCGTGCGCCACTCAGGAGTCTCGTGAAATGTCCATCCTTGCGGTCGTGTTGATCCTCGCCGTCGCGGCTGTGCTCGCGATCCTCGCAATCCCGGCCGTGCGGCGCCGGCTCCTCACGCCGTTCATCATGAGTGCCATGGAACGGGCGCTCCCGCGCATGGGGGATACGGAGCGCATCGCGCTCGAGGCGGGCACGGTCTGGTGGGATGGCGAGCTCTTCTCGGGCCGGCCCCGATGGAAGAAGCTCCTCGAGTTCCAGCGCAAGCCCCTGAGCCCGCGCGAGCGCGCGTTTCTCGACGGCCCCGTGGAAGAGCTGTGCGGGATGGTCGAGGAGTGGAAGGTGGAGCGGGACGGCGATCTCTCGCCCGAGGCATGGCGGTTCATCAAGGAGAACCGGTTCTTCGGGATGATCATTCCGGAGGAGTACGGCGGGCTGGGATTCTCCGCCCTCGCCAACTCGGCGGTCGTGACCAAGCTCTCGAGCCGGAGCGTGGCTGCCGCGGTCACGGTGATGGTTCCGAATTCGCTCGGTCCCGCGGAGCTTCTCCTCCACTACGGCACGGAGGAGCAGAAGCGCCACTACCTCCCTCGGCTCGCGACCGCGGAAGAGATTCCGTGCTTCGCGCTCACCGGGCCCGAAGCGGGAAGCGACGCCGCTTCCACGAAGAGCCGCGGCGTCGTCTGCCACGGCACCTACCAGGGCAAGGACGTCCTGGGCATGAAGCTCCAGTTCCGGAAGCGCTACATCACGCTCGCGCCGGTGACGACCCTCATCGGGCTCGCGTTCCGCCTCTACGATCCCGACCACCTCCTGGGCGACAAGGAAGATCTCGGCATCACGCTCGCGCTCATCCCGCCCCACCTTCCCGGGATCGAGATCGGCAAGCGGCACGATCCTCTGGGGGTGCCCTTTCTCAACGGCCCTATCTACGGACGCGACGTCTTCGTGCCGCTGGACGCCATCATCGGCGGGAGGGCGCGGGTGGGGCAGGGCTGGCAGATGCTCATGGCCAACCTCGCCGCGGGGCGTGGGATCTCCCTTCCGGGCCTGGCCACCGGCGCCGCGCAGCTCTGCGCGCGCGTGGCGGGCGCGTACGGGACCGTGCGCGAGCAGTTCGATCTTCCCATCGGGCGCTTCGAGGGGATCGAGGAGCCGCTCGCGAAGATCGGCGGCATGACCTACGTCATGTCTGGGGCGCGCGTGCTGACGGCGGGGGCCGTGGACGCCGGGGAGAAGCCGGCCGTGATCTCCGCGATCATGAAGGCGTACCTCACCGAGGGGATGCGGACGGTGGTGAATGCCGCCATGGACGTCCAGGCGGGCGCGGGAATCTCGAAGGGACCGCGGAACGTTCTGGCGCACGCCTACACGGCGGTGCCGATCGGGATCACGGTCGAGGGCGCGAACATTCTGACGCGCACCCTCATCATCTTCGGCCAGGGCGCGATCCGCTGCCACCCCTACGTCCGGACGGAGATGGAAGCGGTCGCTTCGCGCGACCTCGAGAAATTCGACCGCGCGTTCTTCGCGCATCTGGGCTTCATGGTCTCGAACGCGCTCCGCGCGTTCGGACACGCGCTCACCGGCTCGGCATTCGTGCGGACCGGAGTCGAAGGGCCGGCGGGGACGTACCTCGCGAGGCTCACGCGCCTGAGCACGGCCTTCGCGCTGGCCTCCGACGGCGCCATGGCGACCCTGGGAGGGCAGCTCAAGCGCCGCGAGAAGATCAGCGGACGGCTGGCGGACGCGCTGGCGTGGCTCTACCTGGGCTCCGCCACCGTGAAGAAATTCTGGGACGACGGGAAGCCCGAGGCCGATCTGCCCTTCTTGCGCTGGGGCTGCGAGAAGGCGCTCCACGAGGTGGAATCGGCGCTCCTGGGCGTGCTCGAGAATCTGCCCGACCGGTTCGCGGCGGGACTGCTGCGCCTGGCGATCTTCCCCCTCGGGGCACGCACGAGGCCCCCGAGCGACGCTCTGTCCGCCACGGTGGCCCGGGCGCTCCTCGACGACCGCGAGGAGCGGCTGCGGCTGACGCGCGACATCTATGTGCCGGCGCCGGACGACCCCGGCCTCGGGAGGCTCGAGGCGGCGCTCGACAAGGCGGTGGTGGCGGCGGCGGCGCTCCAGAGCCTGAAATCCGCCGTGCGCGCCCGCAAGCTCGAGCGCGAGCCGGAGGGCACGCTCGTGGAGCGGGCCGTGAAGGCGGGGGTCATCGACGAGAGCGCCGCCAAGAAGATCCGCGAAGCCGAGAAGGCTCGCGACGACGCGATCCAGGTGGACGAGTTCGATCCACGCCAGGTGGCGCAGCAGGCTCCCGGGACCCTGGAAACGGAGTCCTCGCGCCGCTGAGAGCGATGTGTTAAGATCGATATTCGTGAGCCCCGGCCCCGCTCATATCCCCGAACGGAGACCGAGGGCCATCCTGGCCCTGGAAGACGGTGCTTTCTTCCGGGGCGTTTCTTTTGGCAGGGTGGGGGAGACCCAGGGGGAAGTGGTCTTCAACACGGGCCTCTGCGGCTACCAGGAAGTCCTCACCGATCCCTCCTACGCCGGTCAGATCGTCACCATGACCTATCCGCACATCGGGAACTACGGCGTGAACGGCGAGGACGTGGAATCCTCGCGGCTCCAAGTCGCCGGATTCGTCGTTCGCGAGATCTCGGCGGTCGCCTCGTCCTGGCGCTCCGCGGGAAGCCTCGAGCGGTATCTGGACGATGCCGCCGTCGTCGGGATCAGCGAGATCGACACGCGGCCCTCACGCGCCATCTGCGCGTGCACGGGGCGAAGCGCGGCGTGATCTCCGCGCTAAGCCTGAACCCCGACGAGCTGGTGGATCGCGCCCGGGGGGCCCGAAGCATGATCGGCCTCGACCTGGCGCGCGAGGTCACCTGCCCGAAGCCCTACCGCTACGGCGCCACGGCGTCTCCGCGGCGGGAGCCCGGGTCTGCGGCCGATCCGTTCCACGTCGTGGCGTACGACTTCGGGATGAAGGAGAACATCCTCCGGATGCTCGCGGCGGCAGGATGCAACGTCACCGTCGTGCCCGCGACCACCTCCGCCACGGAAGCGCTCGGGCTTCGGCCGGATGGCGTCTTCCTCTCGAACGGTCCCGGCGACCCGGAGCCCTGCGCCTACGCGATCGAGGCGGCGCGCGAGCTGATGCGCGTCCGGCCCACGTTCGGGATCTGCCTCGGGCACCAGATCATGGGGCTGGCGTGCGGCGGGAAGACCTTCAAGCTCAAGTTCGGTCACCACGGCGCGAACCATCCGGTGAAGAACCTGGACACCGGCCAGGTCGCGATCACGTCCCAGAACCACGGATTCGCGGTCGAGGCGTCGCTCTTCGATCGCCCCGAGTACCAGCTCACCCATCTCAACCTGAATGACGGTACGGTGGAGGGTTTCCGCCACCGCAGCCTTCCGGTGCTCTCCGTCCAGTATCACCCCGAAGCGAGCCCCGGACCGCACGATAGCTACGATCTCTTCAACCAGTTCATCAAGCTGATGGACACGTTCCCTAGCCATGCCTAAGGATCCTTCGATCCGCTCGGTACTGGTCATCGGATCGGGGCCGATCGTGATCGGCCAGGCGTGCGAGTTCGACTATTCGGGCACGCAGGCGGTCAAGGTGCTCCGGCAGCAGGGAATCCGTGTCTCGCTCGTGAACTCGAATCCCGCGACGATCATGACCGATCCCGAGTACGCGGACCGGACGTACGTCGAGCCGCTCACCCCCGATTTCCTCGAGAAGATTCTCCTCCGCGAGCGACCCGATGCCGTGCTTCCGACGGTGGGCGGGCAGACCGCGCTGAACCTCGCGTTCGATCTCTCGCGCCGCGGCGTCCTCGACCGGCTGGGCATCCGTCTGATCGGAGCGAGCCGGAAGGCGGTGGAGGTGGGCGAGGACCGGCGTCTCTTCAAGGAAGCCATGAGCCGAATCGGCCTGGACCTTCCACGGAGCGGGTTTGCGCGCAACCTGGAGGAAGCGGTGCGGGTGCTGGACCTCACCGGATTGCCCGCCGTGATCCGCCCCTCGTTCACGCTGGGCGGGAGCGGGGGCGGCATCGCTTATAACAAGGACGAGTTCGAGGAGATCGTGGCGCGGGGGCTGGATCTCTCGCCGGTGCACGAGATCCTGGTCGAGGAATCGGTCCTGGGATGGAAGGAATACGAGCTCGAGGTCATGCGCGATCACGCGGACAACTTCGTCGTGATCTGCTCGATCGAGAACTTCGACCCGATGGGCATCCATACGGGCGATTCCGTGACGGTGGCGCCGGCCCAGACGCTCACCGACCGCGAGTACCAGGCGATGCGGAACGCCGCGCGCCGTGTGATCCGGGAGGTCGGTGTCGAGACGGGCGGCTCGAACATCCAGTTCGCGGTCGATCCCAAGACCGGACGCATGGTCGTGATCGAGATGAACCCTCGCGTCTCGCGCTCCTCCGCGCTGGCCAGCAAGGCGACCGGGTTCCCGATCGCGAAGATCGCGGCGCTGCTTGCGATCGGGTACACCCTCGACGAGATCCGGAACGACATCACGCGCGTCACCCCCGCCTCCTTCGAGCCCGCCATCGACTACGTCGTGGTGAAGATTCCGCGCTGGGCGTTCGAGAAGTTCCGGAACGTGAACCCCAGCCTGGGCACGCAGATGAAATCGGTCGGGGAGGTGATGGCGATCGGGCGCACCTTCAAGGAGGCGCTCCAGAAGGGGCTCCGGGGGCTCGAGATCGGAGCGAGCGGGTTCTCGCGCGAGGACCTCGATGATGCCCGCATCCAGGAGAAGCTCCTGACCCCGGATCCGGACCGGATCTTCTACGTGAAGCGCGCGCTCGATCTGGGCTGGCCCCAGGCGAAGGTTCACCAGATGACCGGCATCGATCCCTGGTTCCTGGACCAGATCCAGCAGATCGTGGACCTGGAGCGTCGCATTCAGCCTGGGATCGACGACGAGACCCTTCGCGAGGCGAAGCGGATGGGGTTCTCCGATTCACGGCTCGGCGTGCTGACGGGTGCCGGAGCCGACGAGATGCGTGCGAGACGTATGAAGGCGGGCATCGTACCGGTCTACAAGCGCGTCGACACGTGCGCCGCGGAGTTCGAATCGCACACGCCGTATCTCTACTCCACCTACGAAGAGGAATCGGAGGCGGAGCCGACGAGCCGGCGCAAGGTGATGATCCTGGGCTCGGGCCCGAACCGGATCGGCCAGGGGATCGAGTTCGATTACTGCTGCTGTCACGGCTCCTTCGCCTTTCAGTCGGAGGGCTACGAGACGATCATGGTGAACTGCAACCCGGAGACCGTCTCCACCGACTACGACACCTCCGACCGCCTCTACTTCGAGCCCCTCACGTTCGAGGACGTGATGAACATCATCGAGGTGGAGAAGCCCGAAGGCGTCGTGATCCAGTTCGGCGGGCAGACGCCGCTCAAGCTGGCGCTCCCGCTCCACCGCGCGGGCGTGCGGATCCTGGGCACGAGCCCCGACGCAATCGACCTGGCGGAGGACCGGAAGCGCTTCAGCGCCCTCCTCAGGGAGCTCGGGATCCCGCAGCCGGAGAGCGGGACGGCCGTCTCGCTCTCCGAGGCCAAGGAGGTCGCGGCGCGGATCGGCTACCCGGTGCTGGTGCGGCCTTCCTACGTGCTCGGAGGGCGCGCCATGGCGATCGTGTACGACGAGTCGGATCTCGAAGGGTACGTCCGCGAAGCCGTGAGCGCCTCGCCGGAGCATCCCGTGCTGGTGGATCGCTTCCTCGAGGACGCGTTCGAGGTGGACGTGGACGCGCTCGGGGACGGAACGCGGGTGGTGATCGGCGGCATCATGCAGCACATCGAGGAGGCGGGGATCCACAGCGGGGATTCCTCCGCGGTGCTGCCGTCCTACAAGATCGGGCCGCGGCACCTGGAGACGATCCGCGACATGACCCGCCGGCTGGGACTCAAGCTGGGGGTGCGCGGGCTCATGAACGTCCAGTTCGCGATCCAGTCCGATATCGTCTATGTGCTCGAGGTGAACCCTCGAGCCTCTCGCACCGTGCCCTTCGTGAGCAAGGCGACCGGCGTTCCGCTGGCGAAAGTGGCTGCGAGGATCATGGCCGGGCGCTCGCTCGAGGAGCAGGGAATGGTGGAGGACCTGCGCGTGAGCCGCTTCTATATCAAGACCCCGGTCTTTCCCTTCATGAAGTTCCCGGGGAGCGACATCCTCCTCGGCCCCGAGATGAAATCGACAGGCGAGGTGATGGGGATCTCCGAAGATTTTGGAATTGCGTTCGCCAAGGCCCAGGCCGCGGCCGGGAACACGATCCCCACCGAAGGCACGGCGTTCCTCAGCGTGAACGACCGCGACAAGCGCGGGCTCCTGCCGCACGCGCGCGGGCTGCACGAGACGGGGTTCCACATCCTCGCGACCCAGGGGACGGCCGAGTTCCTGAACGAGCACGGCGTTCCGGCGGAGCTGGTGTTCAAGGTGAACGAAGGACGGCCGAACATCGTGGACCGGATCAAGAGCGGAGGAATCCAGCTCATCATCAACACGCCGCTCGGCCGGGAGTCCTTCCACGACGACGGAGCGATCCGGACCAACGCGCTCCTCCACGGCGTGCTCTGCGTCACGACGCTGACCGCGGCGGCGGCGACCGTGCAGGCGATCCGGGCGCTCCGGCTGCACACGCTCACCGTGTCGGCGCTTCAGGAGCTCCACCCGGTCCCCATCTCGACCCCGGTCCCCGCCGATCCCGCACCCGCTCCGTCTCCTCCCAACCCGGCCATCCCACTCACCACCGGCGCGGCGTGACCTGAACGTTCTCGTCGCGGGGGGGACGGGATTCATCGGCGACGCCCTGACGCGTCATCTCCTGGGCCGGGGGCATCGCGTATCGGTCCTGAGCCGGAGGCCATCGGCGCCGGACGGCACGCCTTCCATCTTCCACTGGGATCCCGAGCGCGGGGAGCTGGATCCCCGCGCGCTGGCGGGAGTCGAAGGCGTCGTGAACCTCGCGGGAGAAAACCTTTCCGGGGGGCGATGGACACGCGAGCGGAAGCGCCGTCTCGTGGAGAGCCGCGTGGCCTCGACCCGGTTTCTGGCGCGGAAGATGATGGAGCGGGACCCGCGGCCGCGCGCGTTCGTCTGTGCGTCGGCGGTGGGGATTTACGGAAACCGCGGCGAGGAGATCCTCCTCGAGGGGAGCGCTCCGGGCACCGGATTCCTCGCGGAGCTGTGCAAGGCGTGGGAAGCCGAGGCGCTCGCGGCGCGTGAGGCGCGGATCCGCACCGTCACCACGAGGTTCGGGGTCGTGCTCGATTCACGGGGGGGCGCGCTCGCGAAGCTCCTGCCGGTATTCCGGGCGGGGATCGGCGGGCCGCTCGCGAGCGGGAAGCAGTGGATGAGCTGGATCGCCCTCGCGGATGTCGTGCAGGTCCTCGAGGCCGCGCTCACGAGGGAGAATCTCGAGGGGCCCGTCAACGCGGTCGCGCCGGCACCCGCACGGAACCGCGAGCTCACGCGCGCGCTCGGTCGCGTTCTCAAGCGCCCCGCGATCCTCCCGGTTCCGGCTCCCGTTCTGCACCTGATCTTCGGAGCGATGGCGGATGAAGCGCTGCTCTCCAGCGCGCGCGCGGAGCCGGCGCGCCTTCTGGAGCTCGGCTACCGGTTCCTCTATCCCGAGCTCGAGGTCGCGTTGCGGGCTGCCATCAGGACCTGAGCCGGGCGCGCGGCGGCGGAGGCGGGAGCGCGGGACCCTGCCGTCCGAAGTCGATCGCCTCGTTCACGCCCGCCTCGTCGCGGAGGGAAAGCTACTTCGTTGCGCCGAGCAGCCGGCGCAGGACGAAGGGAAGGATGCCGCCGTTCACGTAGTAGCGCGCTTCCTGGGGCGTGTCGATCCGAACCAGTGCCTTGAAGCTGCGCGTGCCGTCCATCCGCACGGTGACCTCCTTCGCGCGGTCCGGTTCCGTCCGCGCCGCGTTCGGGATGCCCTCGATGTCGAACGTCTCGCGGCCGCTGATCCCCAAGGTCTCCCCGTTCTGTCCCGCGGGGAACTGGAGCGGCAGGATGCCCATGCCGATCAGATTGCTCCGGTGGATGCGCTCGAAGCTCTCCGCGAGCACCGCGCGCACGCCGAGAAGCTTGGGCCCCTTGGCCGCCCAGTCGCGTGAGGAGCCGGAGCCGTACTCCTTTCCCGCGATGACGAGGGTGGGCACTCCCTCGCCCGCATAGCGCATGGCCGCGTCGTAGATCGGCATCTGCGCTCCGTCCGGAAGATGAACCGTGATTCCTCCCTCGACCCCCGGCACGAGCTTGTTCCGGATGCGCGTGTTCGCGAAGGTGCCGCGCACCATGACCTCATGGTTGCCGCGGCGGCTGCCGTACGAGTTGAAATCGAGCGGCTGGATGCCGTGCTCGATCAGGTAGCGGCCGGCGGGGCTGTCCTTCTTGATCGAGCCTGCGGGGGAGATGTGGTCGGTCGTGACGCTGTCCCCGAGGTACGCCAGCACGCGTGCCCCTCGCACGTCGGATACCGGGGCCGGCTTCGTGGGCATGTCGTCGAAATAGGGGGGCCGCTTCACGTACGTGGAGTCGGGCTCCCACGCGTAGCGGTCCCCCTCCGGAACGGGAAGATTCCGCCAGGTTTCGTCTCCGGTGTAGACGTCGCGGTACGTCTCGCGGAAGGTCTCGGTCTTGACCGCGTCACGGATCGTGCCGTCGATCTCCTTCTGCGTCGGCCAGAGGTCGCGAAGGGTGACCGGCGCCCCGTCCTTGCCGGTGCCCAGGGGCTCGGACGTGATGTCCCGGTCCATCCTTCCCAGGAGCGCGTACGCGACCACGAGCGGCGGGGAAGCGAGGTAGTTGGCGCGCACTTCGGGATGGATGCGGCCCTCGAAGTTCCGGTTTCCGCTCAGGACCGACGCCACGACCAGATCCTCCTGCTCGATCGCCTTCGAGATGGGCGGCGGCAGAGGTCCGCTGTTCCCGATGCACGTCGTGCAGCCGTATCCCACCGTATGGAATCCGAGCGCTTCGAGAAAGGGCGTCAGCCCCGCGCGCTGGAGATATCCGGTGACCGCCTTCGATCCGGGGGCGAGGCTCGTCTTGACCCAGGGCCGGGACTTGAGCCCGCGCTCCACCGCGCGCCTGGCCACGATGCCCGCGCCCACCATGACCGAGGGGTTCGAGGTATTCGTGCAGCTGGTGATCGCGGCGATCACGACCGCCCCGTCGCAGAGCGGGAACGTCTCGCCCGCCAGCGTCACCTGCGGCATCGTCGCGGCGGCGTGTCCCGGGGCGCCGTCCCCGCCTTCCCCCTCCCAGCGCTCGAGCGGCTTTTCGGGCGCGACCGGGATCCCCTTCGTCACGCGCATCGAGGGGAGCGCCTCCTCGAAGTTCTTCTTCGCGTCGCGAAGCCGCACGCGATCTTGTGGTCTCCGCGGACCCGCAAGCGAAGGCTCCACGGTCGCCAGATCCAGATGGAGGAGGTCGGAATACTCGGCCTCCGGAGTCTCCTGCGTCCGGAAGAGCCCCTGCTCCTTGGCGTAGGCCTCGATGAGCCGCACCTGCTCCGGCGGACGTCCCGTGAATTCCAGGTAGCGCAGCGTCTCCGGATCGATCGGGAACATCCCGACCGTGGCGCCGTACTCGGGGGACATGTTCGCGATGGTGGCCCGGTCGGCCACCGGAAGGGAATGAAGTCCCGGGCCGAAGAACTCGACGAACCGCCCCACGACCCCCTTCTTCCGCAGCATCTCCGTCACCGTGAGCACGAGATCCGTGGCGGTCGATCCCTCGGGCAGCTGCCCCGTCATGCGGAACCCGACGACTTGAGGGAGGAGCATGGACACCGGCTGCCCCAGCATCGCGGCCTCGGCCTCGATCCCTCCGACGCCCCATCCCAGCACGCCGAGGCCGTTGATCATCGTCGTGTGGGAATCGGTGCCGATGAGCGTGTCGGGATAGGACAGCGGCGGCGTTCCCGCGCCCGCGAACACAACGCGGGCCAGGAACTCGAGATTCACCTGGTGGACGATCCCGGTCGCGGGCGGGACGACGCGGAAATTCTGGAACGCGCGCTGCCCCCACCGGAGGAAGAGGTAGCGCTCGCGATTCCGCTCGAACTCCTTCTTGGCATTGATCAGGAGCGCGGCGCTGGATCCATATTCGTCCACCTGGACGGAGTGATCGATGACCAGCTCCGCGGGCTGCAGCGGATTGATCCGTTTGGCGTCGCCGCCCAGATCGGCCATCGCGTCCCGCATGGCCGCCAGGTCCACGACGGCGGGAACTCCTGTGAAGTCCTGTAGGAGAACGCGGCCTGGCGAGAAGGCGATCTCGCGGCTGGGCTCCGCCTTGGCGTCCCACCGTGCCACCGCCTCGACGTCCCCGGCCGTGACCACGCGATCGTCCAGGGTGCGCAGCAGGTTCTCGAGCAGGATCTTGATCGAATAGGGAAGCCGCTCGACGGGAAGTCCCGCCTTCGCGAGCGCCTGGAGGCGGAACAATTCGTAGCGGCGGTCTCCTACCGAGAGGATCGACCGCGCGCCGAAGGGATCGTTCATGACGTGAAGCTCCATGGGAATCGCCGGACGTGCCGGACTCGTCGAGCACACATTCCGGCCAAGAATACCTGTTTCGGCGCAGCGCGCGCGAGGTTACATTCTGCCGCTCATGTCACGCGCCGAGCCCGAGCGTCGCTCCCCCTGGATCCCGATCCTTGTCGTCGCCGCCGTGCTGGTATTGGGGGTATGGATCGCCATCGCTTCGGCGCCGCACGTCTCGCGTCCCCGCGTCGAAATGTTTCTCCGGAGCGCCGGAGCCTGGGGTCCGTTCATCCTCTTCGCCCTCATGGTTGCCCAGATCCTGATCGCGCCCATTCCTGGCGTCTTCATGCCGATCCTCGCGGGGGCGCTCTACGGGCCGTTTGTAGGCGTGCTCATTGCGGCGGGGGGAACGCTGGTAGGATCGAACGCCGCGTACTTCATCGGGAGCCGGGCGGGGCTGCCGCTCCTGAGGCGGTGGATCGGCAAGGAGAACGTGGAGCGGGCTCAGAGACGCGTGGGAGGCAAGCGCTGGATCGCGCTCGTTCCGCTCTTCCTGCTCCCGTTCACTCCCGCGGACGCGATTTGCTTCGTGGCGGGCATGATCGGGATCCGCCCGCCGCGCTTCGCGCTTGCCGTGTTGCTCGGCCGTGTACCCAAGGATAGCGCGCTCGCGCTCGCCGGTGCCGGACTGATCCATCTCGGGGGCCTGGTCCGGCACGTGTAGCACTTCAACTACGTTGACGGGAGCGCGGGGCGCTCGACTACGGGTGGCGGCCCTTTTGCACGATCTTGATCGGCGTGCCGGCGGGGATCGTCGCGGTCGCGCGCATGTTGTTCAAGATGGCCGTCTCCTCGAGGCTCAGCGCCTGAGGTCCCATGCGGCTGACGAGATCGGTGAAGGTGCCCTCGCGGTCCGTGACGACCACGTGCAGGCGATCGGCGGTCACGTTCCGCCTCTCCGGATCACGGAGCATCGCGAGGCTCCGGATCGAGGCGAGGATCTGCTCCGAAGCGGCATCGCCGGCCGAGCGGCTCTGTCCCAGCATCTGCACGAACTGACCGGGCCGGATCCGAACGAATCCCGCGATCAGCGTCTTCCTCCCTCCGTCACCCGACGCGAGCACCTGGCCCATCCAGGCCGGAAAATCGCGGAAGCTCTCCGAACGTCCCGAGGCGTCCTGGATCTTCTTCTCATCGAGGAGCGACCGGACGAACTGATCCGGCGTCGCCGTGGAGTCTTTGGAAAACTGGAGGGTCAGCTCCATCAGAGCCCCGAGCGATTGGTTCGAAGCGACGACCGAGCTGGGCTGATTGAGCGTCTTCCACCCGTCGGGAAAGATCATCTCGAATCCGAGATCGGGGTGGTAGAAGCGATTCGCGACGAAATACCCCGCGCGCGGATCGTCGCCGTACACGAGCCCCTCGATGTGGCGGCGATACCGGGCCGCCTCGATCTGCAAGTCTCTTCGCCCGCCCGCCACCGCGGCCTGGGCGAGCTGGCTCGTGCGGATCTCGCGGTCGCCCGGATCCGGGTGCGTGGAGAGAAAGCCGGGGAGCTGGGCCCCCGACCGCTCGCCGACGCGCTTCAGCATGGAGTAGGTCTCGGGGATCACGCGCGGGTCGTAGTCCGCCTTGGTGGCGTAGCCGGTCCCCAGCTCGTCTGCCTGGGTCTCGTTGTCGCGGCTGTATTTCAGGAAGAGGAGTCCCAGTCCCTGCTGGGCGAGGCCGGTGTAAGGGCGAAGCGCGCCCACGAACACGGCGCTCGCGAGGAGTCCGACGCCCGCGATCTGCGAGCGCGTGATCTGCTGCGCGCTGTGACGCGCGGTCACGTGTCCGCACTCGTGGCCCAGGACGCCCGCCAGCTGGGCCTCGGAGTTCAGGTACGCCAGGATCCCTCGCGTGATGTAGATGTAGCCTCCCGGGATCGCGAACGCGTTGACGACGGGGGAGTCCAGGACGCGGAAGTGCCATCCGAGCGTCGGAAGGTGCGAGACGGACGCGACTCTCTGCCCGACGGAGTCCGCATAGCGCTGCACCGTCGAATCGCCGTAGAGCCCGTATTCCGCGATGACCGCGGGATCGGATTCGCGGCCCATCGCAGCTTCCTGGCTGGTGCTGACGAAGGAAATCTGCCGCTTGCCGGTCGCGGGATTCGTGGAGCATCCCGCGACCGCGACCGCGAGGACCGATGCAACGAGCAGCGGGATTGCGAGCACACGGTGAAGCCGTGAAGTCATGCGTTCTCTCCAAGACCGTCTTGGGTGGTAGCCATCCCATCCTGTCGCGGGCTATAGTAACACCGGATCTCGCACGCCCCGGTTCCGGAAATCAGGTCAACGAGGAGCCCATGCCCGCCACCTCGGTCGATCAGGCTCAGCTCTGCGTCAACACGATCAAATTTCTGTCGGCGGACGCGGTCGAGAAGGCGAAGTCCGGGCATCCGGGGGCGCCCATGGGCGCGGCCGACATGGCCTACGTGCTCTGGGCGAAATACATGCGGTTCGATCCAGGCGATCCCAGGTGGCCGAACCGCGATCGCTTCGTTCTTTCGGCGGGGCACGCCTCGATGCTCCTCTATTCGCTCCTCCATCTGTTCGAGTTCGACCTTCCGATGGATGAGCTCCAGCGATTCCGGCAGTGGGGATCGAAGACTCCGGGGCATCCCGAATACGGCCACACGCCCGGCGTGGAGGCCACCACCGGTCCCCTGGGGCAAGGATTCGCGAACGGGGTCGGCATGGCGCTCGCGCAGCGCATGATGCAGGCGAGGCTCAAGCGCCACGCCGATCTGCTGAACCATCGCGTCTTCGGAATCGTGAGCGACGGCGATCTGATGGAAGGGATTTCTTCCGAGGCCGCCTCGCTGGCGGGCCACTGGAGCCTCGGGAATCTGACCTACCTCTATGACGACAATCGAGTGTCCATCGAGGGACCGACCGGGCTCGCGTTCTGCGAGAACGTGGGACGCCGGTTCGATGCGTACGGTTGGCACGTGGAGGCCGTGGACGGAAACGATCGCGACCAGGTGGATCAGGCGCTCTTCCGCGCGGTGGCCGAGGAGACGCAGCCGTCCCTGATCGTCGCACGCACCATCATCGCCAAGGGCGCGCCGACGAAGCAGGGCACGGCGAAGGCGCACGGCGAGCCGCTGGGGCAGGAAGAGCTCAACGCGGCGAAACAGGCCGCGGGCTGGCCGCTCACTCCCCCCTTCCATGTTCCGGAGGAAGCGCGCGCGCACTTCCACGCGCTGGCCGAGGAGAAGCGCAGGCAGCGGTCGGAATGGAACGAGCGCTTCGCGGCGTTCCGGCGCGACAATCCCGAAGGGGCGTCCATCTGGGATACGTATTTCACGCGGAAGATCCCCGCGAATCTCGACGAGCTTCTCGCCGGGGCCGCGCCCACGCAGGAGGGCGCGACGCGGGCGCACTCGGGAGCGGTGCTCCAGGCCGCGGCGGCCGCGGTTCCGTCCTTGGTGGGAGGGTCGGCGGATCTCGAGCCCTCGACGCTGACCGGGATCAAGGGGGGCGGGGACGTGGTGCCTTCGGGACTCACCTGCGGCGCGCCCGTGAACTACTCCGGGCGCGTGCTCCACTTCGGCGTGCGCGAGCATGCGATGGCGAGCATCGGCACCGGAATGTCGCTCTACGGCACCTTCATTCCGTACGTCGGAACGTTTCTCATCTTCTCCGACTACCTGCGCCCCTCCATCCGGCTCGCCTCGCTCTCGGGCGTGCGCGTCATCTACGTGTTCACGCACGACAGTGTGTTCCTGGGTGAGGACGGTCCGACGCATCAGCCGATCGAGCATCTGCCCTCCCTGCGCCTCATTCCAGGTCTCGAGGTCTGGCGGCCCGCCGACGGTCTGGAGACGGCCATGGCCTGGGCGCGCGCCATCCAGCGCGACAAGGCGCCCACCGCGCTCGTGCTCACGAGGCAGAAGCTGCCCGCCATCGCGCGACGCGACGGATTCGATCGCAGGGAGATCGGGCGGGGCGGTTACGTGCTCGAGGACTCCGACGGCGCCGCGGCGGAGCTGACGATCCTCGCCACCGGATCCGAGGTCTCGCTGGCGCGCGAGACGCGGACGCTTCTACGGGCCGGCGGCGTTCCCGCGCGCCTGGTCTCGATGCCTTGCTTCGAGGCGTTCCGCGCGCAGCCCGAGAGCTATCGCGACTCGGTGATCCCCAAGGGCTCGCGTCTCGTCGTGATCGAAGCGTCGCGGATCGAGCCCTGGTGCGACCTGGTGGGGGAGGATTGTCTCTGGATCGGCCTGGATCGCTTCGGCGCCTCCGCCCCGGCGCCGGTGATCGCCGAGAAGCTGGGGTTCACCCCCGCCGCCGTGACCGAGAAGGTGCAGCGCTGGCTGGAGCGGGGATGAACGGTACGTGAACGCGCGTCCCCGCGCGCTCCTCCTCTTGCTTCTCCTCGCCGCCTCGGCGGCGCTCCTGCCCTTTCTCCACTACCTCACCGACGACACCTTCATCCATTTCCAATTCGCGAAGCATCTCGTCCAGGGGAAGGGCTTCTCCTTCAACGATGGGGAGCCGACCTACGGCGCGACGAGCCCGCTCTGGGTGCTCCTCCTCGCGCTCGCGGGGAAGGTGCTTCCCATCCAGGTGGCGGCGCCCGCCGACGCCTGGTCCATGCCCGACCTCGCCTGGGTGGCCAAGACCCTGGGCCTCGTGGCCCATCTCCTCTCCGTCTGGGTCCTGGTGCGGCTGGGACGGCGGCTCGGTTGGGGGGAGTGGACATCGCTCGTGCTGGGGGTGCTCCTCGCGGCCCAGACCTGGGTCGTGCGATGGGCGCTTTCGGGTATGGAGACGCCGCTCGCGACCGCTTGCGTCGCGCTTGCGCTCTATGCGCTCGCGGGGGTCCTCATCCAGGGCCGCGCCGCCTGGACGACCGGGCTTGCGCTGGGGTTCGCGGTGCTCGCGCGTCCCGAGTGCTGGCTCTTCGCCGCAATCGTGCTCCTCGCGGTGGGTGCGGGCGCCGAGAGGCCTTCCCGACGCGCGCTCGAGGCGCTCGGGGGATTCGCGCTCGTCGTGTTGCCCTGGCTCCTCGCGGCATGGAGCTGGTTTCACAGGCTCCTACCCAACACCGCCGCGGCCAAGGCGGGCGCCTACCTCCACCCCGGCCTGATGATCGGCGCCCTCCACGCCGCGTTTCAGGTGGAGCTGGTCGCGGACGCGCTTCCGATCGCGCTCTTCATCCTCGTGCTCGCGTTCGGAAGCAGGTCCACGGCGCTTCCCGCCGCGGGTGGAAGGAGGATCTTCTGGCTCGCGTGCGTCGCGTGGCCCGCGCTCCTCGTGATCTCCCTCGCGCTCCAGGGGGTGCAGGTCGTGTCGCGCTACCTGGTGCCCGCGGCTCCCTGCGTGCTCCTCCTGGGCATGGCGTCACTGCGGTGGGTGGTCGCGACGAGCTTCCCGAGACGGTACGGGCCGGCGCTGGGAATTCTCTCCGCGGCGTTCGTGATCCAGAACGCGGCGTTTACGGCGTCCGTGAGCGCGCCGAGCACGCGGACCCACACGCACGGCTTGCGTGCCTCGCTGATCGACATCGGGATCTGGGCGCGGGACAAGACGCCGGCGCGCGCCTGGTTCGCGGTGGCCGACATCGGGGCCTTCGGGTACTACTCCGAGCGCCGGGTCCTCGACCTCTACGGGCTCGTCACGCCCGTGCTCGCCCCGATCACGGTGCGCGAAGGCTACGACGCGGTCGTCCGGCGCTGTCTGTTCGAGGCGGCGGGGAGGCCGGACTATCTGATCGACCGTCACCCTGTCGAAGGGCGGCTCGCGGTGACCCTGGACGAGCCGTCCCCCTTTCGCTTCCTCTTCGCGAGGCGGATCGAAAATCTCGGCATCACGCGTCCCGGCGGCTTCTACTATTCCGTCTACGCGATCGACTGGAAGGTCGTGGACCAGACGCGCCAGCGGGTCGCCTCGGCCGGCTCCGACGCAAGATAGTGGCTCGGGGCGGTGCCCCGACCCGTGCATTGCCGCCGGGGCCGGAACGCGGTATAATGCGGGGAGTCCGCGCAGACTCCAGGGGCGCCGCCGAGGCACCAAATCATCTCGAACTACGTAACTTACTCGCCTTTCTTCTCGCGCTGCGTCAAGCCTGTCCGGGCGCTCGTGATCCTCCTCGCAGTGGGCCTGACCGCCTTCGCCGCGTCCACCGCCCGCGGCCAGCTGCCCCCCCGCACGCACCGCACCAGGGCCGATCCGCGCCGCGCCGCCCCCTTCTTGCCGGCGGTGCAGCCCTCCGGTCTGGGATCTCCGGTGGATTGCGTGATCGTGACTCCGGACTCGCTCGCGGACATCTATCAGCGGCTCGCGGACTACCAGACGAGAGTGGGAATCGCGACCGTGGTCCGGAACCTCTCGACGGTGCGCGCCGCCGATCCTCGATCCAACGATGTCGCGCAGGCGGTCCGGAGCTTCCTCAAGGCGGCCCACGACCTCTGGGGCACACGATGGGCGGTGCTCGCGGGGGATCACGAGGCGATCCCGATGCGCTACGCGCGGGTCCTGTTCTCGGAGACGACCGACATTCCAAGCGACGCCTACTACTCCGACCTCGACGGCACCTGGGACGGGAACGGGAACGGAATCTACGGCGAGGTGGGGGACAGTCTGGACATGAATCCGGACATCGCGGTGGGGAGACTTTCCGCCACCACCCGAGCCGACGCTCAGGTCCTGGTCGCGAAAGCCATCCACTACGCGACGAGCCCGGCCGCGGGGGCGCTGACGAAGGAGCTCATCCTGGCCGAGGTCCTGTTCCCGACGGACTGGCAGCCGGGGCAGCTCGTCTCCGTGGACGGCGCCATCTCCGCGGAATCGCTCAAGGTCCGGGCGCCCTCGTGCACGGCCGTGGATCGCTATTACGAGAATTACACCAGATACCCCGGCTCTCTCGCGCTCACCAAGCCCGCCGCGCTGAGCGCGCTGGGGCGAGGGTACGGCATCGTGCACCACATCGGGCACGGCGCGAGATCCCAGCTCTCCATCGGGAATCAGGTGATCAGTCTTTCCGAGCTCGCGACCCTCGCCAACGGGGACTCGGTGGGGCTCTGGATCTCGTCCAATTGCGCTTCCGCGGCCGCCGACTACGAGTGCGTCGGGGAGGAGGTGGTTCGAAACCCGTCCGGGGGTGCCCTCGCCTACGTCGGGGCGACGCGCGACGCGTGCCTCTGGCGCGGGCGGAGACCCAGGAGCGATGGGGATATTTCGAGACCATCCTGCTCGGCAGCCCCGCGCTTCCGATCTGGTCCTGCGCCCCGGGTGCGCTCGCGGTCACGAGGCCCTCGAGCGTGGCGCTGAGCGCACCCAGCTTCAGCGTGACGGTGCTCGCCTCGGGTGCTCCCGCGGAATCGGCGCTCGTGGTCGCGTGGAAGCAGGGTGAGGAGTACCGGGTCGCCTTCACCGACGCCGCGGGACACGCGACGGTTCCGTTCCATCCGGGATCCACCGGGAAGTTCTCCTTCGCGGTCACGGTGCCGGGAAATCTTCCGTTCCTCGATTCCTTGACCGTGACGGCGGACGCTCCCGCGCACTTCGCGCTTCGAAACTTCGGGGTTCGCGACTCCATCGGCGGGGATGGGGACCGGGTCGCCGACGCGGGGGAGACCTTCGCGCTCGCGGGCAGCGTGAAGAACGCAGGCACCGCGGCCTCCTCGGGAGGGATCTCGATCGCCGTGCTGGCGCTCACGCCGGGGCTCTCGGTGACGCAGGGCGTGGCCAGGCTCCCGGCGCTCGCCGCGGGGGCGGAGGGAGTCCTCCCGGACAGCCTGCGCGTCCGCGCGCTCGCGATTCCTGGGACCGCGCGCGCCGAGGGGCTCCGTGTCATCGTGACCGACGCGGCGCGATCGGATACGACCGACGTGCCGCTCGCCGTTTCGGCTGCGTCCCTGCTTCTCGCTGCGAACGGCTTCGACGACAGCCCCGCCGCGGGCGGAAACGGAAACGGAATTCTCGACCCGAACGAGACCGTCCGCTATCGCTTCACGATCGCGGACGAGGGAAGCGGGCTCGGGCGCGGAATCTCGGTGCATCTGCGAAACCCCGGCGCGGCGGTCACGATCCTCGACTCCACCGCGACGCTGGGAGACCTGCAGCCCGGATCCACGGCAACGACGGTCGCCCTTCGCGTGCGCGCCGGGTCCTCCGTTCCGGCCGGGGCGCTCTTCCAGGTGCGCGCGGACGACGCGTACTTCCATTCCTGGAGCTTCGCGGTCGACGCCGTGAGGCCCGGGACCCCCGCGAATCTCAGGACGGTGATCCCGGGCTTCGATCGGATCACGATCGGGTGGGATGCGGTCTCCGCGTCCGACGTGGCCGGATACCGGGTGTACCGGGCGCCGGATGACGGGAGCGCGCTCACCCTCCTGACCCCCGTGCCCGTGCGCCGCGTTCCCTCCTTCGAGGACCAGGGGCTTCCTCCGTTGACGCGGTACCGCTACGCCGCGACGGCGGTCGACTCGGGTGGAAACGAGGGCCCCGGGTCCTCGGAGCTGATCGCGAGCACCGGCCCGCCCGCGCTCGCGGGATGGCCGGTCCTCGTCGGTGAGCCTACGTCTTCCTCGGTTTGCCTCGCCGACCTCGACGGAGACCAGAAACCCGAGGTGATCGTCGGCGCCGAATACCTGTACGTCTTCCGGCCGAACGGCACCGACTGGGTGAACGGCGACCAGGACGTGGTCACGACCGGCATCTTCAGCACGCTGCTCCATCACATTCCGTCCTCACCGGCCGCGGCCGACCTCGACGGAGACGGTATCCCCGAGATCATCGCGGCCTCGTGGAACGACTCCAGCGTGGCCGTCTGGCGCGCGAACGGGACCCTGTTCCCGGGATGGCCGCGCAAGGGGGCGGCGCCCTTCTGGTCCGCTCCGTCGGTGGGGGACATCGACGGCGACGGCGCGCCCGACATCGTGGTCGGCTCGAACACGAACAAGCTCTACGCCTGGCACGCGAACGGAACGCCCGTGCGGGGAACGAGCGGAGTCCTTTTCACCCCGCAAGGCTCCGTGATCTCCTCCCCGGCGATCGCGGATCTGAACGGGGACGGCGTTCGGGAGATCGTGTTCGGGACCTCCTCGGGGCACGTGTACGCCATTCACGCGGACTCCTCCATCGTCTGGGATTTCTTCGCGTCCGGCCTCACGAGCTCCTCCCCGGCGGTGGGCAGCCTGATTCCCGGCGGCGGGCTCGAGGTGACTCGACGTGGTCGCGGTGGGAACCGACGGGCGCGTGATGGCGTGGGACCCGCAGGGGAACGTGCTCCCCGGATTCTCGAACCTGACTCTAGGCGCCGCGACCGAGGCGTCGGCCGCCGTCGCGGATCTGGACGGGAATGGAACGCTCGAGATCCTGATCGGAGCGGAAGACCGGAGACTCCACGCGTTCCACGCGGACGGCACGCAGGTGAGCGGCTTTCCGATCGAGATCGGGGCCGAGGCGCGAGGAACTCCCGCGATCTGGGATCTGGACCGTGACGGCGCCGTGGACATCGTGCTCGCGGGTTGGGACCGTGGCGTCTACGCGTGGCGCTATCCGGGCACCTTCCTCGCGAGCGGGATGGTGTGGCCGATGTTCCGTCACGACAACTGGCACACCGGTTACGCGACCTTCCCTGTGCTCACCTCGGTCGACACGCTTCCCGGGGACGGGGGTCCTCCGGCGCCCGTCGCGCCGAAACGCTCCTCGCTCGCGCAGAACCGGCCCAACCCCTTCAACCCGGTCACTTCGATCGGATTCACGGTCGCCGGAACCGGCCCGCAGCCGGTGAGGATCTGGATCTTCGACGTTCGCGGAAGGCTCGTGGCGACTCCGGTTTCACGGCCGTTCGATCCCGGCTATTATGAGCTCCGCTGGGACGGGCGCGACCGCGCGGGCCGGGAAGTCGCCTCGGGTGTTTACTACTACCGCGCCGCGATCGGCCCCGCTACCTTCGCGCGGAAGATGGTGCTGCTGCGCTGAGCGGCGCGCCTCGATCCGACTCCGCAATCACACGAAAGGACCAGGGATGACTTCGCCGGTACGCGTGCGGTTCGCGCCCAGCCCGACCGGATACCTTCACGTCGGTGGAGCGCGCACCGCGCTCTTCAACTACCTCTACGCGCGGCAGCACGGCGGGACGTTCGTGCTCCGGATCGAGGACACCGACCAGGACCGAAATGTCGAGGCCGCGCTCCGCGGGATTCTGGAGGGGCTCTCCTGGCTCGGGCTTCGTTGGGACGAGGGGCCCGAGGCGGGAGGACCGCACGGTCCGTACTTCCAGAGCGAGCGGCTGAAGAGCTACGCCGAGGCGGCGCGGCGCCTTCTTCACGAAGGGAAGGCCTACCGCTGCTTCTGCGATCCCGCGGATCTGAAGAACCGGCGCGAGGCGGCGCTCGCGCGCGGCGAGCCGCCCAAGTACGACCGCACCTGCTTCCGGCTCACGAAGCAGGAGTCGGACGCCCGCGCCGCGAAGGGGGACGCGTACGCGATCCGGTTCCTCATTCCGGAAGGGGAGACCTCCTGGGAGGACGAGGTGCGGGGCACCGTGACCTTCCAGAACAGCACCCTCGACGATCTGGTGATCCTCCGGACCGATCAGCATCCGACCTACAATTTCGCCGCCGTCGTGGACGACGACGCCATGCGGATCACGCACGTCCTGCGCGGGGACGATCACATCTCGAACACGCCGCGCCAGATCCAGCTCTACCGGGCGCTGGGGCTCACGCCGCCGCGCTTCGGCCACCTTCCGATGATCCTGGGCCCGGACGGCACGCGGCTCTCCAAGCGACACGGCGCCGTGTCGGTGACCGCGTTCCGCGACGACGGAATCCTGCCTCAGGCGATGGTGAATTTCCTGGCGCTCCTCGGCTGGGCGTACGACGGAGAGCGCGAGATCTTCACGATCGAAGAGCTCACGCAGGTATTCTCCCTGGACCGCGTCTCGAAGAATCCCGCGATCTTCAACTACGAGAAGCTCGACTGGATGAACGGCGAGTACTTCCGGGCGCTGCCTCTCTCGACGCGCGCGGACCTGGTGGCGGCGTATCTGGAATCGACGGGCGCGCTGAAGGGCCCTGCGCTCCGGGACCGGGCCTTCCTCGAGCGTGCGGTCGAGGCGGTCGGCGATCGCATGAAGCGGCCCCGCCAGTTCCTGGAATACGCTGCCTATCTCTACGTGGAGCGGGTCGAGCCGGAGCCCGAGCCCTGGGCGGAGCTTCTGGCCAAGCCCTCCGCCGCCGCGAGGCTGAAGAAGCTCGCGTCGCTTCTGGAGGAGGTGCAGCCCTTCGAGCACGATCCGATCGAGAAGGCGACGCGCGGACTCGCCGCCTCGGAGGGGGTGAAGGCGGGGGAGGTGATCATGCCCGCGCGCATCGCCCTGACGGGGAAGAAGGTGAGCCCCGGCATCTTCGACGTCATCCTGCTCCTGGGACGCGAGCGCACGGTCGAGCGGCTGCGCCACGCCGCGGAGCGCCTCGAAGCCGAGTCTCCCGCACGCACCTCGTGAGCGCGCCGGTTCCGGCACCTTCCCAGAAGCCCTTCGATTCGCTCCGCGTCGCGCTGGTTCACGACTGGCTCACCGGCATGCGGGGCGGGGAAAAATGCCTCGAGGTGCTCTGCGAGATGTTTCCTTCCGCCGAAATCTACACCCTCGTCCACTGGAAGGGTCGCCTCTCCGCGACCATCGAATCACGCCGCATTCACGAGTCCTGGATCGCGAAGCTCCCCCTGGGGAGAAGGCGCTACCGCTGGTACGTCCCGGCCTACCCGAAGGCCATCGAATCCTTCGACCTGAGCCGGTACGACCTCGTGGTCTCGATCAGCCACTGCGCGGCGAAGGGGGTCATCACCCGAGCCGACACCCTTCACGTGTGCTACTGCAACACCCCCGTGCGCTATTTCTGGGATCTGGCCCCCGAGTATTTCGCACCGGAACGCACCGGGCCCGTCCAGCGCTGGCTGGGGCAGTCGGTCGCGCATCGATTCCGTCTCTGGGACCGCTTGAGCTCGGATCGCGTGGACCTCTTCGTCGGAAATTCCTTCAACATCCGGGACCGGATCCGGAAGCACTACCGCCGTCCGGCGCTCGTGGTCTATCCCCCCGTGGACACCGAGTTCTTCACCCCCGGAGGTGCCGAGCCCGGTCCGGACGCTCCGTTTCTCACCGTCTCGGCGCTCGTCCCCTACAAGGGCGTGGACCTCACGATTCGCGCGGCGAACCGGATGGGGGCGAAGCTCCGGGTCATCGGCTCCGGTCCGGATTTGCGCAGGCTTCGATCGATCGCGGGACCCACCGTTCGTTTCGAGGAGTGGGTGTCGATGGAAGCGCTGCGGGAGGCGTACCGCGGCTGCCGCGCGTTGATCCAGGCGCACGAGGAGGATTTCGGCATCGCGCCGCTGGAGGCGCTCGCCTGCGGGCGCCCCGCGGTCGCGCTCGCGAGAGGCGGCGCGCTCGAGACGATCTCGCCCGAGACGGGGATCCTGTTTCCCGACTCGACCGAAGCATCGCTGGAGGCGGCGATGCGCGACGTGACCCGTCGCCGCTTCGACCCGGCCACGCTTCGCCGCCACGCGCTCCGCTTCGGCCGCGAGCGGTATCGCTCCGAGATGCGCTCGCTGCTCGGGGAAGCGCACGGCGCCTACCTTCGCCGCCACGAGGACCCCGCGGCGCTCGAGCGGCTGACCGGCCCTTGCCATGAGCCGCAACATGTGATATAATAGTGACTTATGGCTGTAACTCGAACTCCTGCAACAACCACAGCTGAATCCCGGAGGGATGTACCCATGGATGAGCGCATCGGCTCCTCCCCGCGCCGGCGCCGCACCCTGTGGCTCGTTCTCGCGGCCACGATTCTCTGTCCAGCCGTATTCTTCGCGCTCCATCCGCACGAATCCGCCTCCTCCGTAGCCGTGACCACGGACTACCGGAATTTCGAATCCGTGCCGGTCCATCCTGTCGCGCTGACCCCGGACGGATCGAAGCTCCTGGCCCTGAACCTGCCCGATGCGCGGCTCGAGGTGTTCTCGATCGGCTCGGGCGCCCTGACCTCCCTCGGGGAAGTGCCCGTGGGGCTCGAGCCCGTCTCGGTGGCGGCGCTGGACGACTCGACGGCCTGGGTCGTGAACCATCTCTCCGACGACGTGAGCGTGGTCGACCTCCGCTCCATGAGCGTGAAGGCGACCTTGCGCGTCGGCGACGAGCCGACCGGCGTCGTGTTCGCGGGGACGCCGACGCGCGCCTTCGTGTGCGTGAGCGGGCTCGACCAGGTGAAGGCGTTCGATCCGGCCACCGGAGCACCCGCCTTCTCCCCGACCCCCATCTTCGGGAGGCATCCCCGGGCGCTCGCCGTCGGGCCGGGAGGAACGCAGGTGTTCGTGAGCGTCCAGGAGTGCGGGAACCGGACCACGATCGTGAGCGCGGCCAAGGTGCGCGCGGGAGGAGGGCCGTCGCCGCCCAATCCGCCCAAAGATCCCACGCTCCCCGCCGCACCGGACGTGGGGGTGATCGTGCAGTGGAACGGAACGCACTGGGTGGACGACGGACAGCCGACGCCGAAGATCTGGGACGCCGCGGTGCCCTCCGGGTTCACCATGCCGGACGTCGACGTCGCGGTCCTGGACGCGGGCACGGGCGCGGTGGTCCGCACGGTGTCGGACGTGGGGTCGAGCGCCTTCAATATCGCGGTCGATCCGGGGTCTTCGACCCTTTACGTGACGAACACCGACGCGGCCAACCGGACCCGGTTCGAGCCGAATCTCAGGGGGCAGTTCCTGAGAAACCGCGTCACGCTGATCGGAGCCGCGGGCGCGGGGCCGGTGACGCCGGTGCACCTGAACACGCACGTCAATTACGCGGTCAGCCCCGGCCCTCAGTCCGAGAAGGATCTCAGCCTCGCCGAGCCGACCGACATCGTCCTGAACACGGCGGGCGCGAAGGGCTACGTGGCCGCGATGGGATCCAGCCGGGTGGGCGTGATCGACCTCTCGGGGAACGTGACGAATCGCATCGCCACGGACGGAGCTCCCTCTCCGGCGGGAATCGGTCCCGCCGAGCCCCGGGGACCTGCCGGCCTTGCCTTCGATGCGGCGCGGAACCAGATCTTCGTCCTGAACCGGTTCACCAACTCCGTGGCGATCCTGGACGCCGCGACCGAGACCAAGGTCGGAGAGGTCCCCTTGCGATTCGATCCCACTCCGCCGGAGGTGAAGGAGGGAAGGCCGTTCCTCTACAACGGCCAGAATTCCGCGCACGGCGACCTGGCGTGCGCCAGCTGTCACGTGGGCGGCGACTTCGACAACATCGCCTGGGACCTGGGAAATCCCCAGGGACAGATGGTCCCAAGCCTCCAGCTCGCCTCGCAGGTTCATCCCATGAAGGGGCCGATGACCACCCAGTCGCTTCGCGGGCTCACCGGCACCCCTCCGTTCCACTGGCGCGGCGACCGGCTCGACTTCACGCGCTTCAATCCCGCCTTCGTGGGATTGATGGGGAATCCCGACACGCTCTCGGCGGCCGACATGCAGAAGTACAACACCTTCATCCTGACCGTTGCCTACCCGCCGAACCCGAACCAGAATCTCGACCGGACGTTCGCGCCGCTCGCGGAGCAGGGAAGGATCGAGTTCACGTCGCGTCCGCACGACGGCGGACAGCCGTGCGCGTTCTGCCACGCGCTTCCGACGGGAACGAACGGCACGATCATCCCCGGCATCCTCTTGCAAGAAAGCCAGGACTTCAAGGTCCCGCAGCTCCGGAACATGTACCAGAAGGGCGGGTTCAAGCTGGCCTCCGGATCGAACAAGAGGGGCTACGGTTTCATCCACGACGGCTCGGTGGACAACCTCGTCAACTTCCTGAGAGCGCCGGTCTTCAGCTTCCCGGACACCAACGCGCGTTACTCGATCGAAGCCTTCCTGCTCTCGTTCGACACCGGCACGGGTCCCTCGGTGGGTCGCGAGCTGACGATCGGGGGCGCGAGCAAGAACAGCCCCGGTGTCGTGGCGCTTCTCGATTCTCTCTATCACGAGGCCGAGCTGGGGAGCTGCGACCTCATCGCGCACGGCAGGCTGGGAGGCGTGATGAAGGGATTCCTCTATCAGACGGGCGGCACGTTCATCAGCGACCTGAATTCGGAGGGAACGATTTCCGCCGACACGCTTCGCGCTCTCCACTCCGTCGGTCACGGCGGTGGACGCTCCCGCGACGCCTCGGGCGGCGCGACTCGATCAGAATCGCCCGAATCCGTTCAATCCGGAGACGGTGATTCCCTACGACGCGGGCGCGGGCGGGCGGGTCGCGCTGCGCGTGTTCGACATGTCGGGGCGTCTCGTGCGCACGCTCGTGGACGCGAATCAGCGGCCGGGGGTGTACACGGCGCGGTGGAACGGAAGGAACGATCGCGGCCTCAAGGTCGCGAGCGGGCGTTACTTCTACCGTCTCGCGGTGGGGAACGCGGTTCGCACGAGGACGATGACGCTGGTGAAATAGAGGGAGAGAGCCCGACAAAAGCCCCGTCGATCCAGTCTCCGGCGCGCGACGCCCGAGACCGTGCGATCCGCTACTGCGGGAACTTGTCCAGGTCTCCCGCCACGATGATGCTGAGCTTGGTTGGATCGAGGTGCGCGCGAATCGCCGTCAGCACCTGCTCGCGCGTGACCGCGCGTACCCGATTCGGAAACTCGTCGAGATAGGACGGTCCATGGCCGTACTGCTCCGCGACCGCCAGCGCTTGCGCGATCCCGGCGTTGGTCGCCAGCTGCACCTGGTAGTTGCCCGCGAAGTAGCTCTTCTGGACCGCGACCTCCTCCTCGGTGATCCCGTCCTTGCAGTACTGCTCGATCACCTCGCGCGAGGATTTCATCGCCTTCGTGAGATTGCTCGGAGCCACCGCGATGTCGGCGAGCCACATCCCGTCCAGGAAATCGGTCATCACGAATCGCGAATAGATGGAATAGGTCAGCCCCTCCGTGTCCCGCACTCGTTTTCCCAGGCGCGAAGAGAGCGAGCTCTGCCCCAGGGCGGCGTTGGCCACGAGGCAGGCTTCGTAGTCGGGATCCTGTCTCTTGAGGCCGCTTCCGGCGCCGAACATGAGATCCATGTTGGCCTTTCCCCGGAGCTCGACGGCCTCGCGCACGGGCTCGCCCCGGGTCGTGCGCGGAAGGTCCGGTCGCGCGGGCATCCCTCGCGGGATTCCGCCGAAGAGGGAATCCACCGTCGCCGCGATCCGCTCCGGATCGACGTCTCCGACGATCGCGAGCACCATGCCGGATCCCACGTACCGCGTCCGGTGGAAGGCGCGGAGATCCGCGGGACGAGCCGCCGTCAGACTGGCCATCCGCTCGTCCTTGGTGGGCGCGTGATAGGGATGGCCGGCGGGATAGACGGCCTGCGCCAGACGGTCGAACGCGCGCAGGCGCGTGTTGTCGAAGGAGCGGAGAACGTCGGTCTTCATCTCCGCCTTCGCTTTCTCGAGCTCGGAATCGCCGAAGGCGGGATTCCGGAGCTCGTCGGCGAGAATCGAGAGAAGGAGCCTCGCGTCGCGCGAGAGGGAAGAGCCCTGCACCGTCGTGACGTTCAGGTCGCTCGAGATGCTGACGCCACCGTGGGAATCGCGTGGTTCGCGAGGACGTCCAATGTGGTTCCGTTCGGGAGCACGCGGTGGAGGGTGCGCTGCGCGAACGTGGCGCGCGCGGGCTCGCCCGCGGTCTGGCCGCTCGACGCCGAGGATTCGGTCGAGCCCCCGGCGCCCGCGCTCTTCTGGGGCTTCTTGGCTTCGGCCTCGATGGGTACGAACCACCCGACCGTCGCGTGGTCCGGAACCAGGTAGGTCGCGGCCACGCGCTGCACGTCCTCCCGGGTCACCCGCTTCATCGTGTCCACGTAGGTGAGAAACCACTTCCAGTTCGCCGACGCGATCGCCTCGCCCAGGCTCGATGCCAGCTCGTACGTGCCATCGCGCGAGCGGATGACCGAGACCTCGACCTGATTCTTCGCGCGGGTCAGCTCCTCCTCGGTCACTCCCTTCTTCGCCACCTCGTAGAGCGCCGCCTTCATCGCGTCCTCGACCTTCTGGTGGCTCACGCCCGGCGCGACGGTGGCGTCGATGAGGATGGGAAACGGATCGCGCAGCGTGTTGTTGCTGGCGCTCATGTCGGTCGCGAGCTGCTTCTCCACGAGCGCCTGATAGAGGCGTGAGTTGATGCCCGAGCCCAGAATCGTGGCGAGCACGTCGAGCGCGATGAAATCGGGATGGAGCGAGTTGGGCCTCATGTAGGCGATCTCCACCAGCCCGACCTGGCCCGGACGCCGGACCACGACGCGCCGTTCCCCCTCCTGGGGCGGCTCGACCGTGATGACTTGAGGTATCGGCTTCGTCGAGCGGGGAAAGGCGGCGAACTCGCGGTCGAAGATGCGGAGGGCCCGCGCCGGGTCGAAGTCGCCGACCAGGATCGCTTCCGCGTTGTCAGGCCAGAAGAAGTTCTTGTAGTGCTCGCGCAGCTTCTCGGTGGAGACCCCCTCGATGTCGGAGCGGTATCCGATGGTATCCCAGTGATAGGGATGCGCCAGGATGGCGGCCCCGATGACCGCCTTGTTCAGCGCGACCGAGGGGTTGTTCTCGCCGATCTCGTATTCGTTCCGGACGACCGTCATCTCGGGCTGCCGCTCCTTGTCCAGAATCAGCGCCCGGCCAAGCCGGTCGGCCTCGATCCTCATCGCCAGCTCCAGCTTGTCGGCCGGCAGTGTCGAGTAGCCGTTCATCCGGTCGTACCACGTGGTCATGTTGGTGGAGCTGTAGTCGCAGCCTGCCTCGTAGAGCACTTCCTGAAACGTCTTGTGTCCGTTGGCGCGCCCGAAATTCTGGGTGCTCTTGTTGAAGAGAAGGTGCTCGAGGAGGTGCGCGGAGCCTGTGTTCCCGGGCGCCTCGTTCCGCGATCCGACGTGGTACACGACCTCGAACGTGATCACCGGCGCCGCGGCATTCCGCGCGAGCAGGATCGTCATGCCGTTCGACCGAAGGCGGTACTGCGTGATGCCGCCGAGGGAATCCACCCATTCCACGTTCGAAGGAATCCCTTTCCCCGACTCCTTCTTCGATCCCCGCCACATGCCTTCGCGCGGCGGCGCGGCGGCGGCGGGGACCGCGAGCGGCAGCGCCAGCGCGAGGAGGAGGGTGCTTCGCAGAGCGCGGGCAAAGGATCGGGACGGCATGGAAGGAGCTCCTTTCACGCGGGCGTGACGCGGTCCGGCACGGGAAAATGGTAGCGCTACGGGGATTCGAACCCCGGTTTGATGGCTGAGAACCACCCGTCCTAACCCCTAGACGATAGCGCCGATTCAATCCGGTGTAGGATTTCTCGATTTTGATGTGGCTGGGGGAAGAGGATTCGAACCCCTGTACCGTGGTCCAGAGCCACGTGTCCTACCACTGGACGATCCCCCAGAAAGGAGGACGAGACTACCATCCGCGCCCAGAGCCGTCAACGCGACGGCCCCATATCGTCACCGGGACTTGAGGTGAGATCGGAGCCAGAGCAGGAACAGCACGAGGAGCGCCGCCAGCACCACCCCATCGAACCCGCGCCAGACCCCCCGGATCGATTCCCAGTGCTCCCCGAAGGCCACACCGACGTACGCGAGCGCGAGCGACCAGAGGAACGAGCCCAGAAAGGTATAGAGCGTGAACCGCACGAGCGGCACGCGCGCGGCTCCCGCGGGGAAGGAGATGAACGTCCGGACGATGGGGAGGAGCCGCGTCCAGAACGCGACCTGGATGCCGTGCTTCTGGAGCCAGCCGTTGGCCCGGTCGTATTCGCCGATCCGGAGGATCCGCCACCGGGAGAGCCGCTCCGCGAGCGGCCGGCCTCCGGCGACACCGAGGCCGTACCCGATCCAGGATCCGAGCACGTTCCCGATCGCGCCGGCGAGCGCCACGCCCCACAGCGTGAATCGACCCGTCGAGACGAGGTATCCGGAGAACGGCATGATGATCTCGCTCGGAAGCGGGATGCACGCGCTCTCGATCGTCATGCAGAAGGAGATGCCCGCATAGCCCCAGCTCGAGATGATCGCGAGGATGAAGGCGGTGATGGGGGCGAGGATCTTCTCCAGCATGGGGGCGGAATCTACACCATTGGCCGCGGCGGCGAAGCGGAAAGGGGAGAAGCGTGTTGAGGCTCCTCCGCGAGCCGTGGTACGGTCATCCTAGATGATTCGTTCCTTCCGTTCCCCGCGCACCCCCGGTCTCATCCTGCTCCTGGGTTGCCTCCTCACGATGCCGCCGTCCGCGCGGGCCGCGACGGAGATCGTGGCCACGCGGCTCGTTCCTTCGTCGCTTTCGGCACGCTTCGGATCCGCCGCTCAGGTCCACGCCGTGCCGCCGGGAGGCACCTTCGTCATCCCGACGCGGAACGGGCTGGAATTCCGCGGCACCGATGCCGTCCGCGATACCCTCTACGGCTCGTTTCGCACCGCGGGGACCGTTCAAGAGGTCGCCGTCTCCGGGAGCACCGCCTACCTCTTCGCCGGAGACCGGGGCATCGTCGCCGTGGATCTGAGCGACTCGACCCATCTCGTCGCGATCGGGAGTCACGATCACCTCGGCACGATCCAGCACGGCGCGTTCGCTCCCGGGAGCGGCACGCTCGCGGCAGCGACCGACGCGGACCTTTTCTTCTTCCGCGAGTCCGCGCCGGGTGTGCTGGACGGGATCGGCGCGCGTGCGTTCCAGGACGGCCGGCGCATTCTCCGGATCCAGGCGCGCGCGGATTCCTTCCTGGTCCTGAGCCTCCGCACCACGCCCACGCTTCGCATGATCCTCACGCTCTATCGTGCGCGGAGCGGTGCGTCGCCGGAGTCGCTGTGGGAATTTCAGGTGAATACGCTTCAGGCCGGGGATCTCGCGTGGCCGGACGCGATGGCCTTCGTCGCGGTGGGGAACTCGGGCATCCTTCCTTTCGACACGGAAACCCAGACCGCGCTAGCGGTCGTGCCCGCCGCATCGGGGCGATTCATCCGCGACCTCGACGCGGACGCGTCCCGAGTCGTCGCGGTCGGAGAGTCCCGCGCGTACGCGAATTTCGTCCGAAGCGGACCGAAGGGGGCCACCCTGGGGTCCGAGTTCGACGTGCTCACGGCGATCGAGCCGTTCCAGGTCTCCCTCGTGGGAACGCGCGCGATCCTGTCCGAGGAGGATGGGACGGTTCCTTCGGAGCCGGAAGAGACCGGGCGTGGCCTGATCGAGACCTCCGATTCCACGGCGCCGATCTTCGGAAACCGG